>NZ_JBIRHK010000017.1:0-208970 GCF_044328485.1 Streptomyces sp. NPDC017936 | reverse complement strand
GGCGGATCTTCCGCAGATCGCGATGTAGCCCCAACCGGATGACGTCAATCACCAAAGCCGTCCTCACCCTGGAGCGGCAACGCTGAAGAAGCTCACTGACGCCGACGCCCGGCACACCATCCCCTCCCGGGTACTGGTGGCCGGCGCCGACAAGGCCGTCCTGCCGGCCCTGCAACGCTTCTTCCACCGACGCGTGGGCGCCGGAAGGCCGTCGAGGTGCCGGGCGCATCCCACGTCGCCGTCGAGCCACCCGAGCGTCACCGCCGCGGCCGGCTTCGGTACCCCGGCCCGGTGAACGGGCCGTCCAGGAGGGGCCGACGCCGTGATCACACCGGTCACGACAAGATCGTCCCACTCGTGGCCGGCCTTTCGGAGGGCACGGTTGGCCACCTGCACCGTTCACCGCACAGTCCGGACTCCGGTGGGCGGAGCCGGGGGGCGGGGACACGGACACCGATCCGGTCCCGGGCTGGATGCCGGGGACCTTCCCACCCCCCATGGCCGCGAGTCCCTCACGATCTCCGTCCGGCCCATCGCTCCGCGCCGTGTCCCGAGGCACCGACAACGCCGACGGTCGATGAACGAAGGCCACGAGACCACTCGCGGAGCGAGTTCACCTGCCCAGCTGAACCAGCTCAAGCGACCAGGTACGTCACCCATGACCAGCAGTTGTGGGACGGCCGTACTCACCCTTCGTGCTGACCGGACGTAACGGGCTCGGGGCCTCGAGCGCCCGGGGACAGTGTGCCGACCCGTTGTGGTCAGGCCCACGGTCGGGTCACTCACGGTTGCAGCGGGGGCATGGTGCGGCTTGTGAGGGGCGCCGTTGTGAGGATCATCAGCAGGGGGGCACGGACCCGGACCGCCGGCGTCAAGTGCCGCGTGCGCCTACCAGGCCGGATTCGTAGGCGAGGACCACGAGTTGGGCGCGGTCACGGGCACGGAGCTTGGCCATGGCCCGGTTGATGTGGGTCTTCGCGGTCAGCGGGCTGATCACCAGACGGCCCGCGATCTCGTCGTTGGACAGGCCGTGCGCGACCAGCACGACGGCCTCGCGTTCGCGGCGGGTCAGCTCTTGCAGCCCCGTGCCGGTGCCGGTGGACAGCGGCTGGGCGACGTACTGGTCGATCAGTTTGCGGGTGATGGACGGTGCGAGCAGGGCGTCGCCGCGCGCGGCGACGCGTACGGAGTGCAGGAAGTCTTCCGGCAGGATGTCCTTGACCAGGAATCCGGCGGCGCCGGCGCGCAGCGCGTCGAAGACGTGTTCGTCCAAGCCGTAGTTGGTCAGGATGACGACGTGCACCCCGGCCAGGGCCGGGTCCGCGGCGATGCGCCGGGTCGCCTCGATGCCGTCCATGACCGGCATCTGGATGTCGACGAGCGCGACGTCGGGCAGGTGCTCCTTGGCGAGCTCCAGGCCCTCGTTGCCGTCGGCGGCCTCGGCCACCACCTCGATGTCGTCTTCGAGATCGAGGAGCGCGCGGAATCCGCTGCGGATGAGCGGCTGGTCGTCGACCAGCAGGACACGGATCATGACCTTCGGTCCAGGGGGAGCTCGGCCTGAACGGTGAAGCCGCCCTCGCCGCGCGGTTCCGCCCGCAGCCGGCCGCCGAGGGCGGTGACGCGTTCGCGCATGCCCAGCAGCCCCACGCCGGGCTTCGGCGCAGTGCCCGGCGTCGCCCTGCCGTCATCATCGATGCGTAGCGCGAGAACGTCCGGACGGCAGTCGATCCGGACCGACGCCGTGCCGGCGTCCGCGTGACGGGCGATGTTGGTCAGCGACTCCTGAACGATCCGGTAGACGGTCCGCCCCACCGCGGCCGGCACGTCGTGCCGCTGTCCCTCGATCGTCAGCGTCGCCTCCAGGCCGGTCCTGCTCGCTCGTTCCACCAGTTCCGGGACGTGGTCGAGGCCGCGCGGCGGGGCCGTGTCGTCGTCGCGCAGCGCCTGAAGGGTCGCGCGCAGCTCCCGGGTGGCCTCACGTGCGGCCTCCTGGATCACCGGCAGGGCCTCCGGTACCTGTTCGCCACGCTTGCGGGCCACGTGGACGGCGACTTCGGACTGCACCTTGATGACCGAGATCTGGTGGGTGAGGGAATCGTGCAGCTCCTGCGCGATGCGCAGCCGCTCCTCGTCGGCGCGGCGCCGCGCGGTCTCCTCCCGGGTGCGCTCGGCCTCGTCCGCGCGCCGCTCGGCCTGCCGCAGCGCCTCACCAGCGGCACCGGCCGCGATCAGCCAGGCCAGCTCCAGGGCGCCTCGGGCCCGCGCGAACGCCTCGCCCGTGTCATGCAGGCCCGAGGCCAGGGCCGCGAAGGGGAGAGCGGCCAGCATGGCCACGCTCACCGCGACCGTGATGGTGCGGTGTCCCGCCCGTACGGCTGCGTACACCGCGAACAGGTACGCGACAGCAGGCACGTCGAAACCGGCCGCCTGGTACCCCACCGCGCACAGGCCGGCGACGGCCAGCACGGCTACCGGAGCCCGGCGGCGCGCGGCCAGCACCAGGCCGCCGGCCGTCAGCAGCGCGTAGCCGAGCAGGCCGAGGTTCGTGGGGGAGTGCCGCTCGGACAGCCCGGTGACCAGCAGCGCCGCCGCCACGCCCACAGCGATGACCCAGTCTCCGACACGGTCCCGGACACCGGTCTCACCTGCCCTCATGCGCGCACCTTAGCTGGCTGCCGCCGCGGGCGAGTCCCCCTCGTGGACGAGCAGCCGACTACCGCCCCCGCAGTACCTTCGCGGCGCCTGCGGCGTCCGTGGCAGCCGGATGCGGCATCGGCGGCAGCGCGAAGTGTCTCCGCCCGCCGGACGACGGGGGCGGTTCCGGCAGACATGCTCGGGCCACACCCCGTCGCAGGAAGAGAAGGAGCATCCTGATGTCTGTTCGTCGCCTGCTCGCCACAGCCGCAGCCGCCCTGCTCGCAGGCATCGGACTCGCCGCACCGGCGGCCGCGCACGCCTCGGCCCGGGCGGCCGAGGCCGGCGCGTACACCCTGACCGCCGCGCGATTCTGGGCGACCGCGGCCGCGCTGCTGGCGCTGGCCGGCGTGGTCGTCGGCCGGCTGGCTCTGGCCCGCTCAAGCCGCTGTATCGGCCACGGCGGGACGAAGGGGGCGGTCGCGGCCCTGGTGGCGGGACCGATCGCCGTGGTGGGTGGCACGCTGAACCTGGCCGTCGCCGACGGTGGCCCCGGCACCGGGAACGGAGTGGTCGCGGGCGCCGGGGCCCTGCTCCTGGGGCTGATCGCCACGGTCCTCGGGTGGCTGGCTCTGGCCCGCTCCCGCCGCACCGGCTGACCTCGGCGCATACGAGCGCGCGTCCGCGTCTGCCTGAAGGCCGATCGAATGCCCCGCCCGCCGGCGGTTCTGGTGCCGGCACACCAAGGGTCCGCGCCAGACCTTCGCGGAGCAGACCCCTGGCCTGACCCGCAGGTACGGCCATCGCCCCGAGCGTCTGCCTTCGACCCTGGCCGACCGCCGCTGTCTGCGCGTCCTGACGCCGGCAGCGCCCGGACCTGAAGACGAATTCCGTTGCGGCGGGCGAGGGCAGGAAGAAGCGGTGCGGTCACAGGGCAACCGGCTCCCCGGCACGCGCCGGCAGTGCTCATGGCCCTGATGCTGGAGGCCTTCACCTTCAACACCGCGGAGAACCTGCCGGTCGGCCTCCTGGAGCTCATCTCCGAGAGCCCTCGGGTGTCCCTGTCAGCGGTCGGTCTCCTGGTCACCGGTCACGGCGTGACGGTGGCTGTGGCGTCTGTTCCCCTCGCTCACTGCGTGCGGGCTGCGCCCCGACGGCACGTACTCACTGGACTGCTGGCCGCGCTCGTCGTGTCCGGTCTGGTCGCGGCGCCGTCGACCTCCTACGGGCCGCTCCTCGCGGCACGGCTGCTGACGGCGCTCGCCCAGGCGCTGTTCTGGGCCGGGACGGGACCGGTCGCGGTGGGCCTGTTCGCGCCCGAGTCCCGTGGGCGTGCGGTCGGGGCGCTGTCCGTCGCGGCCTGCGCGGTGCTGCTCGGCGAGCGGTTGCAGCGTTACGGACCGGAGTCCGCCAGGCAGAACCGGAGTCAGTGCCCGGTTGCCGGCTTTTTCGTCCACTGAGCCCTTTCAGAGCGGCCACTGGTCGGGGGACGGGCCGGCGTTCCGCAACGCACGAAGTTCCTGTGCCGTTGAGAAAGGTGTTCGATTCCCGCGTCCTGCTGCCTTGCGGCCCCGAGGAAACCGTCCTCACCGCACTGCCGCACCTGCGGGCGACGTCGCCCCTCACACCGAGTCGCGCCGCCACCGCCCGGATCCGCCCTCGGATCGGCGGGCCCACGGAAGCACATCCGACACTTCCTGGCGTTCAGCCTGTTCCTGCGATGAGGTGACCGAGCCGGGACCATGGACGACATGAGCGAGCAACGCTTCGACGTGTGGGCGTCCGGGAACGCCTACGAGCGGTACATGGGCCGGTGGAGTCGTCTCGTCGCGAAGGCATTCGTCTCCTGGCTCGGCTGCTCCGCCGATCTGCGGTGGCTGGATGTGGGCTGCGGTACCGGCGCACTCACCACAGTGGTGAGCAGCAGGTGCCGGCCCCGGGCGGTACTGGGAATCGACCGCTCAGAGGCGTTCGTGGGTGCGGCCGCGGCGGCGGCTCCCGCCTCGGCGAGGTTCGCCGTAGGCGACGCGGTGACGCTGCCCGTACGCGATGCGGCGTGCGACGTGGCCGTCAGCGCTCTGACCCTGAATTTCCTGCCCGAGCCGGGCCGAGCCGTGGACGAAATGGTCCGGTCCGTCCGACCGGGCGGTTTGGTGGCAGCCTATGTGTGGGACTACGCCGGGGAAATGGCCTTGCTGCGCCGGTTCTGGGACGCGGCCTCCTCAGTGGATCCCGCTGCGGCAGCACGGGACGAGGGCCGTCGGTTCCCCGTCTGCCGGCCGGAGCCGTTGCGGACGTTGTGGGCGGACTCAGGACTCCTCGATGTGGCCGTGACCTCGTTCGAGGTGCCCACGGTGTTCGCCGACTTCGACGACCTCTGGCAGCCGTTCATGGCGGGGCAGGGCCCTGCACCGGGTTACGTTGCCGCCCTCTCCCCGAACGAAAGGGAAGAGCTTCGAAGCGCCCTCGGTGCGACCGTGCCCACGGCAGCAGACGGTTCCATCACGCTCACCGCCAGGTCCTGGGCGGTGAGCGGGTCCACACCGGGCGGCCCGACGTGTCGCGGCGGCCTCGGTGGTGGTCCGCGGGACGCCCCCGGCGAGGGTGCCCGCCCGGACCGGCTGGAGCCGCCATGACGTGGACCGGATCGCGGAGACGCCGAACTGCGGCCGGACCTTCTCGCTCACCATGGCGCCACCGGTCCTGAGGCGCTGGTCGCAGACCGGGCTCCGGCCGGTGCGGTCGATGGTGGTGGTGCCGTCGGAGCCGGCCCGCCCGTACCCGAACGGATCCAGGACCGAGCCGATGAAGGTTCCCGGGTTCGAAGAGCCGGACCCTCGATGCCGGCCTCGCGGGACCCGCAGGTCGCTGCCGACGATGATGCCCTGCCGGCGGGCAACGGAGTTCCACCGCCCCCGTGGGCGTTTTGCCGGATCGGCAACAGGAATGGCGTGGCGGGGAGCCGCTGGGCGACGGTGGGTCCATGACCGACGACATCGCAGCAGAACCGTACGTGTCCGCCATGCCCTCGACCGCCGATGCGTACGTGGGGGATCCCGCGGTGCGCGCGGAGTGGGACGACCGATACGCCGACCGGCACCAGTTGTGGAGCGGCCGGCCCAACGGTGCGCTCGTGGCCGAGGTCGCCGGACTCGGCCCCGGACGCGTGCTCGACGTCGGCTGCGGCGAGGGCGCGGACGCCGTCTGGCTCGCGCGCGGCGGCTGGGAGGTGACCGCGCTCGATGTCTCCGGTGTGGCGCTGCAGCGGGCGGCCGGACACGCACGGGACGCCGGCGTCACCGTCCGCTGGGTACACGCGGGACTGACGGAGGCGGCGCTCCCGCCGGCCTCCTTCGACCTGGTCTCCGCGCAGTATCCGGCCCTGCTGCGCACCCCGGACGCCGCGGCCGAGCGAGCGCTGCTCGCGGCCGTCGCGCCCGGAGGGCTGCTGCTGCTCGTGCACCACGCAGGAATGGACACCCACCAGGCGCACGACAGCGACTTCGACCCGGCCGACTACGTCTGGCCCTCCATGGTCGCCGCTCGGCTCGACGACGACTGGGTGGTGGAGGTGGACGAACAGCGGCCACGCGCAGTACCCGACGGCGGCGCCGGCGCGCACCACACCCACGACCTGGTGCTGCGCGCGCGCCGGCTGCGTTGAGACCGCTCCGCAGCGCGGTCTCGGGCACCCATCGGGGGCTGTCGGTCCGATGGCGGCGGTTCGCCGGCCGGCTCCGGCACCTTTCCAGGGAGCCAGCCGGGTGCCGCGCGGCAGGCGTGCGACCGGTAAGGAAGCAGCATGATCACTGACGTCACGATCACCGGCGCCGGGCTCGGGGGACTGACTCCGGCTCGCGTTCTGCACGTCCACGGCATACCGGCCACGGTCCACGAGGCGGAGGACTCACCGACGGCTCGTGCGCGGGGCGGGAGGCTCGACTGTCCAGGGGGCGGCTCTCGCCCCGGTGACCTGGTGGTGCCGCTGCGGAATCGAGACCTCCAGCCGACCATGCTGCACCTGCCGCAGCTTCGGGCAAGGTCATCCGAGGTGCACGAGGTACCCGAGGTGCACGAGGTGCCTGTGCTGTCGCGGAACCGGCCGCGATCTCCCGGGGTTTCGAGGCGGACGAAGACCCTCGGGCGGCGAGCAGCGCCGCGGCAGGGGTGAACACGGGCGGGGCCGTCCGGTCGGCACCCGGGGCCGGGCGACGCGGTACGTTCACGGAGCCATGAGCCATGAGCCATGAGCCGTGATCTGCGCGATCACTCTTCCGGCATCCCGGCGTAGGCGCGTATCGCCTCGCGCTGCTGGGGCAGACCCCATCTGCGGACGATCTCCCAGAAGTTCGCCCAACGCCAGGTGTCCGCGTCCAACGAGCCGAGCGTGCGTATCAGCCGCTGCTGCCGCTCGTCCAGTTCCTCGAACTCCGGGAGGCCGTCTGGTCCCGGCTCCCCGAAGGCCAGCCGCAGGGCCGCCATGGCGACCGGGAAGCCGGCCGGTCCGGAGGTCGCGGACAGGCCGTCGGTCACGGCGTCCAGGGCCTCCTCAGGGAATCGGTCGGCCAGCAGGGTGAGCGAGGTCGCGGCGTACCCCCGCAGGTCGCCCTCGTGGAACAGGACCCCGGCCCCGGGCGGCTCCGCCTCGGTGGCCGCAAGCTCGGCGAGCACCCCGGCGCTCACGGCGTGCTCGGCGCCGGTGGCGCCCAGCCGGGCGAGGGCGGTCGCTGCGGCCCACCGCACGACCGGCTCCCCGTCCGTGAGGAACGGAGTCAGCCGCTGCACGAGCCCGGCGTCGCCCAGTAGCCCGGCGGACACCAGCGCGGTGGCCACGACCGCCGGTTCCGTCTCGCCGTCGAGCACGTCCAGCAGCCGCGGCAGCGTGTCCCCGGCCTCCTCGGGGAACCAGGCCAGCAGGTAGGCGGTCGCGGCGCGTACGTCCGGATCGTCGTCGCCGAGCAATGCGGACAGGACGGGAACCTCGCTCCGCACCGCGTCGTAGGCTCCCAGTTCGGCTTCCACGGCCTCCAGCTGCTGCGCGTGGTCGAACATCGCGCGCCGCATCTCGCGCACCCGGCGCTCGCCCTCGTCGGTCGCCGCTTCGACCCAGGCGTCGTACTCGGCGCGTATCTCCTCCGGGTCCTGCCCCCGGAACTCCGCCGCTTCGCGCCGCCAGCCCGCGATGTCCAGGCCGACGGGCAGATGCGCCTCGTCGTAGCCGATGGCGAGCGCCGCCAGCAGTTCCAGGTGCTCGGTGCGGTCGTGCAGCGTGACGTCGGCCGCCATGCGGGCCAGGAAGGGCACCGCGGCGGCAGAGGCCGGGTAGCGGCTGCCCTGGTGGAAGATGTTGCCGTACAGGGCGTGCAGGGCCTCGCGCCGCGCTTCGGCATCCTCGGCGCACAGGGCGCGCAGCTGCCCGGGCACGTCGTCCGCGGGCCCGTACGCGTGCTCCAGTTCGGACCAGCCGATCGCGTCCAGACCGGCCAGGGGTGCGTTGATCTCCGTCACGTTCCGCAATGTCTCACACGGCACTGACAGCCGGTCCGCTCAGCCCGGTTCAGCGCCCCGCCGAGCACCCGGTCCAGCGTGGTGACGGCCGGCGGGTCGCAGCCCGGCAGTGCCGACGCGTCAGTGCGGTGCGTCAGGCGCCGGACCGGCTGAAGGACGAGCTGAGCGTTCCGCGGCCGCGGTGGCCGCCCCGTCGTGTCCTCGCCGCTCGGGCGCTGACGGGTGCGGCCCGAGCCCGGGCGACCGGATCGGGGCACGTTCCGGACGCCCGGGCTCGCGGGCGGAGGCTCAGGCCTGGGTGAGCAGCGGGTCGTAGGGGGTGGTGCGGTGGCGGCCGGACATGAAGGACAGGAAGTCGTTGATGAACGCGCTGCGGCTGTAGGTGCCGTCCTCCGTGGTGAGGTCCCGGTGGAAGCCCGCGCGGAACAGGGCGCGGTACTCGTCGGCATCGATGCGCTGGTTGCCGTCCTTGTCGGTGGCGTCGAAGAGCACCTCGGCGACCTTGATCAGTGCGGGTCCGGCGAGGGAGGGGACGGCGGCGGCGTACTCCTGGCGGCTGATGCGGCCGTCGCCGTCGGTGTCGAGGTGCGACTGCAGCTCCCGCCACCAGTCGGCGTAGGCGTTGTAGAGCCTGGTCTCCTGGGGCTCGTCCAGATCAAGGCGGGTGGACAGCTCGCGGGCCATGGCGGCCAGGTCGGGCCAGTCCAGGAAGCCGTCGCCGGTCTGGTCGAGCACCTCGCCGAAGAACTCCTCGGCGCTGCGCTGGACCGGGCTCTCGGGTTCGGGCTCACGCGGGAGCGGGAGCGGGGAGATCAGCCGGATCAGGGCACCGGCCCGTTTGATCTGCTTGTTCAGCTCGGTGATCGTTCGCATGCGCGGGTCGTCGCTGTCGGGGGAGAGCGTGAGCAGGTCGGCGATGGCGTCCGCGCGGATCCAGCCCTCGGGCAGGAAGCGGGTCAGCCCGGCCGTCACGTAGGCGCCCTGCATCAAGGCCTGCGCGCCGGGCAGTTCCGGCAGGCCGGTGCGTCGGCGGAAGGACTCCGGCAGGGATGCCACCGTCACGGCGCCGAGGAGCGGACCGGCAAGGCTGCGGCCCGCGGCCCACAGGGTGGGGAACCCGCCGAGGACGGACGGGACCGGCAGATGGTCGAAGAGCTTGAAGAGGATGATCCGCATCGCGTCGGTGTTCTCGAGCACTTCCGCCACGACGCGGTCGTAGTACGGCCAGAAGTCGGCCACGTCGGCGGGGAGATGGCCGCCGTCATCACCCAGCATCGTGAGGAACGCCCGGCATTCGGCGTAGAGCCGTTCCATCTCCTCCTGCTGGAGGGGCTGTCCGGACAGGCGGTACATGGTGACGGCGCTCTCGAACAGGGTCGTCACCACCCAGGCGCGTACTTCGGGGTCCATCGCGTCGTAGGGCCGGTCGCGGCCGTCGGCGCCGGCGATGCGGGCGTGCAGGCGGTTCAGGCGGGCCGCCTCTCGCAGCCGTTCCCGCTCGTCCTCGGCGAACATGCGCTGCACGCTGCGGAAGGTGTTGCGTAACCGTCGCCAGGGGTGAGTGACGAAGGTGGAGTTGTCGATCAACGCGGCACCGACCTGCGGGTGCGCGGCCTCCAGCACCGTGGCGCGGATCAGGGCCAGCGCCCATCGGGGGTCGTTGAAGAACTTCCGGAACTGCGAGCCGGCCCCGAACATCGGTTCCTGGCCGCTCGCGGCGTCCTGGTGACCGGCATGCTCATGAGGGGTGTCGCCGGGGCGGCCGCCTGCTGGGCTGGACATGGTCAGTTGGCTCCGTTCTGTTGCGGCAGCACGCCGCCGAAACGGCGGTCGCGCTGCTGGTAGGTGTGCAGGCACTCGAGGAAGTGCGGGGCACGGAAGTCCGGCCAGAGGACCGGAGGGAAGACCCACTCGGCGTAGGCGACCTGCCAGAGCATGAAGTTGGAGATGCGCTGCTCGCCGGAGGTGCGGATGACCAGATCCACGTCGGGCGTGTCCGGGAAGGGCAGGTGCGCGGCGAAGGCCCGCTCGTCGACCGCGTCGGCGGACACACCGGCGCGGATCAGGGACCGGGCGGCTTCGACGATGTCGCGGCGACCGCCGTGGTCGAAGGCGACCGTCAGGGTCATGCCCCGGTTGCCGCCGGTCAGCGTCATCAGGTCGGTGAAGTCGCGCCTGAGCTCGGCGGGGATCCTCGGGTCGCTCACCCCGAGGAAGCGGCAGCGGATGCCGCGCGCGTGCAGCAGGGGCGCGTGTTTGCGGACCACCCCGCGCACGAGCTGCATCAGGTAGTCGACCTCGGCGCTCGGACGGGTCCAGTTCTCGGTGGAGAAGGCATACATGCTCAGCCACTCCACGCCCGCCGACCGCGCGGCCTCGATGACGTCGATGACCGTCGTCTCGGCCGCACGGTGCCCGGAGGTGCGTGGCAGCGACCGCTGCGCTGCCCATCTGCCGTTGCCGTCCATGACACAGGCGACGTGGCGCGGCACCCCGCGCGCCTTCCCGCCGTCGGCCGGCCGGTGCGCGGCGGCCGGCTCCGTGCGTGTGTCGCCGACGGTATGTCCTGCTGCCACGCTCGTCCCCCCTGCAACCCGTTGTCTTCCCGCGGTGATGTCGCCGGTCGTGGCAGCAGGACGGCACGGTCCCGCGCCCGGTGCCGGGCCCGTTGACGATCACCACCAGCAGAGTGCCAGCAGGGGGAGCCGGGGAACGACGGTGCGGCGTCCCCTTCACCCCTAGAACTCCCGCCCGACGGTCGCCGCGGCGCACCTGGTGAGGGCCTCCCCGTGCCGGGCTCCGTGTCAGTCGGGGGAAGCCGCAGGGTGACGTCCTCGTCGGCCGCGCGGCCGACGACGCGCTCGGCATCTCGCAGCGCATCGTGGAGCGTTGCTTCTGGTGCTCGGACGGACTCGTCGTCCGCGACGTCGGC
Organism: Streptomyces sp. NPDC017936; assembly: GCF_044328485.1. NCBI lineage: Bacteria > Bacillati > Actinomycetota > Actinomycetes > Kitasatosporales > Streptomycetaceae > Streptomyces > Streptomyces sp. NPDC017936. The sequence goes on along the minus strand of NZ_JBIRHK010000017.1, from coordinate 197,893 downwards.
ATCAGCGACACGACCGAGGCCTCGGCATGGTCGAGGGCGACGAGTTCACCCAGGTCCTTCAGCGCCTTGACGCCCCATCACGACTCCCTCCACCGGGCAATCTCATACTGAAACGATCAACCAAGGACCTGTCCGGGAGGTCTCGGCGACTGCGGCCCTTGACCTCAAGCTGACTTGAGGTCTCAGGATGATCTGCATGAACACCGAAACCGCAGACATCAAGGCCATCGAAGAGGTCGTGGCCGCCGTCGAGCGCGCTCAGCGCGCCAAGGACGTCGAGGGGTTCCTCGCGCTCTTCCACCCCGACGCCCTCTGGACGACCGCCCACGGCAAGGTTCTCATCGGCTTCGACGCGATCGCGGAGTTCACTCGCACCGTCCTGCCCGACGCGAGCTGGGACGGCGAGGTCACCTACGAGGCAGTGCACACGCAGTTCCTGCGGCCCGACGTGGCGGCCGTCAAGGTCCGGCAGGTCTACCACTCGGCAGAGGGCGACACGGAGGGCGCCCCGCTGTACGTCATGACCAAGCAGGAGAACGGGACATGGCTGCTGCACGTCGGCCAGAACACCGAAGTGCGGGTCGCATGAGGACCCGCCCGAACGATCCGCGGCGACGTCTCGCTCGGGCTTGCCCACGGAGGGGGGAGCTGGACATCGGCAGAACGCCGACGATCTCGCTCGTCCGCTCCGTCAGCGTGCGCGCCGCACGAGGGGGCCGTTGACCGGACCGAATCCGACCGTCCGTGGCAAGCCGGGATCGAAAATCCCCCTGATCACCGACCGGAACGGGCTGCCGCTTTCGCTGGGCATCTCCGGCGCCCACCTGCACGAAGCCTCGGGCTGAAGCCGCTCGTCCAGGGCACCTCACCCGTCCGCTCCCGCTGCGGGCCGCGCCGCAGGTGCCCGGCCAAGCTTTACGCCGACCAGGGAGACGACTACGACCGTCTGCGCCGATGGATCGGTCAGCGGGGCATCCGCCACCGCATCGCCCGCAAGGGCATCGAGTCCTCCACGCGGCTGGGCCGCCCCAGGTGGGGGGCCGAGCGGACCGTGTCCTGGCCGGCCGGGTGCAGAGGCCTGCACCGACGCCACGCACGCAAGGCCGAACACCTCCTCGCCTTCGTCGGCATGGCCGCGGCCTTGACCGGCTACCGCCGACTCACCGCATGACCCGGCTCACCTCAGGCCGCACACTCGGCAGCCCCACGGCTCCAGCGCGCCACTGACCAGATCAGCCGTGAACGGGACCGCCCCGCCCGTGTAGTGCCACCACCCGCCGTTACGGGAGGCGACAGTGACCGTCCACTCCCGAGGACCGGTCGGGCCTGTCTTCCACAGGAAGATGCCGCCCCCGTTGGAAGCTGTCCGAGGCAGCAGACCACCTGCTGCCGGCTACGGCTGGAGCGGAACGGTCAGACCGGCATCAGCACACCACTCGGCGACGACCTCCCACTCCTCGCGAGTGCCCTGCACCCACGCCGCCTCCGCGTCGGGCTGAGGTCCGCCGAGGAGCAGGAAGTCGCCCGGTGCGAACGCTGGGAAGAGTTCGCAGAGCAGCTTGTGGTCGTCCGGCAGGCCTACGCCAAGACGTGCCTCGACGGGTGAGGTGACGCGCGTGCGGTTCAGCTCGCGTCAGCACAGAACTCCTCCGACCACGGTCGCAGAGGCGGGAGGCGTTCCTGTCCACTGCCGACAACGCTCGTGGTCAGTACCTCCAGGTGTGCTCTGCCGCCGACAGCGGCCGTCAAGGCTGCCTCAGGAGCCGCTGCTGACCACACCGGGACGCAAGGCGTACGCGCTGGACGGGGGATGTCCGTGCTGACGATCAATGGGGCGGTGCCGCTCGCGATCATCATCGTCCTGGTCTTCGGCATCCTCGTCACGCCGACCGGACGCGGGCAGTGCGAACCGTCCCGGGATCGGTGGAGGCTCTGTTGGAGGCGTCGATGCCGGCGTCCAGGAGGTGGGTGTGCCCGGAGGCTCCGCCCGCGATTATTTCGCGGGCTCAATGGCACTGCGGATCCCTACAGTTGCTCCGTCGGCCGCGCGCCCGTGCGGCCGGATCCGCACCCGAAGGAGTTCTCGAAGTGCGTATACGAAGACGTGCGGCGGGTGTCGCGCTGGCCCTGGCGGCCGCGTCGATCCCTCTGCTCGGTGTGCCCGGCACGGCAGCGGCACAGCCCCAGGGCGGCGTCGTCCTGCCCGTGCGGTCGCACTGGCAGACCCTCGCCGACAGCCGGCACGTGTACGTCAGCGCGCCCGGCGACGACGCGGTACTGGCCACCGACCACGACGGGCAGGTCGTGAAGAAGGTGGAGGGTCTCGACGGGGCCCGCGGCATGGCGGAGTCGGCCGACGAGTCCACCCTGTACGTGGCGCTCCCGGACGCCGACGCGATCTCCGTCATCGACACCGCGACCCTGACCGAGACGCGGCGCATCCCCACCGGGGCCGACACCGAACCGGAGAGTCTCGCCCTCGTCGGTGACCGGCTGTTCTTCGGCTACCAGGCCACCGTCTTCGACGCCGGCATCGGGTCGGTCGCCGTGGCCGGAGCGACCCCGACCGTCGACCTCGACGACAACCCCGTCTGGTACGGCAAACCGCGACTCGCCTCGTCGCCGGGCGCGCCCGACCGGCTCGTCGCCGCGGAAAGCCAGCTCGCGCTGGGCATGCGCGTGTACGACGTAAGCTCCGGAACGCTTCAGGAGAGCGCCTACAGCGACGCCGTCGGCAACGTCGATGACGTCGCGGTGACGCCGGACGGCAGCAGCGTGATCACCGCGAGCGGCTCCCACTACTACCACCAGCGGTGGCGTCTGTCGGACCTGACGCAGGAGGTCCAGTACGACACCGGCCCGTACCCCAACTCCGTCGCAGTCGACTCCCACGGCACGGTCGCCGCGGGGAACGTGGCGGGAGGTGACTGGGACGTCTACCTCTACCGCCCGGGAGAGACCGCCCCGTACCGCACGGTCGCGTTGTCGTGGCCGTACATGGACCTGCTCGCCCGAGGCGTGGCCTGGGCGCCCGACGGCAACAGGCTGTTCACCACCCGCTTCCCCTACTCGGGCGAGGTCGTTCTCGACATCGTCACCGACGTCGCCAAGGCGTCCAGCACGATCACTCTGTCCGCCCCGCCGACGAACCCCGTCGGCACACCGGTCACCGTGACGGGGAAGCTGACCTCCCTGATCCCCTTCCCCAAGCGCAAAGCGGTCACGGTGACGCGCAGCGGCGTGGCGCTGCCGGATGTGAAGGTCGCACGGGACGGCACCTTCCGCTTCCAGGACACCCCGCCCGACTGGAACACGTACCCCCAGTACACGGTCACCTACGCGGGCGACGCCCGGCATGTGCCCGGCACGGCGACCGTGATGGTCGAGTTCGTGGGCTGACCAGGCCAGGCAGTTCGCCCGAGCCCGTCACAAAGGTGTGGGGCCGGTGTCCTGCGGGGTACCGGCCCCACACCCGCTGGGTGCGGCGTGAACCGTACGACCCAGCGCCGCCGGGAGGGCTTGTCCACGCGTGTTCGGCCACCACGACCACGGGGCTCTCAGGCTGGTCGGGCAGGCAGGCACCGGCTCCCTGTCGTGGGCGTGGACGCAGCGGGTTGAGGTGTGTCTGCTGATCTGTGTCACGTGTCGGCGTGGGTTGGTTTGTCCGGGGGCGTGTCTCGTCCTGAGGCGGCCCGGGAGGGCGACGGGTCCTACGGCAGCGAGGAATGCCGTGGCAAGCGCATCGGACATGACCGCGGACGTTCACTGCCCGGAAACGGCCTGCCGGTGCCCGGAGACCCCGGGCGCCGGGGCCCGGTTCCGCGGGGCCGGTTCCTGATGAGCAGCACGCGGAGGCCCCCGGCCGCACACCGACCGTGCTGATGTCCATCGAAGGCCGTGACGCCCGCGAGGTCCAGGCACACCTGGCCGCGCGCGGCGTGGTGGCACCGGCCGGGTCGTTCTACGCCCACGAACCCTTCACCGCGCTCAAGCCCGAGGACCCCGCCCCGCGTGCGGGCCTGGCCCCCTACAACACCAGCGACGACGTGGACCGCTTCCTCGACGGGCTCGCCGACTTCTCCGAACGCGCCACCGCCTCTACGCAAGCGCGTCCTGTTCTCCCCCTGAAACCGCTCAGGACGCATTGTCGATCAGCCCGAAGCCTTCCGGGAACTCTTCCAGGGACTCGCGTCGAGTCGGATCGGTTCCGTCGGTGACGGGCGGTATCGGCTCGGGCAAGGAGCACGTCATGCCGTGGCGCCTCCCGCGTCGATCATCGGCAGTCCCGTCGAGCAGGGAGCGGTCGTCGGGGGAGGGGAGTCACCGCAGTCTGGCGCCGGATGTGCTGTCCCGGGAAGTTCTGCCGATGAGTTTGCGGCGGTGGTGCGGTCTGCCCTTCGACGAAGGGAGCGCACCATGCGCGAGATCATCGTTTGCACGTTCCTGACGCTGGACGGCGTCATGCAGGCGCCGGGCGGTCCGGACGAGGACGCTGAGAGCGGCTTCGAGCACGGCGGCTGGCAGAAGCCGGTGGCCGACGACGAGGTGGGCGCGGTCATCGCCGGGTGGTATGAGCCCTCCGACGCGATGCTGCTCGGCCGTAAGACGTATGAGATCTTCGCGTCGTACTGGCCGACCGCCGATCCCGACAACCCGTTCACCCGTCGGATGAACAGCATGCGCAAGTATGTGGCGTCCCGGACCCTGACCTCCGTCGAGTGGCAGAACTCCACGCTGCTGGAGGGCGACGTCGTCGATGCCGTGCGCAAGCTGAAGGCGTCCGAGGGCGGCGACATCAACGTCGTCGGCAGCGGGGACCTCGCCCAGACCCTCATGCGGCACGGCCTCGTCGACGAGTACCGGCTGACCATCCATCCGGTGATCATCGGTACCGGCAAGCGGTTGTTCGCCGGCGGAGCGGTCCCCACTGCGCTGGAGCCGGTCAGTGTCTCGACGACGAAGGGCGGCACCGTCGTCGGCGTCTACCGGCCGAACGGTGAGCCCGGCCACGACAGTTATCAGTAGGGCCTGGGCATGTGTGTCGGGGCAGTGCACCGGCACTACGGGTGAGGTCATCGGCTGTCAGGTGGGTGTGTTGCCGCAGCCGGCCCACGGCTGGGCCTCGGCTGCGTTCGGCTGGTGGCTGTTCGTGCCGGCGGGCTGGGGTTCGGCTGTGCCCGAGGCTGATCCGGCCGAGGTCGCCCGTCGTGGCCCCTGTGTCATCCCCGCCCGGGTGGGGTGTGGGGAGAAGTGGCAGCTGGCCCTGGGCGTGATCGGTGAAGCATGGTCGTGGGGCGCCGGTGTCTCTTTGTCGTCACGGCCGGCCGGACGGCGGCCCGGCCGGTGTCCTGGCGGGACGTGCCCGAGCGGTACGGGCCGTGGGCCACGCCGCACACCCGTTTCCGCCGGTGGGCCAAGAACGGCACGTTCACCCGGATGCTCCAGGCGGCGCAGGCCCAGGCGGACGCGGCCGGAGACATCGACTGGCCGGCGTCGGTCGACTCCACGATCGTGCGGGCCCACCACCACGCCGCCGGAGCCCGAAAAGGGGACGCCGGGCACTCGGACGTTCGCGAGGCGGCACCGTGCTTCCGAAGCTGCGAACGCCTTCCCGGGCCCGGGCCCGCCCGGTCTCACGCTCCCGGCCCGCCCGCCCCCGCACCCACCCCGCGTGCGGGGCCGCCCGTGTACACCCGCCCCGCGCCCGTGCCTGCTACCGAACGGGCCCAGCCGCGGTGGTGCCCGGCCCTGGCCGCGACAGGAGGCCGGTCCGTGCCCGCGCCGAACAGCAGCCCACGGCCGGCTGACCGTCTCCGTAGCTCAGAGCGCGATCGGTCGGTACGTCAGCGCCTCGTCGACAATCCGCTCCGCAGACACGTCCGCAGGGGCCTCGGAGGGGTGGAAGACCAGGTCGCTCACCCGGGGATGCGACACGTTCGCCTCCAGGAGCCGCAGACAGCAGTCGCTCTCCGGGTCGGCCATCAGGAGCCGGTGAACGATCCATCGGTCTTTCCCGGCGTAGGTTTCCGGGAACCGGCCCAGGCATCCGATCTCGCTGCGGCGGAGACGCGACTGAGGCGAACGCTGCCGACGGAGCTTCGGCAATTGCTCCTCGAAAGCAACGGGGTGATCGGACGCACTCACGTGGACACCGTCTGGTCCATCGATCAGATCGTCGAACGGAACCTGCCCTTCTGGTCCGACCAGACGTTCGCACAGCTCTACATGCCGTTCAACGCCCTTCTCTTCTTAGGGGACAACGGAGGCGGCGACCAGTTCGCCTTCGTGCAGAGGCCTGAGCGTCCCGACATCTTCGTCTGGGAGCACGAGAACGACAGCCGTCGATGGGTCGCCAACAACCTGCAGGACCACCTCGGCCGTTCGCTCCGAACCGGCGGCGACGACTGGTACCAATTGAGATGAGGCCGCTCTCCGGCCAAGAGCTGACACCGTCCAAGCACACCGTCCTCAGGCGTGCGTCCCGGAGCAAAAACAGTCCGGGCCGTCCGGCTCACCGCAGCCCGGGCCCCCGCCCGACGAACGGCGAGGCGGGCACGGCACGTTGCGCCGCCTGCCCGGGCCGCAGTTGTCCGCTCTCGTCGTAGCGGGCCCGGTAGGCGGTGCCGGCGATCGCGCCGGCACTCCGGCGCGATCGCCGACCCTTAACTCTGCTTTCGGCTCGCCAGGCGGTGAGCGTGGATCCGATCAGTCCCCAGCGGGCATCGGAGAGGTCGCTGGGATATGGGCGCTGTCGCGTCATGTTCCGGTAGTGCCGTCGGGCATGGTGCGTCCCCAGGGAGCAAACGGCGGCAATCGGGGGCGCTTTGCGATCAGACAGGAGCGACTCGACTCGAACGGACCGAGGCGCGACGTCTCCTGTCGTACGACCCGCATTGAGCACTCTCGCCCCAGCAGTCACAGACCCACTCGCCACCGAAGCGTCACCAAACAACCTCGCCGGGACAAAACGCTCTTCGATGACTGGGTTTCGTCCCCTGCGCAGCCCCGTTTCATCGGTGACTTCACCGCACAAAGCACCTATCGCAAGTGATCTTTCCAATGGCACCATTGGGGCGGCATACACGCCTTGTCCTCATCTCCTCATCGAAAGTGTGAGCATCCGTAGATGCGAATATCCTGCGGTGCGGCGCGCCGTACAGGTGGTGCGGCCGTGCTCTCCTTGGCCACAGCCCTGGCCGGGCTCGCTTTCCCCGCGACCGCGCACGCGGCCGTGACCTGCTCGGCCGGCGTGTGGAAGGCCCAGTACTACGCCAACACCACCCTCTCCGGCACGCCGAAGGCCACTGTCTGCGATACCGCCGTCGCCGAGAACTACGGCTACGGCGACCCCTCCGGGGTGACCCTGCCGAAGGACTACTTCGGCGTCCGCTGGACCACCACCCGCAACTTCGGCTCCGGCGGCCCCTTCGACCTGAGCGTCGCCGTCCAGGACGGCGCCCGCGTCTACATCGACGGCTACCGCAAGATCGACCTGTGGCGCAACGTCAGCTCGACCCAGCGGAAGACCGTACGCCTCACCATGCCGCGCGGGACCCACACCCTGCGTGTGGACTTCGCCGCCTTCACCGGCACCGCCAACATCTCCTTCTCCTACAAGCCGGTCATCAGCGCCACGTACGACAAGACCGTCCCCCTGGCCCCGGTCGGCGTGAAGTCCAGCTACTCGGCGTCCACCCTCAAGACGAGCCTGACCTGGTCCCGCAACTACGAGATGGACCTGACCGGCTACCGCGTCTACCGCCGCATCGCCGGCACCAGCAGCTGGAGCCTGCTCAACTCCACCCCGATCACGGGCACCACCTTCACCGACGCGCCCCCGGCCACCGGCACCACCTACGAGTACGCCCTCCGTGCCGTCGACCGCTCCGGCAACGTCTCCGCGCTGTCCGCGGTGACGAGCGTCGTCAGCGCCGACAGGACGGCTCCCGCCGTGCCCACCGGGCTCACGGCCACGTACGACCCGTCCGCCGGCGCCCGGCTCTCCTGGTCCCCGGTGAGCGGGGCGAGCTCCTACGAGGTGCAGCGGGCCGTCGTACCCGAGGGACCGTTCGCCTCGGTCGGCACGCCCACGCAGAGCGCGGCCCTGACCGACCCGTCCGCCGCCGTGGGCACGACCTACTACTACCGCGTGCGGGCCAAGGACAGCGCGGGCAACGCCTCCGCGTACTCCGCCTTCATCCAGCTCGACGCCGCCGAGGCCAAGCCGCTGCCGCCGACGGCCGTCTCCGCCAACGGCTGGGTCGACCGCAACACCGTCGGCTGGCGGTACGACGGTGACGCGTCCCACCGGTTCCACGTCTATGGCGCCGATTCGGCCGCAGGCCCGTGGACCCGGTTGACCGGGACGCCGGTCACCGGCCCCGGCTATGACGACTACGCGGCGCCCGTCGGCGAAGCGCGCTCCTACCAGGTCAGGACGGTCACGCCTCTCGGCACGGAGTCGGACCCGTCAGCGACGGCCTCGGCCACCCGCACCCGTGACGTCACCCCGCCGCACATGCCGTACGGCCTGGACGCCTGGGACGGCACGGACGGTGTGCACCTCGTCTGGACGCCCAACACCGACGACACGGACCACTACCTCGTCATGCGCAAGCCGATGTTCGGCGCGTGGGAGCAGATCGCCGTGGTGCGGGACGGCACCTACCTGGACAGCAGCACCCCGGCCGACGTGCAGTTCGGCTACACCGTCCGCGCCGTCGACGCGGCCGGCAACGTCTCCCCCATGCCCGAGCCCGGCTACGGCACCGTCTACGGCAAGCGCCTGCCGGTCTACGAGAAGCCGGCCGCGCCCGCCTCGGTCACCGCGACGGCCGACAACGGCAACGTCAAGGTGGAATGGACCGCGAGCACGTCGGCCGATGTGGCCGGCTACTACGTCTACCGCACGACCGGCACGGACCCGACGACGGCCTACTCGGTCTCCCCGCTCATCACCGGGACGACGTTCACGAACGAGAACGTGCCCGCCGGAAAGACCTGGTACTACGTGGTACGCGCCGTCAGCACGCACAGCCAGTGGTCCGACTTCTCGCCGATGGCCGAGGTCACCCTGTCCTGCCCGGTCCTGACCGCACCGGCCACCCCCCGGATCACCGGGGGCGGCAGGGGCGCGGACTACGTCCAGCTCAACTGGGAGGTCGGAGCGTGCGACCAGAGTGCGACCGTCTCGTACAACGTCTACCGGTCCACGTCCGGCTCGGACGTCTTCACCCCTGAGCACCGCATCGCCACGGGCGTGACGGCACTGACGTACAAGGACCCCGGTCTGGCGCGGGCGTACTACTACTACGTCGTCACCGCCGTGGCCGCAGACGGCACCGAATCGGCCCCGCAGGCCGTGCCGTTCGGGATATCGCTGATGGCGCCCTGACACCCCGCTCGATCCCTCAGCCCCGCCGTCCGGACGCCTCATGCTTCCGGACGGCGGGGCGCCGACATCGTCACGCTCCTGACCGACGCCATCGCGGGGGTGAACGCGTGACCACCGCCCTGTACGAGATCGAGACCAGCGAAGCCGACGACGGCACCACCCACCCTGCTGAAGCTCTCTGCACCCCGGCCGGTCGGAACGCTGTGCATCACGGTTTCGCCCTCCACGGCGGGGTGTACGTCGTCGGCATCAGCTCCCCGGCCGACGACAATCTCTTGCCGGCGGTTCCCCATCCGGGCGGTCAAGTACGGGCTCTTGTTCGAGTGGGGAGGAAGGAGGCCGCGCTCAGGCCGTGACAGACGGCTGCTCACGCGACGCCGGCGGGGCGTGTCGAGCGGCAGCCCGGTCGAGCGGGAACGCGTCAGGACATCACCAGGGCACGACTCCACTGTCGTCGAACATCTGACCGGTGGGGCCGTCGTCAGGCAGGGCCGCCAGCCTGACGGCGATTGCCGCCCCCTGCTCAGGGGTCCGAGTACCGCTGAACCCGTTGAGGTCGGTGGCCACGTAGCCGGGGCAGGCATTGTTGATCAGAATGTCGGTGCCGCTCAGCTCCTTCGCGTACTGGACGGTGACGGCGTTGAGGAAGGTCTTCGTCGGCGCGTAGGCCCCGCTGATCCCTCCGAGGTCGACGCCGGGCGTGGTCTGCAGCGCCAGAGAGCCGACATGGCTGGACTGGTTGACGATCCGCGGGTGCGCCGAGCGGCGCAGCAGCGGCAGCATCGCGTTGGTGACCCGGATGACGCCCATGACGTTGGTCTCCACCAGCCGCCGCACGGTTTCCAGGTCGACGGTCGAAGGCTCCTCCGGCCGGCCGCCCGCGACGCCGGCGTTGTTGACCAGCACGTCAAGGCGTCCCGCCCGCTCCTCGATCAACCGCGCGGCGGCGGTCACGCTCTCGTCGTCGGTCACGTCCAAGGGCACGCCGAACGCGTCGGCGCCTGCCGCGCGCAGTTTCGCCACAGCGTCCGTCCTGCGCTGCTCGTCCCGGGCGCCGACACCGACGCTCCAACCCAACGCGGACAGCCCGGCCGCGATCTCGTACCCGATTCCCTTGTTCGCGCCGGTGACCAGCGCAATCGTCTTCTCACTCATGAGACCGAGCATGGCTGCGCTTCGACCAGGCACCAACACCGTCTCGGCAGCGCAGCGATACCCGGACGGTATCAATCGGCCCTCCCCACGGTTACCGTGCATGTATGGAGATACGCGAGCTGCGGTACTTCGTCGCCGTCGCCGAGGAACTGCACTTCGGCAAGGCCGCCCAGCGTCTGGAGATGGCCCAGCCGCCCCTGTCCCGCGCCATCGCCCGGCTCGAACGACAGCTCGGGGTCACGCTGCTGGAGCGCACCAGCCGCAGGGTCACGCTCACCGAGGCCGGGGCCGTCCTGCTGTCCGAGGCACGCTCGATCCTCAGCGCGGTAGCCGCTGCCGAGCGGCGTGCCCGGCAGGCCGCGCAAAGCCACCCCCGCCTCGTCCTCGCCGTCAAATCCGGCACTGCCGGCGAGTTGCTGGCCAAACTGCTCGACGCCTACCGCGCGGAGCCCGGCGCAGCCACCGTCGATCTGCTGCTCTGCGAAGCGCATCAGCAACAGGAACTGCTGCACAACGGGCAAGCCGATGTGGCTCTGCTGCACCTGCCCTTCGACTCGGCGGCCGGACTCGACACCGAAGTTCTGTACACCGAGGGACAGGTGGCGATCCTGCCCGCCTCTCACCCCCTCGCCGGCCGCTCCCAGATCCGGGTGGCCGAGGTCACCGCACTGCCGGAACTCCCGATGGCACGCTGGCCGGACCACGGCGGCAGCTACCCGGAGGGACCAGGGCCAGAGGTGCACAACCTGACACAGCTCTTCCAGCTGATCGCGCTCGGCCACACCACCGTGATCATCCCCGAGTCTGCCGGCACCGACCTGCGCCGGGATCTCGCCGCCGTGCCGGCCCTGGACGCCCCGCCCGTGACAACCGTGATCGCTTGGCCGTCGCAGAGCCGACTTCGCGCAGCCGCCGACCTGATCCGCGTAGCAACACGTCTTTGACCGGCCGTTCCGCATCCGCTCACGTGGGATACGGCCGACCACCGCAGATCGTCGACGAACGAAATCGTCAAACAACCCGACACACCCATGGTGCGAGCCCAGGCCAGAGGTGGAAGAGGTGCCCGCGAGCGCATCGGCCGCCACAACGGCCGACGGCGCGACGTGGTCCTGGGGTCCGTCTTCAGACGGATCTTGCCCAGAGCAGGAATGGGGCGAGGGGGACCGCCGCTTCGTGGGAGGTGGCGGTCTTCTCGTGTCCGGTGGTGACGCCGAGGAGGCCTTTGAGCCGGTCGAAGCAGCGCTCGGTCGTGTTGCGTCGGCGGTAGGTCTCCCGGTCGGGTCTGCGGCGTGGTCGGCCCGGGCGGGTGCGGGGGACGCGGGTCCGTTCCGGCGGAGGGCGTGCGCAGGTGCTGTCGTGACGTTGGCCCGGTGTCGGGAGGGCGGCGCGCGGGCGTCCTTTGCCGTCGCAGGCGAGGTGGATTCTGGTGTCAGGCCTCCTCGGGATCGGCCGAGGGCGTGATCGTCCGGTTCGTCCGCCCGCTGCCGCCCCCCTTTTTTTCGGCCGGTGGCGGCGGCGTGCTGGTGGGTGCGGACGACGGTGGAGTCGATCCGGACCAGCCGGTCGACGTCACCGGCCGCGTCGGCCTGGGCCTGGATCTGCTGCAGGGACCGGGTGAACACGCCGTCCGGGGCGTAGCGGCGGAAGCGGGTGACACCGTCTTCCACGGGCCGTGACGGGCCGGCAGGTCGCGCCAGGAGATCCCGGTGCGGCCCCGGTCCGGGGACCGGGGCCGCCTTCCGCCCGGCGGGTCAGCCGCTCACGCCCGCTGCCACAGCGCCGGGGTGTTCGGGGGCTCCCAGCCAGGCTGGGCCTGATGGGTCTGCAGGCAGCGGTAGGTGGCGCCGCCGTACGTCACCGTCGCGCCCGCCTGGTACACGGTGCCCACCGCCCAGGTGCCGCCCGGGTCGCCGGGGTCGCCCGGGTCCCCGGGGCCGGAGGCGGTGGTCTTCAGGGTGAGGCCGTAGTTCTGGAGGATGGGGTTGATCGGCTGGAAGTAGGTCGTGCCGCCGCTCGTGCAGTTGCCCGAGCCGCCCGAGGTGACGCCCTGCGCCTGGCTGCCGGAGATGAACGAGCCGCCCGAGTCGCCCGGTTCGGCGCACACCGAGGTGCGGGTGACGCCGGCGACGGTGCCCTCCTGGTACGTCACGCTGGAGTTGAGCTGCTGCACCGTGCCGCAGTGCCAGCCGGTCGTGGAGCCGGAGCGGCACACGGAGGAGCCGACCGCGGCCTGCGTGGACCCCGCGACCTGCGTGCTGGAGCCGTTGACGTACGGCGTCGCCGTCCAGTTGGCGTTCGTGGTCACCCACGCCATGTCGTTGCCGGGGAAGACCGACGCCTGGAACGTGCCCTGCGCGACCCGGTTGGAGCCGGTGGTGCTGCTGCCGGCGCGTCCGCAGTGGCCGGCCGTGGCGAACCCCTGCTGGGTGCCGCGGGTCACCGGGAAGCCGATCGAGCAGCGGCTGCCGCTGCCGATGTAGTAGGCGTCGCCGCCGCGCAGGTCGTAGAGCGGGCGCGGCTGCTCGGTGGACCGGACGATCCGGGTGAGGGAGGCGTCGACGTCCGCCGCGTCGAGCAGGGAGCGGGCGGCCTGCGCCCGTACCGCCTCCACCGTCAGCGTGTTGGTGCGTACGTCCACGTACCAGACCGGCGTGTCGGTGGTGCCGTGATACGCGGCGGCACGGTCGACGCGCGCCTTGGCGGCGTCCAGCGCGGCCAGCGAGTGGTCCACGACCACCGCGTCGGCGCCCTGGGCCCGGATGGCGCGCACGTCGGCCGGGTCGGTCGTGGCCACGGTCAGGGTGTCCGACAGCGTGCCGCTCACCCAGGCGCCCGCGTAGTGCGCGCCCACGGCGGTGCGCAGCCGACCGGTGGTGGCGCCCGCCTCGGCCTCGTTGGCCAGCCGGCGGTCCGCCTGCTGCCGGTTCAGGCCGAGGTCCCGCTGGAGCGCGGCGAGGAGGCCGGGCGGGGCCGCGTCGGTGCGCAGGGTCTCGGCCGCCGTGGGGGCGGCGGACGAGGGGGACGGCAGGGCGCTCGCGGAGCCGCTGAGCCCGGCCACGAGCAGGGCGCCCGCCGCCGCGACGGCGGCGCACGCGGCCCTGAGCTGTCGTTGGAGCATGGGGAGTTCTCCTCGGATTCGGTGGGGTGGCGCCACCGTAGGAAGGCTCCGCCTCGCTCCGTAAGACGTCAGCCGACCCCCTGTCCCCGTGTTATGGAAGCTGCTCGGGACGCCGTCGCCGTCGCCGGTCGGGGCGCGGTGTCCGGTGCCGGACGGCGCTGCGCGAGCCAGTGCACGTAGCTGTCGCTGCGGGCCGCCGCGCCCGCGTGCGCCGCGCGGGCCTGGGTCAGCACGGTGTCCGCGGTGTCCTGCCGCTGTCCGGCGGAGTGACGGCCGAGCAGGTGACGCCACATCAGGGGCGTCCCGATGAGCGGGCGGATGGCGAGACCGGGTGTCGGCGGGAACGTGGCCCGGCACAGGCCCACCGCCCGGCCCACCTGCACCAGGTGCACGCAGGATGCGGTGTCCGTCTCGTACATGCGTCGCGGGGTGAAGCCGGCGCGGGCGCAGGCCGCGGTGAAGCAGTCCGCGAAACAGCCGTCGCCGGGGACGCAGGCCCATTCCTCGTCGGCGAGCGCGGCCAGGTCGATCTCCCGCTCGTGGGCCAGCCGATGACCGTCGGCGAGCATGACGAAGACGGGGTCGACGGCTATCTCCTCCCAGACGAGGTGCGGCGGGTCGGGCGGCGGGGCGGAACCGCAGGTGCCGGTGAGCGCGAAGTCCAGGCGTCCCTCGGCCAGCAGTTCCGCCAGTTCTCGCTCCGACCAGGAGGCGCAGGTGGTCACGGTGGTGCCGGGTGCGGTGTCGGCCAGTCGGTCCACCAGCGCCCCCAGCAGCGGTCCGTGGGTGCCGCCGAGACGCAGCCGCTGCCCGACCCGCCGGGTTCGGGCGAACCGGGCGGCCTCCCGCTGGAGTTCGCTCACCGCGGGCAGCACGATCCGGGTGCGCTCCAGGACCAGCTCACCGAGGGCGGTGGTGCGCACGCCGTGCCGGCCGCGTTCGAACAGGGCCCCGCCCAGGGCCCGTTCGATGCGTCTCAGCTGTGCGCTGAGGGCGGGCTGGGCGAGGCCGAGGGCCGTGGCCGCCCTGGTCAGGCTGCCCGCGTCGGCGATGGCCCGGATGGTTTTGAGATGCCGCAACTCCAGCTCCATGCAGGGAGCTTGCGACGCCGGAGGGCGAGGGGCAAGGGGTTGGTGCAGACCAGAGCGGGAACGGATGTGCGCGACCCGGCCGGTGTCCGAGGAAGGAGCGCGCCCGATGCGCAGCACCACGGTCTTACCAGGAGTTCCGAGCCTGCCCCCCGGCGCGGGGGACGTGGCGCTGCACCGGCTGGAGGTGGCCGGCCCGGGCGCCCCTCCGTTCGCCACGGGCTCCTTCGAGGAGGTGGGGCCGCTCTCCCGGTGGGACCGGCCGCACCGGCACACCTTCTACGAGATGGTGCACGTCACCGCCGGTTCGGGTACCCACGTCGTCGATCTCGCCCGGTGGCCGGTACGCCCTCCGCAGCTGGCCGTGATCCTGCCCGGTCAGGTGCACCACTGGGAGGGCGGCCGGGGCCCGGAGGGATCGCTCGTGCTGTTCACCGACGACTTCCTGGTGGACCACCCCGGCGACCGGGAGGTGCTGCGGGAG
The DNA here is from genome assembly GCF_044328485.1 of Streptomyces sp. NPDC017936. NCBI lineage: Bacteria > Bacillati > Actinomycetota > Actinomycetes > Kitasatosporales > Streptomycetaceae > Streptomyces > Streptomyces sp. NPDC017936. The sequence goes on along the minus strand of NZ_JBIRHK010000017.1, from coordinate 182,651 downwards.
CTCGGGACGCGGTGCTTGTTCGCGCTGGATCCGGGGCACGACCGGGCGATCGGGTGCCTGTTCGCCGAACTGGTCGCGGAACACCGGCAGTGCGCGGCGGGACACGAGAGCGTGCTGCGGTCCCTGCTGCACGTGCTCGTCCTGCGCGCCGCCCGGCTCCCCAGGCCCGCCGGACACGGCGCCGGGCCGCGTGCCCAGGGCCGTGCGGCCGCCGTGGCCGAGGCGTTCACGGAACTGATCGCCCGCTCCGAGGCGGCGGGGTGGAGCGTGCAGCAGTGCGCCGGCCGGCTGGGGGTCACGCCCGGGTACCTCACCCAGGCGGTGCGGGCCGCCATCGGCCGCCCGCCCGGCAGGCTTCTGATCGAGGCACGCGTGTATCAGGCGCAACAGCTCCTGGCCCATACCCGGTTGTCGGTCCGGCAGGTCGCCGCGCGCACCGGGTTCAGTGACCCCGCCTACTTCGGCCGGTTCTTCCGGCGCGAGACCGGAAGCAGTCCGGGAGCCTTCCGAAAACACCACAGCCGCCACCATCAGTCCCTCGAAGCTCCGTCCGGGCGCGCCTAGTTTCGTTGCCCACCGCCCCCACGAGGAGGAGACATGGACGGAGCAGGCAGGCACGGCGCGGGCCCGGACGACCCCGGTGCCGACCGCGAGGCGAAATCCCCCCGGTTCGTGCGCCGCAAGACGGTGCTGCGCGCGGCGCTCGCCGCCACCGCCGCGATCCCCGTCGCCCTGGCCGGCGGCCCGGCCCTCGCCCGCACCGCGGCGGCGAGCGGTACGGCTCCGGACCTCACGCCGTCCTGCGACGACGGCGACCACCCGACCCCGGAGCAAACAGAGGGCCCCTACTTCAAGCCGAACTCGCCTCGGCGCACCAGTCTGCTGGAGCCCGGCATGCCCGGCACCCCGCTCACCGTGAGCGGCTACGTCTTCGGCCGCGCCTGCCTTCCGCTGGCCGGCGTCCTGCTGGACTTCTGGCAGGCCGACGCGAACGGCGCCTACGACAACACGGGCTTCCGGCTGCGCGGGCACCAGTTCACCGACTCCCGCGGCTCCTTCACGCTGACCACCATCGTGCCGGGCCTCTATCCCGGCCGCACGCGCCACCTGCACGTCAAGCTGCAGGCGCCCGGCCGTTCGGTCCTGACCACGCAGCTCTACTTCCCGAACGAGCCACGCAACAACACCGACACGATCTTCGACCCGCGGCTGCTGATGACCGTACGGGACGGGGGCGGCGGCCGGGAGGCGGCGTTCGACTTCGTCCTGGACGTCGCGCAGGACCCCGGGCCCGGTCCCACCCCGCCGCCGGGGGGAACCTGGGCCGTGGGCGCCGCCTACCGGGCGGGTGACCGGGTCACGTACGCCGGCCGTGCCTACGTCTGCCTCCAGCCGCACACGGCTCAGCCGGGCTGGGAGCCGCCGGCCGTGCCGGCCCTGTGGCGGGCGGCCTGAGGCCCGCCACTTCACGGCCTACAGCCTCAGGAACGACACCCCCGCCCTCGACGACATCGGCGACGACGTCGACCACGGGTACTCCCGGGACCAGGGCCACGCCACCAACGCCGACCCGGGCGACTTCGTCAAGTGGGTCGCCAGGGTGACCGGGTACAAGAAGCAGCCGTTCTCGCGCGAACAGGACCGGCCGGTTCGCGCGAGAACGAGGCCGGAGCAGGGCCGCACCCCGGTGCCCGCTCCGGCCCGCTCGGCTCCCTGCTGCCGTATGCGCGCCACGGCGCGCCGTGGCGTTGCCGGTGACGGTGACCGAGGTCGTCCGGGAGCAACGGCTCGAGCGGGGGCCGGTCGGTGCGCCCCGGACATCAGGCCAGTCCGCTCATCCCGTGCAGGGCGATCGTCAGGCCGAGTGCGGTGACGAAGACGGCGGAACACATGGGCAGCGTTCTGACCAGGAGCCCGGGCGGGGCGTGCCGGAATCGGGTCAGCGTGGTTCTGGCGGTGACCAGCAGCAGGCCCAGGGCGACGAGCACCCCGGCCAGTCCGACGCTGAAGGCGACGATCATGGTGAGCCCCAGGGCGGTGCGGTGGAGTCCGACGGCCAGCAGCAGGACGCCGAGTGCCTCCGGGCACGGGATGATCCCGCCGGACACGCCCAGGGCTGCGATGCCTCTGAAGGACGAGGGCCACTCACGCCGCGCGTGCGCATGCGGGTGGTCGGAGTGGTGCGGGAGTGGGTGATGGTGGTCGTGCGGGTGATCGTGGACATTTCGGGACCGCCGGCGGCGCAGCAGCAGCCGTGCACCGAGAAGGACCACGACGGTCCCGGAGGCCGCTTCGAGGGCCGGTACGAGTGTCCCGGGCATCACGTACCGCCCCGCCAGCAGGGCGAGCGTGCCGAGCACGATCACCGAGGAGGTGTGGGTGACGGTGATGACGGCCCCGAGTGCGACCGCCTGCCGCGGTGTGCTGCGTGAGCCGACCAGGTAGGAGGCGAGCAGTGCTTTGCCGTGTCCCGGGGTGAGGGCGTGGAACGCGCCGAGCAGAGCGCACGTGCCGATCAGGGCCAGCAGCGCCCAGGGCGACGACAGCGGTGTCCGCAGTGCGGCGAGAAGTCTTCCGCCGCCGGCCTCGGACTCCGATGGTGTCCGTCGTGCCCCGGACTGTGTCCGGGACGGCGGGCCCTGTGCCGTGGCCGAAGTCTCTCCGCCGCCCACCCTGAAGGAGATGCTCCGGCCGCCGTCCGTGCGTTCCGCGGCGCCGGTGGATGTCGCGTCCTTGGCCGCGACCATGAGGCTCGCCTGCACCGTCGTACGGCCACCGGGGTCGTACGCGTCGGTGAAGGTGACGTGCTGTCCGCCCTGAGGCAGGCCGGCGCTCAGCCGGACTACCGCGGTGCCTCCGGCCGCGGCGAGCAGTTCACGGGGCGGGTAAGAGCTGTCCGTCACCGTGAGCGCGACGGGTGAGCCGTCGACCCGCAGGTGCAAGGCGGACGCCACCCGGTCGAGGTGCGCGGCCGTCTCGCGGTCGCTGAACCTGCCGTCGCCGTCGGTGTCGACGGTCCGGGCGAACGCGGGGGCCACCAGCACCCCGGGGGTGACGTCGAGTTCGATGTCCAGGCGGGCACGGGTGGGCGTCAGGTACACCTGCTGGAGGATCTCGTCGCTGGGATGTGCCTGTGCGGGAGCAGCGGCGAGGCCCGCCCCGGCGACAGCGAGCGTCACTGCCGCCGTCCACCGGGCCGGGCGGTGTCTGCGCAAGGACACGGGATCAGTCCTGGGCGCCGTAGTCGTTGCCGTTCTCGCGGTAGATGGAATGGATGTGCGTGGTGCCGCCCGCGTTGGCGCCGCTGCCCTGCTGGTGGGCGAACTCGATGGTGAACGCAGGGCTTTGGACCCGGTAGTAGACGGGCTGGTCGGCGGCGGTGGAACCGGACCACGCGAACCAGGTCTGGTCGAGGTCGGCCTGTGCCTTCGCGAGCTTTTCCGCGGCCTGTTCGGCGTTGAGCGGGCTGATCCACTCGTCGATCAGACGGAGCAGCAGCGTCTTCTGGGCCGCTGTGAAGGTCGAGGCCCGGACGCCGTCGTAGGCCAGGGTCTTTCCGTCCTGGCCGGCGCCCAGGACGATCTCCTTGACCGGGGTGTCCAGAACGGCGGCGGCCTGCTGGGCGCTGTTCAGCGACTGCATGACGGCGAACGCGTCGTCGGTCTCGCCGGCCAGTGGTTCGATCGTGGCGCCGCTCCTGGTGTAGTAGGCGGGCTGGGCGCCCCACAGCGTCGGGCCCAGGGTCATGGTGCCGCCGGAGAGCGTGATGTTGACCGCGAGGTGGTGACCGCCGTACTGGACGGTCCACTTGCCGGTGCTGGACGGGGTCCCCAGGATGCGGATCCAGTAGTGGTCCGCCCCGAAGTCGAGGTCGATGCCTCCCTGAGCCTTGAGGACACCGTCGCCGTAGGTGATGCCGGCGACCTGCTGATAACCGGCGTCGCTCAGGGCCGGCTCGAGGATGTCGAGCACTGCCGCCTGCTGGGCCGACGTCAGCGAGTCCATGCGCAGTCCGGCCCGCTTGAACAGGGCATCGGGAAGATTGGACCACTTCGAGAGGTTGGCCTGCGTCCGCGTCCCCTGGACCGCCGTCTTCTGGGACGAACTCAGGGTAGCCAGGAAGGTGTTCGTCGCTGTCAAGACCTGGGAGGCGGCCGTCGCGGCCACCTCGGTCCGGGCCGACGGGTCGGCGACGGTACCGGGCGCCGCGGTGGCTCCGGTGGCCCCGGCCAGGGAGCCGGTGACGAGCACGACGGCCGCGACGACGGCCGAGGAGCCAGGACGGGTGCGCCTGCTGCGGCGGAGCGGGTTGGTGCCGGTGTCAGGGGAGAACACGGCGTCTCCTTGTGGGGGAGGAGGGCCGGCGCGGCCGGTCGGGCGCACCGGAGAGGGAAGGGAACCCAGGTCGCGAGTCCCGAATTGACGCGTACATGACAGGAGAGCGATGTCGCCGCCCCTGTGTCACACGGAAGAGATGATGCGCACGTGCCAACAAAAACGTCAACACTTTGCCCGGTGGGACCGAGGGGACCGATCCGACTCGGCCATGCGGCGACCTCTCGTGGGCGGAGAGGCGTCCGCCGCGCTCGATCGATGCGCACCTTTTGATGAAATCGTCCTTGATCGCTGAGTGGCCGACGAACGTATCGCCGACACCGGATTCCCCGAGCGAAACAGGGTCACGGTGAAGGACGGTGGGCAGCGCTCCTCCGCTCAGGCTTCCGGCCGGCGGCTGTATTGCTGGTGGGCCCTGTGACTCACCGGTGTCCGGCGCCGTTGTCCTTGTTCAGCAGTTCGCGCCGCCGACGGGTGCGGCAGGAGCCTGCGGTGAGGATGAGGGCCTCGGCGCGGTGGACCAGGCGGTCGATCATCGCCGCCGCGACCACGTCGTCGGAGGAAGTCTCTCCCCGGCGTCCGAAGGGCAGGTTCGAGGTCACCATGACCGAGCCCTGCTCGTGGCCGGGCTACCGGTTCGTCTGCGCTGCGTTGTGCGGCGTGGGGGTCGGCTCCGTTGCTCGTCGTGACGGTCGGGACGTGAGTGGTGCGCGTGCCGGGTGAGGCGTGGCGGGTTTCGGTTTGTCGGCCGGGCGCGTCGGGGACCCCGTTGGCTATGGGTGATTACAGCGACAGCATTACCGTGCAGGTACCGCCGGACCGGCTTTTTGCCTATCTGTCCGACGTGGAGCACCTGCCCTCCTACATGCCGCGGCTGACTTCCGTGCACCCTCACGGCGGTGACCAGGTCACCGTCACCGCCCACATCGATCCCGCCGACGCCCCGGAGCAGGACGTCACCAGTGAGGCGTGGCTGCATGTGGTCGAGGAGGGCAAGAGCCTGGAATGGGGCGCGCCGGGGCCGCACGACTACCGGGGCCGGCTGCACGTGGACGTGGGTGAGGAGGCGGACACCTGCCGTCTGACGGTGGAGCTGCACACCGGGCACACGGAGGGCGAGCAGGTCGACCACGGCCTCAGGGAGGCACTGAGCGGTGTCAAGCAGGCGGTGGAGAGCGCTGAACGGTGAACCGGGTGTCAGCGCGGGACGTTCTCCGTCGCGTTTTTGCGTGAGCGTCGGTCCGCGGCCGCGGGCGTCTTCGACTGTGCCGCTGCCGTCCTCGCCCGCAGGGCCGGGGCGGGGTGTCGGCACGCCCGCCGGGTGGCGGCCACGCTGGTCGGGTGCGTGCTCAGGGATGCTGTCCCCAGCCGCGTGTTGATCATCCAGGATGGGCAGGCGGTCTGCGGCGGCCGTCGGTTGCCGGCCGGAACTCCAGTCGCGACTGGCACGGACCGGCCTGTTCTCATCGGCGGTCCTGCAGCGTGTGGCACATCGTCCGGCGGGGTGAACGAGGCGGGGCGCCGCATTCCGGCCCCGGCCGCTCACGCCACGTCCGGGATGAGGCCGGTGCGCGCCGCCGGCGCCGCGCGCTTCTCCGCGTCGACCGGGTTCTCCTCGTCGTTCAGCAACGGCTCCAGCTGCAGTCCGCGGACCGGCTCCAGGCCGTCCTCGCCGTCGACGAACAGCCGCATCCGGTCGACGGCCGGCGGATGATCCGCAGGCCGAGCAGTTGCTCGCAGGCGCCTCGTGCCCGGGCCCGGTCCACCGCCAGGGCGCGGGTGCCCGCCCGGTAGCCGTGGATCCGCTGAAGCGCGAGGTGGCTGACGTAGAAGATGTAGCCGGCGCGCTTGGCCAGGACAGCACACCAAGGCGCGTCAAGGGCTCGGCGGGTTCTCGGGGTTTGGCCGGCCTCCTGGGCTCGGGTTTCTCGGCGCCCGGCGGGTCTCATGTGCGGGGCTGCCTTCCGGCGCCTTACCGGTCCCGTGGCCCCTGCGGATACGCGTGCTCGGCCAGCCTCAGGGAGTCGGCGCGGTCAGGTACCGCTGGATCGTCGGGGCCAGCCATGCCACGATCTCCTCCCGCGCCAGCCCCACCGCCGGCGGCATCCGCAGCACGTACCGCGTGAGCGCCAGCCCCAGCAGTTGCGACGCCACGAGTGCCGCCCGTGCCGGGACCTGCTCGGGGTCGGGGCACACCTGCCGGGCGACCGGCAGCAGCTGGTCCCGCAGAATGCCCTGCATGCGCTCCGCCCCGGCCTGGTTGGTCACGCCGACCCGCAGCAGGGCGGTGAGGACCTCGTTGTTCTCCCACATGTCGAGGAAGTGCTCGACGAGGATCCGCCCCGCGTCCTGCCGGCGGTCCGCCCCGCTCACGTCCGGCAGCCGCAGGTCGATGGCGACGGCCGCCGCGAAGAGGCCCTCCTTGTTGCGGTAGTACCGCATCACCATCGACGGATCGATGTTCGCGTCCTTGGCGATGGCGCGGATGGTGGCTCGCTCGTAGCCGTCGGTCGCGAAGCGCTCGCGGGCCGCCGCGAGGATCGCGCTGCGGGTGGCGTCGGAGCGGCGGGGGGCGCCGGAACCGGGAACCGTGGAGGTGCTGCCGCTGCTGTTCATGCCAACGAGCGTAGGCCAACAGATGTAGGTCAACAAGCGTTCGCCAACAGTTGTTTGCCAACGGTCGTTGACTTCTTCCTTGGTGTCTCGCTATCGTCATCAACAAGCGTTGGCCAACATTCGTTGGCAATGGCGATGGCAAGTAAGCGCTGGCAATAGGAGGCCACCATGAACGGCACCGCCACCCACCGCACCGTGATCGTCGTCGGCTCCGGCCCCACCGGCCTCCTCCTCGCCGGTGACCTCGCCACAGCCGGCGTCACCGTGACCCTCGTCGAGAAGCGGCCGCGCGAGATCAGCAACCTCTCCCGCGCCTTCGGGGTGCACGCCCGCACCCTGGAGCAGCTCGACGCCCGCGGCCTCGCCGACGAACTCCTCACCACCGGTGACACCGTCACCGGCCTGCGGCTCTTCCGCCGCCTCTCCCTCGATCTGAGCACGCTGCCCTCGCGTTTCCCGTTCCTGCTCATCACCCCGCAGTACGAGGTCGAGCGGCTCCTGGAGCGGCGGGCCCGGGAGGCTGGGGTCGAGTTCGCGTACGAGAGCGAGGTCGTGGGGCTGCGGCAGGACGACGAGGGGGTCGACCTCGACGTGCGCGGCGCGGACGGGGCGGTCGTCACCCGCCGGGCGGCCTATGTCGTCGGCGCCGACGGTCACCGGAGCGCCGTGCGAGAGGCGATCGGCCTGGACTTCCCTGGTGTCTCCGTCATCAAGTCGCTGATCCTGGCCGATGTCCGGCTGGCCGAGAAGCCCGAGGGCGTCCTCACCGTCGACGGCCGCGGCGACGCCTTCGCGATGATCGCCTCCTTCGGCGACGGCTGGTACCGGGTCATGGGCTGGAACCGCCGCAACGAGGTCTCCGACGACGCCCCGCTCGACCTCGACGAGGTCAAGGAGATCACCCGCCGTGCCCTGGGCACCGACTACGGCATGCACGACGCCCGCTGGCTCTCCCGTTTCCACAGTGACGAGCGCCAGGCACCCCACTACCGGGTCGGGCGGGTCTTCCTCGCCGGGGACGCCGCGCACATCCACTCCCCGGCCGGTGGGCAGGGCATGAACACCGGCCTCCAGGACGCCGCCAACCTGAGCTGGAAGCTCGCCGCGGTCGTCCAGGGCCGGGCGCCCGAGAAGCTCCTCGACAGCTACGAGGCCGAGCGCCACCCGATCGGCAGGACGGTGCTGCGCAGCAGTGGCGGACTGGTCCGGCTGGCCCGCGCGCGGAATCCGCTGCTGCGTGCCGCCCGCGCCCTTGTCTCCGCGTTCGTCGACATGGCCCCGCCCGTCCGGCGCAAGGCCCTGGGGCAGATCACCGGGATCGGCTACGCCTACCCCGCCCCCCGCGGCGCCCACCGGCTCACCGGTACCCGCGTCCCCGACGTCGCCCTGAGGGACGGCCGGCTCCACGAGGCGCTGCGCGGCGGCCGCTTCGTGCTGATCACGCCCGGGACGTACGAAGGCCCCGGTGTCCGTGAGGGGTGGCTGACCGTGGAACGCTGGGCGGGCGACCGCCGGACGACCGTCCTGGTACGGCCCGACGGATACGTGGCCTGGGCGGCGGAGGGTGCGGACGCGGCGGGGATCGAGGAGGCGGTGACCCGGTATCTGGGCCAGGCCCTCTCGGCTGGATCATCCCGGCGTCGCGGGGTCAGGGAGATCGAGGGACGCCGCACCTCACGGCCGGGCTGATCCGAACGACAGGGCCCCGTGCTGGATTCCTCTTTCGCTGGGTATGCGTGATGTCACGGCGAGCGGGCGACGTCCGAACCGGGACGAGGTGGAGCGGCGCCGGGAGCGCGGTGAGCAGGCCGCGCGTGAGGGTCTCGCCCTGCGGGAATCGACCGGCCATCACCTGGCCGCTGTCCGTGCTGCCTGGCCGGAGCAGCTGCTGTCCAGGAGGACGACTCTCGGCCTGCTCATGGTCGTCGAGCAGTCCGTCGACGCCTTCGCCGACGGGTTCGAACGGGCCCAGCGCCTCACCGTGCGTCAGGAGGAGGCCGAGTCAGACGTAGTGCCGGGCGGCCTGCCCTGCACGCTCTGTCCGCCGGTCCCGGTGCGACTGGGCACTTCGTCCGGCGGGCCCTGCGAGACGGAGCGCTCACGCGGAACGGGAGCCCTCTGGGATCAGCACTGATCCTGGGTGTACTGAGCTGCGTACCAGCTGGAGTCGATGGCGGGGTTGCGGAGGGTCCCCCAGAAGCGTTCGTCAGGTATCGACGGCAGTGGCGGGTTGCCCAGGTCCGCGTGCAGATCCGCACGCCAGTCGACAGTGAGGCGGCTGCGGATCCTCGCGATCTCGTACACGGACCTGTAAGGCGAGCCCCAGATCCCGTGGACCGTCTTCTCCGCGGCCCACCTGCGAGGGTCGTCTCGGTGGGTGTTCGCCTGCACCAGTACCTTGCGCAGTCGCATGACCAGCGGGTCGGTCTGTTCCGGCCGAGGTGGAGCTTCGCCGCGCTCCAACGCGTCCAGGGCCGACTTGACCTCCGGGTACTTGTTCAGGCCCGTCTCGACGGCCAGTCTGCGCAGCTGCTTCCGCGCGGCCTCGGCCACCTGTTCACGCGGCAGGACCGCGAGCAGTGCACCGAGTTCCTCGAGTCCGTCCAGGTAGCTCGCATGGAGGAGGTCGGTGGGGCGGCAGGAGAGGTCCAGCTCCGGCAGTTGCTCGTCCGGTGCGGGAAGGGGATCGTCGGCGCTGCCCCACTCCGGGCGGGCAGGGCAGGCCCACTCCCAGAACAGCCGGCCGTTGAACGTGACGGCACCCCCGTCCTGGCCGCGCTCGAGCTGGTCGGCCAGCTCTGCCAGATACCCACCCAGTGAGTCAGCGTGCCCGAAAGTGGTACCGGTCTCGTCGAAGAACCGTCCGACTGCACCGAAAGAGTCCCGCCCGGGGCGGCAGTCGATCACGAGACCGTCGGACGTCGACCCGTAGGAACCGAACTTCACGTAGCCGTGGTGCCAGTAGGACTCGGTCTCCTCCTCGTCAAGGTCTTCGGCGACGCAGCGCATGAACCTGGTGTCCTCGAGGATCCCCGCCACTCCGAGCAGCCGGTCGTGCGTGCTGAACCGGAAAGCCCCCGCCCCGTCCACTGCCCCGTCGTGCCGGAGCAGTGACGCGATCAGGTCGGGAGGGAAGGTGACACCCAGTTCCTCCTGCGCGGCTGCTGTCTCCTTATGCCCCGCGGGCTGCCCGAGCGTGGCGAAGGTGCGGGGGGCGTGCTCGCGCAGCCACTCGTCGATACGGTTCCATGAATCCTGGACCAGGTCTTTCGTCATGGCGGTGACCCTAAGGGCAGACACTGACAGCTTGATCACCGCCCACCAGCCCTGCCGGCCGGGCCAGTCGTCGACAGGGACCTGGTGGCACAGCTGACCTCGGACTGGCCCCGCGTTCTCTCCCTGCACGTGGACACGAACGTCACCGGCGCGGACGGGGAGCCGCTCCACCAGGTGCTGGCCCCGCCCCCGACGCTTCCGGAAGGGGTGCCGTTCGCCCGGCTCGGAGAGCTCAACGGGGCCTGTCTCTGACTTCGACCGAACCGGCGCAGCTCGGAAGATCCCCGGTCCTGGACCACATCCTGACCTGGAACCAGCACCGCCTGCTCCACGCCCTACGCGCGTTCGAGTCCTCGTACCACAGGCATCGGCCTCACCGGACCCCGGGCCAAGCCGCCCGCCCCGCTCACTTGTCCCCCCGCGCCGAGGAAACCGGTTCGGGGCCGGTCGCCGTCGCGGGACGGTGGCCGGTTCCGCCGTCATGCGCGCGTCGTCCCGGCCTGCCGCGCCGAGGCGGCGAACGCCGGACACCACCGCCGGACACCACGCCCCTGGGGTGCCCCGCCCACGTCGTGGCGTCAGGTCGCCAGGCCGTGGCGGTAGGCGTAGACGACGGCCTGGACGCGGTCGCGCAGCTGGAGTTTGGTGAGGATGCGGGAGACGAAGGTCTTGACGGTCTCCGGGCTGATGACGAGGACCGCGGCGATCTCGCCGTTGGACAGACCGTCCGCGATGAGACGGAGGACCTCCAACTCCCGGGGGGTGAGCGGGACGTCGGCGGAGGTGCTCCCGGTGGGGCGGATGCGGGCGGCGTAACGGCCCACGAGCTGGCGCGTCACCTCGGGATCGAGGAGGGCCGCCCCGCCGACCACGGTGCGGATGCCGTGGAGGAGCCGGTCCGGCGGCGCGTCCTTGAGGAGGAAGCCGCCGGCGCCGGCGCGCAGGGCCTCGTACACGTACTCGTCGAGGTTGAACGTGGTCAGGACCAGGACCTTGACGGGGTGCGGTACGCCCGCGCCGGCCAGCAGGCGGGTGGCCTCCAGACCGTCGAGGACCGGCATGCGGATGTCCATCAGCACGACGTCGGGCCGTACCTCGCGGGCGAGCCGCACTCCGGTCTGCCCGTCCCCGCACTCGCCCACCACCTCCATGTCGGGCTGGGCGTCGATGATGGTGACCAGAGCGGTGCGGATCAGCATCTGGTCGTCGCAGATCAGGACCCGGATCGGTGCGCTCACGAGGGGCCGCCGGCGGGGATGCGGGCCCGTACGGTGAAGCCGCCGTCGGCGCCGCGGCCGGCGCTGAAGTCGCCGCCCAGGACGTGGACCCGTTCGCGCAGCCCGGCCAGGCCCCGTCCGCCGCCGACGGCGGCGGCGCTGCGTGAGCCGGTCCCGTCCGTGCTGACCTCCACGCTGACCTCCCTCTCGCCGTGCCGCACCTGGACGCAAGTCCGGCTGCCGTGAGCGTACTTGAGGGCGTTCGTCAGTGCTTCCTGCACCACCCGGTAGGCGACGAGGTCGGCGCTGCCGGTCGACACCGGGGGCGTGCCCTGCTCGGTGAACTCCACCGGCTGCCCGGCCCGGCGGGTCTGCTCGACGAGGGTGAGGATCCGGCCGACGGCCGGCGTCCTGGGCTCCCTGGCCTGCGCCGCGCCGATGCCGTTGCCGTAGTCGGGATTGAGCAGGTCGAGCAGATGGCGCAGGTCGGTGATGGCGCGGCGGCCGGTGTCGCTGATGGCGGCCAGGGACCGGTCGAGCCGCTCGGGCGCGGCGGCCAAGTAGCGTGAGGCCTCGGCCTGCACGACCATCGCGGTGACATGGTGGGTCACCACGTCGTGCAACTCACGGGCGATCTGCGTGCGTTCGGCGATACGGCTCTCCGCCGCGACCCGCTCGCGGCGCTCGGCCTCGGCGACCCGGGTGGACCGCAGCCACGCCCCGGCTCCCCAGGCGAGGGCCAGCACCAGGTAGAACGTCACGAACTCCTCCGGCGTCTCGCCGCCCGAGCCCAGCGCGAAGAGCGCGATCGCCAGGGCCACGTACGCCATGGAGAGGAGCAGCACGGTGGTGCGGCGACGGTGTTCCAGATGGGAGCCCGTGCTGATCAGCACGAGGGGCAGCGTGCTGCCGGCGGTCGAGTGGTAGCCGCGCAGCTGGTCGAGCGCGAAGCCGCACGTCACCAGGGCGAGGCAGACGACCGGCCACCGCCGCCGCACCGCGAGCGGAAGGCACTCCAGGGCGAGGGCCACGACGGCGAGGGCGTCGAAGGGGCGGGTCGGCAGGTCCCCGACCTGCGTCCCGTGGCCGCGCAGTCCCGGCAGGAACGACGCGACGAGGAACAGGACGCCGAGGAGGAGGTCGCGGACGACGACGTCCAGCCGGTGCCACAGCCGGCCGGCCGTCTGAAGGCTCATCACCGGGGGAGTGTAGCCAGGGCGTCGACGCGCTCGGCACGGCGCCGGGGGACCACGGTGCCGCGCCGGTGGGCCAGCCGCAGGAAGACGATCGTCAGCAGGCCACCGGCCAGGATGGCGTAGACACTGGCCTCCGGCCCGAACTCGCCGCCCGTGATCAGCGTGGCGCCCGACGTCGAGCTGTCCAGCAGCCCGTGGACGTCGCCGTTGCCCGACACCTCGGCACCGAAGATCCCGGACTCGGCGAAGTTCCAGCCGAAGTGCAGGCCGATCGGCAGCCACAGGGAGCGGGTGGCGGCGTAGGCGGCGGCGAGCATGCCGCCGGCCTCGATCGCGATGGCGACGGCGCCCAGCAGGGTGGCGTTCTCGTTGAGCAGGTGGGACGCGCCGAACAGCACCGCGGACAGCACGAGCGCGGCGTACGTGCCCGTGCCCCGCTCCACGAGCCGGAAGAGCAGGCCCCGGAACATCAGCTCCTCCGTGACGGCCGCGCCGGCCATGAAGCCGACCAGGGCGAGCGTTCCGCTCAGCGAGCCGAAGCCGTGCACCTCGTAGTCGCCGAGGAAGGCGATGTTCGCGATGACGCAGACGAACATCGCGACACCGATGAGCATCCCCCGCAGGACCGCCCCCCGCGCGCCCTCCCGGGCCAGCTCCACGACCGGGCGCCCCTCGGTGCGCCCCACCACCCACCGGTAGACGACGACCGAGAGGACGACCGTGAGAGCGCCCAGGAGGAGCGAGAGCCACGGGTCGTCCTTGACGGCGGTCACACTCTGACCCCCGACCGCACCGACCGCGACCACGGCCAGGATCTGCCACACCGATTTCATGACGACGCTCCTTCGGTCCCGTTTCCGGTTCCTTGTCCGTCCACGGCCAGGTCACCGCGGCTGAGGGGAACGCTAGGGAAACGGGGATCAGGAATCGTCACCTCCCGGTGGACACCTTCCCGTAGTCCCCACGGGGGACAGGGACTGCGGCGGTCGTCGTCCACCGCGGCGACGCGGTACCCCCACATGGACAGGAACGGACGGGGCACTCGTGTGTCCGTTCACCAGCGAAAGGAGCCCGATCGTGGTCATAGCCGCCGTCGTCGCCCTGTGTGTGGTCCTGGCCGTTCTGGCGTTCCTCCTCCCACGCCTCTCGCGCCGTCCCGAGCGCGGCACGCAACGGACGCTCGGCGCCGGGGCGCGGGCCGGTGGCAAGGCGCCCGGCGTTCTGGGCCGGCTGTTCAGCAAGCCGTTCCGGAGCAGTGCGCGCGCGGTCGGCCGCAGCGGTTCGGCCGGTCGCCGCTCCCGCAGCCGTATGCCCTTCTGATCCCCCGCGAGAGCCGAACGGAAGGCCTGTTGATGAACGCGCAAGACGCACGGAAGCTGCTCGACGGGCTCACCGTGGACACCAGCCGGCGGGAGCAGCCGATCGTGCTGGACGCGGACGGACGCCCGATCCGGACGTGGCGGGAGAACTACCCGTACGACCGCAAGGTGGAGCGCGGGGAGTACGAGCGCGCCAAGCGCGTCCTGCAGATCGAGCTGCTGAAGCTCCAGCGCTGGGTGAAGGACACCGGCTCGCGTGTGGTCGTCGTGTGCGAGGGGCGTGACGCGGCGGGCAAGGGCGGCACGATCCAGCGGCTCACCGAGCGGCTCAACCCGCGCGGCGCCCGCGTGGTCGCCCTGGACAAGCCCACCGAACGCGAGACCGGTCAGTGGTACTTCCAGCGGTACGTCGCGCAGCTGCCGACGGCCGGGGAGATCGTGTTCTTCGACCGCTCCTGGTACAACCGGGCCGGCGTGGAGCGCGTGATGGGCTTCTGCTCCCAGGAGGAGTACGAGCTGTTCCTCGACCAGTGCCCGACCTTCGAGCGGATGCTGGTCGACAGCGGGATCCTGCTGGTGAAGTTCTGGTTCTCGGTGTCCCGCTCCGAGCAGCGCACGCGCTTCGCGATCCGGCAGGTCGACCCGGTGCGCCAGTGGAAGCTCTCGCCCACCGACCTGGCCTCGCTGGACCTCTGGGACGCCTACACGGAGGCGAAGGTCGACATGTTCCGCGCCACCGACACCATCCACGCCCCCTGGACCGTCGTCAAGAGCAACGACAAGCGGCGGGCCCGGCTGGAGACCATGCGCAGTCTGCTGGCACGCATCGACTACGCGAGCAAGGACCACGACGCGGTGGGCATACCCGACCCTCTCATCGTCGGCGCCGCCGACACCCTCCTGGAGCCCGGTGAGGAGGACACCACGCTCTCACCCACTCCGCTGTCGCCCGGCGTCGGCGTCCCCGGCAAGCACCCCACCAACGACTGACCCCTCACACGTCAGGACCCGCCCGGCACGGCGGGCCCTGACGCATGTCAGTACCACGTCACGGGCTGCGGTCGCCCTCGTGTCGCCACCCGTCCCTTCTTGGCATGCACACGTCTTGACGGTGTTGGTCCAGACCATTGAACGGTGTTCCGTAAGTCCTGGTCAGGCAGGTGATGGCCGTGGTGTGAGCGTGGTGGTGACGGCGGCTGAGCCGCAGTGGGTGGGCCTGTTCGCCGGACCGAACGGTCGCCGGTTCCGGAAGCTCGTCGGGATCGTGCGGCGCCGGGGTGGCGGCAGGCCCACCGGCGGCCGACCGTGGACTCTGCCCCTGGAGAGCCGCATACCACTGGTGGCCGCGTACTGGCGGACGAACCTCGCGAGGCGGCAGCTCGGACCTCTGTTCGGGATCTCGAAGCCGGCCGCGGACCAGGTCATCGACCACACCGCTCCGCTTCCGGCCCTGACCCCGGTGCGGCGCCGGCGTCCGGCCGGCACGGTGCTGACCGTGGACGGCGCCCTGGTCCCCACCCGTGACCGCAGCCCGGCCGCCCCGAGCAGGAACCACCGCTGCTCCACCGACCAGCAGGGCGTCATCGACGTCGATATCGGCGACTGCGCGCTGGAAGCCGAGCCGATGCACGAGTACGGCGGCCAGGAGAAGAGCGAGGCGCCGTTCACGGTGAAGGAGTCGCTGTTCCGGCTGGCCGAAGGGAGACGTGGCCTCTGTTCGTCCCGGGCATCCGCCCGTACGACACGCTTCGTGGAGGTTGTTTCGGTTTCCTGGTGCCCCCGCCGGCGCGGCAGGCGGCTGTCACCGGAGCGGTGTCCGTCGCCGGGCCTCAAGGCCGCCGGGTGGGGGATGTGCGCCTCACGCCGCGTCCGGCGATGCGGCCAGGCGCTGCTTCACGTACCGGGTGGTCTCGTCGGCGAGGATCTCGGGCAGCCCCGCCTCGATGCCGGACAAGGCCTGGGCGGCGACCTGGGCGGGGTCGACCTTCTGACCGGCGGGAACGCTCGCGGCCATGCCGGTGTCCATGTAGCCGACGTGCAGTGCCGAGACGACGATACCGCGGGCCGCCAGTTCTTCCCGGGCCGCGCCGGTCAGCGCCCACGCCGCCGCCTTGGCCGCCGCATAAGCTCCGAGGCCGGCCGGATGCAGCCAGGACAGGACCGACAGGACGTTGAGTACGGCACCGCCGCCGTTGGACTCGATGACGGGAGCGAAGGCCCGCGTCACGGCGAGCGGACCGAAGAAGTTCGTGTCCATCTCCAGGCGCACCGCGTCCAGGTCACCCGCGATCAGCGGAGTTCCGGTGGAGATTCCGGCGTTGTTCACCAGCAGCGTCGCGTCGGACGCGGTGCGGGCCGCGGCCCGGATCGACTCCTCGTCCGTCACGTCGAGCCGCAGCGGAACGACCCCCGGCAGGTCCACCGCCTCGGGGCGCCGGGCCGCCGCGTACACCCTCGCTCCGCGCTCCACGAGCTGGGCGGCCAGGTGCCGCCCGAGTCCGCGATTGGCACCGGTGACCACCGCGACCGCGTCCTTCAGTTCCATGCCCACTCCCAGCGTCACGGCCGCCGTCGAGCGGCCCGCACCAATTAGATGATGGATGCAATCTAAACACCGATCTAGGATAGATGCCAGTCGACATCCAATCGGGAGGTGGCCGATGGGCCGCGTGTCACAGGCGCAGGCGGAGGAGAACCGCCGACGGGTCGTGGAAACCGCGTCCCGGCTGTTCCGGGAACAGGGGACGCACGTCAGCGTCGCCGACCTCATGAAGGCGGCCGGTCTGACCCACGGCGGCTTCTACAAGCAGTTCGCCTCCAAGGAGGCGCTCATCGACGAAGCCACCGCCCACGCCTTCGACGAATTCGCCCGGCACCACAAGGACGGACTCGAGCAGCACGGCGGGCAGCGTGGCGCCGCCCAGCAGGCACTGATCCACGCCTACCTTTCCCCCGAACACCGCGACAGCCCGGCGGACGGGTGTCCCGTCGCCGCACTCGCCACCGACATGGCGCGCGAAGGCGAAGACCATGAGGCCCGCCGGATCTATACCGAGGGCGTGGGCGACTTCGCCGAGTGGCTCACCACCGAGGACCAGGACGGCATCACCCGGCTGTGCACCATGCTCGGCGCGCTCATCCTGGCCCGGGCCACCAAGGGTTCCCCGCTCTCCGAGGAGATCCTCACCACCGCGCGCGCGGCATTGACGGCATCCGGCTGATCAGTGCCGGGCTGCCGCGTTGCCGGGCAGCCCGCGCGGGACATGCACTGCCACGTCGTTGACGGCACAGTCGGCTTCCCCAGCGCGTTCGGTACGACCGGATGGTGGCCCGGTGCACCCCGCCGGATCCAGTCTTCCGGGAACGGCAACGCGGGAACCGGTCTTTACCGGCTCCAACAAAAGCGGTTCGATCATGTGACTGTCGGCTTGAGCGCTCGTTGGTGTGGGAAGGGGGGAGGCGTCGGTCGCGGCCGTGGACCGTGTCGGACGAACTGGGGTCGCTCATCGAGCCGTTGCTGCCCGAGCCGCCGCCGAAGCAGGTGGAGGGACGGCCTCGGGTGCCCGACCATCAGGCCCCCTGTGTGGCATCCTGTTCGTCCTGCACACCGGCATCCAGGGGGAGTACCCGCCCCAGGAGCTCGGCCTCGGCTCGGGCATGACCTGCCGGCGCCGCCTGGCGGCCTGGAACGAGGCCGGCGTCTGGGACCGGTTCCACCAGTTGCTGCTGAACAAAATGCGGTCGAAGAACCAGCTGGACTGGTCCCGGGTGGTGATCGACTCTCCTCCTGGCTTCGCCGGGGGCACCCCCACCCCCGTCCGGGCCGCACGCAGGGGCCCCAAAGCGGACCCGGCCCGGTCGACCGCGCACGCCCGGGCAGCGAGCACCACCTCGTCACCGACGGCCAGGGCATCCCGCTCGCGGTGTCGCTGACCGGCGGGAACCGCCACGACGTCACCCAACTCCTGCCCCTGCTGGAGTAGCAAGGCTCACGTCAAAGCAGCCTTGAGACGCATTCATCCCCGGCGTGAACGCCGGGGCTTTTTGCAAGAGTCCCGGTAATCGGCGTAGCCCCGCAGCCAGACGCAGCAGTGGTCCGCCCCCCTCCTCCAGCGGACGCTCCCTCCTGGGCACCCCCCGAGGAAACCGGTCGTGGTGAGTGGCGTCCGAAAGCCATTAACGCAGGCGGTGGGGGTAAGGGGTAGTGACCATGACCGCTCGCAAGGAAGACAGGTGCCCCGCCATGTCCCAGACACAGGACGTCGTCGAGCTCATCCTTCAGGACCACCGGCGCATGGAGGACCTGTTCCGCCTGATGCGCAGCATCGAAGCCGACCGCGCCGCCGCACTCGAGGAGTTCGCCGGCCTGCTGATCGCCCATGCGCTGGCCGAGGAGGCCAAGGTCTACCCCGCCCTGAAGAGGTACAAGAACATCGACGACGAAGAGGTCGAGCACGGCGAGCACGAGCACGACGAGGGCAACGAGGCCCTCCTGGCCCTCCTGGAGGTGGAGGAAGTCGGGTCCGACGAGTGGGACTCCAAGCTGGAGGAACTGGCGGAGGCCGTCACCCATCACGCCGATGAGGAGGAACGCACCATCCTCAACGGTGCGCGCGAGAACGTGGCCATGGAGCGGCGTGAGGAACTGGGAGCGGCGTTCCTGGAGGAGCGCGAGCGTCACCTGAAGGCCGGCTGCGGCTCAGTCGACAACGTGCGCCGCATCGTCAAGTCCTGACCGCATCGCCACAAGGCCTGGGAACCGGCGTCCCCGGCGACCACCGCGCAGACCTGGGTCGGGGCTTTCGCCTTGTGCGTGATCAGCGGCCTCGTGCGGGAACGCAGTCGTGACACCGATACGCACTCCGAACGGGCTCTCCGTATCCGTTTGACGTGCTCCCCGGCCCAAAGTCCAGGGATTCCGGCCTGGGTCGTGGGACCCTTCCGGTGGCTTCCTGCTTCACCGCGCTGTGCGGGCACGCGTGCCCGTCTTACCGGCGCTCCACAGGCGTTTGGCGTCTCCGCCCGTCCGGCGGCGACGATCCGGCGTCCTTCGAGCAGGACGCTACGGGCCGCGTTGTGGTCGCCGTCGTGCACGGTGGCGCACCGGTCGCACGTCCACTGCCGCACGTGCAGGGGCTTGGGGTCGCGCGCCGTGCGGCATGGGCGTCATGTCGTACGAGAACCGCTCGGCCTGCTGGACGCGGCGCAGGCAGGTCGCGGAGCAGGCGTCGAGCAGCTCGTCGGAGCCGGTTTCGGTGCGGTGGGCCGGGGCCCGCGCGAAGGTGACCACGTCGCCGACGGTGAGGTTGAGGCCCTTGGCGCCGGTGGGCGGCACGATGCGCGCGGCGTCACCGGCGAGGAAGGGGCGGCCGTGCCGCATGGGCTCGGGGACGTAGGAGCGGCGTCTCGTGATCACGACAGGAGTGTCATGACACCGTAACCGCGCTTCCCAGGGGGTCGCCGCACCGTTCAGGATGGTGATCGACAAGGCAGAGACCAGCCGGAATGACCAGTCCGGCCCGGCCACATCACCATCAGCAGGGGGAGTCCCACCATGCTTCGCACGCACCGCCGCAAGTCCGTCCTCGCCGCCGCGGCCCTGGTGGCCACGACGATGCTGCTGACCGCCTGTCAGGGAGAGGACACGGAGGACGGCGGCAAGTCGACCGGGGCCACGGCCTCGGGCTCGGCCGCCAAGGGGAAGTCCGACGACGGCGGGAGTGGCACCGGCAGCGGGTCCCCGTCGGGCGAGAAGGGCTCGAAGAGCGGCATGGTGTCGGGCAAGTGGGTCGGCACGGTCTCCTACCTCGCCCCCGGCAAGTACACCGTCACGGACGCGAACGACGTGGAGCAGGCGTTCTTCACCTCCGAGGACACCGACATCGAGGGCGCGGGCAAGATCTGCGGTGACGCGGACGGCCAGGCCGCCACGCCGTGCACCGAGGAGCAGCTCGAAGCCGCGGCCAAGAAGGGGTTCGGAGCGACGGTCGACGTCAAGGACGGAGTGGCTGTCAGCATCATCGAGGACCACACCGACAGCGGCACCGGTACCGGCGGCGGCAACGGCACGGGCGAGGGCGAGAGGTCGGGGCTCTTCTCCGGCACGCTCGGGTACATGGCCCCGGGCAAGTACTCCCTCAGCCGCGACGGTGACGAGCGTGCGTTCTTCACCGCCACCGACACCGTCATCAACGGCGCTGGCTGGATCTGCGGTGACGCGGAGACCGTCACGCCCTGCACCGAGGAAGACCTCGAAGCCGCGGCCAAGAAGGGCGGCGTGGCTGTCGCCGTCCAGGTCGAGGACGGGGTCGCCGTCACCATCGACGAGGAGCACAACTGATCGCGGACCCGAGCGGGGCAACGGGGCGACGTGCTCTCCACGACGCTCCGCGACGGCACCTTCCACGAACTCCGAATCCCACGCCCCGCCCGACGGGAGCGCGGCCCGTCCTTCCCGTTCACAGATCCGGTGCCGTCCCTGATCCCTTCGGCTCTTCTCCACCGAGCGCTTTCAGAGCGCCCACCGATGGGGTGACGGCGGGGTGGGCGCAACGCACGAGGCGCCTGTGCCGTTGAGGGAGGTGTTCGAAGTCTCGACTCATCAGCGCGGGTGCCTCGTTGGTCTACTGTCCTGCCGCACCCGACCTGCCTCATGCGCTGGTCGAACGGGTCACCGTGCTCATCGTCACCCGCGAGGGTGACCGCCGCCGCACGCTCCCGCCGCACCAACGCGCGCTTGTCGGGCTGGTGTACCTGCGCAAGCACGACACCCTGGCCCGGACAGCGGCCGGCTTCGGCATCTCGGTCGGCCCCGCCCACGCCCGCATCACCGCGGTGACCGACCTCCTGGCCGCCCGGGCGCCCGGCCCGCTGAAGGTCCTGCGCGAGCACGAACCGGAGTGCGTGCTGCCCGACGGGACGCTCGCCGAGTGCGACCGGGTGGGCGACGGCCGGGCCGACTACTCGTACAAGCATCGTCGCCACGGCGTGAACATGCGGGGCGTGACCGACCCGGCCGGGCAGGTGCTGTGGATCTCCCCGGCCCTGCCAGGCCGGTGCCACGACCTGACCTCCCCCAGCCTTCGGCCGGGGGAGCCCCCAGCCCGCACCCGCCGGATCATCCGGATCCGCGGTCGGCCAAGGCGTGCCCGTCTTGGCCGACCGCGCCTACCAGGGCGCCGGCCCCTGGGTCACCACCGGGCGCAGACAGCCGCCCGGCGGGCAGTTGTCCCCTGCACAGCAGCCGGTCAACCGGGAGAACTGGCCACGTCCAGGGCACCCGTCGAACGGGGCATGGCACTGCTGGAGTCCTGGCGAATCTTCCGAAGATCCCGGATCAGCCCGAACCACGTGACGTCGATCGCCGAGGCCGTCCTCACCCTGGAGAGGCAACGCTGAAAGCGCTCAGTTGCTCGATGAGGCGTTCCTTGGCCAGGGCGAGGTGGCGCCGGTAGGTGCCGTAGGGCACCCCGAGTCGTCGGGCGGCGGCCTTGTGGGTGTGGGAGGCCGTGATGTAAGTGGTGGTGAGAGCTTCGTGGGCTTTGACGCCCGCGGGATCGGTCTGTATCGCGTCGAGGGCGGTGATGATGGCGCCGCGAAGGTCAGCGGCCGGGTCGGGTGAGCCATGCGGCACGAGAGGTGAGTGCAGCAGGACGCTGGTGGCGAATTCGCGGGGGGTGTGCCAGGTGCGCAGCGCCTCGAGCACGCCTTCCGCGAACGCCGCGCGCGGCAGCTGGTCGCCTGGGCCGCTCGTGGCGGCAGGTGTGGGCCATGTCGTCACGGGTGTGACCGCTGCGCGAGCCCGGTGTTGCACCCACTGTTCCACTGTTTGCCGTCGCCAGTCCCGGCCGAAGATGTGCTGTCGCCGCCCGCCGACGTCCACAGCCGCGAGCTCCGGCATCCCGGCCTCGGTGAGGTAGCGCCCCCACCGGTCGGCGTCTTCGAAGACGGTGAAGGTCACCGCGCGTCCGTGGGTCCTCATCTCCTCGCCGATGGTGCGCCGGCTGGTGAGCTCCATCAGAGGTGAGGGCCGCTGGTGCCCGCCGGGTTGTACCGCGAAGCGCCGGATGCCCAGATGCTCGCCCGGCCCGAGGGGGGCCGCCGCCTCCACGAGGTCCCAGACCGCCGCGATCACCGGGTCTGCGGCACGGTCCTCGGCCCGTGGTGCGTCCAGCCGCAGGACGGCCATGAACGACACGGGCGCGCAGGAGCCCGCGTAGCGGTGGACGCGGAAGGCCTCCGGCTGGCGGCGCACCCAGTGCGCGACCGCGGCCGCCGATGCCGGGCCCTCCGCCTCCTCGGCCATGCGCAACACGCTGGGCACGTCCTCGGGCCGGAGCGGAGCGTCTTCGATGTGCGGGTACGTCCGATAGTCGTACAGGTCGTTCGGACCTCCCTGATCGCGGAAGAGGAACATCCACTCCGCGACCCGCAGCAGCGCCTCGTCCTCGGCGGCGCCGCGTACGGCCTGCAGACCTGCGAGTGAGACGCGGACGCGGACGTCGTCGTGGCGCTCGGGGTCCCGCCAGCGCAGGTCGGCCCCAAGGGTCGCCCGCACCGCGTCGTGCGGGTGCAGCCCTTCGGGCGTGGCCTCGATGTAGGGCAACTGACGTAACCAGGGGAACACCGTGTCGGTGTCCTCGTCGCCCAGCACTGCGCGCAGCAGGGGCTCGCGGGTGACGTACGCCTGTGCGACGACCTCGAGGGCGCGTCGGTGGACGGCGCTGGGCAGGTCGCCCACGAGCCGCTCGACCAGGGTCGTCAGGACGTCGCCGGTCGGCTCCCACGGTGTGCCGGGCGCCGCGGCGGGCACGGAGGCGGCCAGTGAGAGGGCGAGCGGGCTGCCTCCGGCGAAGGTGACGAAGGGGTCACGCTGCTCGGCGGGGACGCCCCGCGCGGCGAGCAGGGCGTGGGACTGGGCGGCGTCCAGCGGCCGCACGGTCAACGCGGTGAACAGCTGAGCCCATCCAGGGTCCAGCGACCATTCGATGTCGGGGGCGATCCTCCCGGCCAGGATCACGATCGCATGGTCGGCGAGCCGCCGCAGGAGAGTCTCGCGCAGCCACGCTTCAAGGGGCTGGCACTGTTCGAAGGTGTCGATGAGCAGCACCGTGCCGGGTTCGGTGCACGCCGGGGCCGCGGCCTCCTCCAGCCGGCGCGGATCGGCGTCGAGGAACCGGCCGTCCACGTGCACCACGCGGCGGCCGCTGAGTTCGGCCTGCCACGCGGCGTAGCGCAGCAGCGAGGTCTTGCCGATGCCACCGGGACCGTGCAGGTAGGCCACGGGCGGGGTGTCCGCCGCGCCCGACAGCATCCGGTCGAGCACTGCCCGTTCCGGTTCTCTGCCCACCAGCGCACCGGCTCGTGCCGCGGCCAGCCGGTCCGCCAGTCTCACCGCTCCCAATCTGTGCTCCTCGGAGACAGCAGTAACAGTCGGCCTGTCCGCGGTCGCGCCGCTGGACTGCTCATCACGGTCACACCACTTGACACGGCCGCATCCGTGACCGGCCCGGGCCCGTGTGCCGGTCCCAGGCCACGTCGAACTCTCGGAGGCGGGCCGCCCGGGCCCGCCGGCCCTGTGGGCTAGAGGAACTCGCTCCGGTAGGTCGCGGCCAGCTCGGCCGCACGGCGGCGACGCTCCATGAGCTCGTCCTCCGACAGCTGCGGCGGCGGTGCGTCCTTGCCCGCGACGACATCGCCGATGCGCAGGAAGTACTCGTCCTGGCCGGCGGGGGTGCACATGCACAGCATGCGGGCCGGCGCACCCGAGACGTTGCGGAAGTTGTGCGGCGCGTTGGCCGGAACGTTGATCGTGGACCCGGCCCGCACCGTGTGCTTCTCGCCGCGGAAGGTGAACTCGATCTCGCCCTCGAGGATCGTGAACATCTCCTCGAAGTCGTGCCGGTGCGGCGGCGGACCGCCGCCGTCGGGCACGCGCATGTCGATCAGGCAGTACCGGCCGTCGGTCTGCTCGCCGGTGACCAGCATGGCGTACGTGTTGCCCACCAGCGAGACATACGTCGTGCCGGGGTCGTCCGGGTGCGCCACGGTCAGCGACCGGGACGGATCGTCATCGGGAATCATCGCGGTTGTCTCCTCGAAGGTCGGTCAGGGGGGTATCAGTCGCCGGCGCGACGACGACGTCGCCACCGGGCAGTGCGCCCGCGGCGGCGCCGGCGTGCAGGGCGGCGGCGCGGTCGGCGGCACCCGCGGGCGGAAGATCGTCAACGGTTGGACTGCAGCCAAGAGTAGGAACGGCCGTGCGGAGGAAGCGCGTACGTGTGCGACACCGGATGGGATTCCGGCGACATGTTCATCGGCCGCGTGGCGTCGAGGCCGTCGCCGGCACACCGACCGCCTGGCGTCGGGCGACGGATGCCCCCTGAACGTCATGGCGACCTGATGTCGCCGGGGCCGTGGGGGTGGGGTGAGCGCGGACGGGCTCGGGGTTCGCGGATCTGGGCCGCTCATCCCGTTCCGGCGCACGCTTCCGCCTCTGCCAGATATCGGGCCACCGGGCCCAGGGTCAGCATTCCGCCGGCGGCACCGGCGTGTTCCGCGCAGGCATCGCGCAGGGCAGCCGCAGCGCGCGCGGCGATTCTGCGCTCGTCGAGGCGTACGGCGGCGCGGGCGGTCAGGCACCACATGGCCTCCTGCATGTGGTCATGCGGTGGTTCGGGTACCGCGGCGAGGGCGGTTCGGGCCTCCTCGCCCCGGTCCTGGGCGAGGAGCACGAGGGGTCGCGCCCAGGGTCGGTACGGTCCCCAGTCGAGGTGCGGGTCGGTGGGCGCGGGCCGGTCGTGCAGCAGGCGCAGTCCCAGGAGGGCGAGCGGGAACAGGCCGCGGTGCAGCCCTGGCATTCCGGCCGTCCGGAGGGCTTCTTCGGCAGCGCGGTAGTGCGCTGCGGCCGTGGCGGCGGTCGGTCCGCCGGGTTCGGTGCTGCGGGCGGCCGCGGACCGGGCCCTGAACCACCTGGTGAGGACGCCGACAAGGGGCGCTTCGGTGGTGGCGGCGAGCTGGTCGGCTGCATGGGCGTGCGAGGTCGCGGCGTGGAGGTCGCCGAGGGCCGAGGCGGATTGCAGGCGGACGAGTCGGCCGAGCACGGCGAAGTTCGGCAGCTCGTGCCGGGTGGCCAGGTCGAGGATCTCGGCGCCGGTCCTGTCTCGTGCCGCTGCGAGCCCGGGGCGGGTGAAGGACTGCAGGAACACCCCGTTGAGGGCGAAGGCCAACAGGGCGGGATCGGCCAGGTTCCGTGCCAGTTCCTCGGCTCGGCTCGCCGCCTGCTGCGCGCGCTTCCGTTCAGTCCCGGACAGATCGGCGCTGCGGCTCTCGGTGGCGATCGTGGCCAGGAGGCGGGCGGACAGGTCGGCGGGGCCGTCCGGGCCGAGCGCGGTGAGCGTGCGCTCGGCAGCCGCGACGACGGCGCGGGACTGCTCGGGGTCGTCGGCCCGGCTCCAGATGGCGGGCACGTCGTAGGCGCCGATGATCCGGGCGGTCAGGGAGAGATCTCCCGTGCGTTCCGCCGCCTGGATGGCGGCGAGGCGGTCGCGCCGCGAGTGGACGAGGGCGTCGCCACCCGCCAGTGCGAGGGTGCGGGCCAGATCCACGGTGGTGCGCGGGCCGAGCCGGACACCATGACCGGTCCACGTGGTACGTGCTCCTTCGGGGAGCGCGGCCCCGTTGAGGATGTCCGTCTCCAGGCGCCGAAGGCCGGCACCGGGGTCGAGTCCGAGTTGGTCGACGAGCATCGCGCGGGCGCGGCGGAGGGTGGCCAGCGCGTCGGCCTGACGGCCCGCGCGGTACAGCGCGCGGGCGAGCAGCCCCCAGGCCGGCTCGCGCCACGGCTGTTCGGCGACGTGGGCACCCAGCTCAGCGACGAGATCGGCCCCTTCCCCGGAGTCGAGGAGGATACGGGCGCGCAGTTCCACCCCCTCCAACCTCAACTCCTCCAGCCGGGTCCGCTCGCGCTGCGCCCAGGCGGAGCCGGTCACATCGGCGTAGGCGGGTCCGCGCCAGGTCGCGAGTGCCGCGCCGAGGTCGGTCACCGCGCCGGGGTCGCGGCGGGCTCGGGCCAGGGTGTCCTGGAACCGATGGACGTCCACGTCCTCGCGCGGAAGGCGCAGCGCGTAGCCGGGACCTTCGGTGACGATGACGCGTGGCGGATTGCGGGGCGGCCGGTCGGGTTCGAGGGCGCGGCGCAGCGCGGCGACGAACGTACGCAGAGCGCCCACGGCGCGGACCGGCGGATCGGTCCACAGGTCATCGACCAGGGTGTCGGTGGTGACCATCCGTCCCTCGGCGGCGACGAGCCGGGCGAGTACCTCACGATGGCGGGGTCCGCCCAGGTCAACCGGGCTGCTGTCGTCACGGAGGGCCCGCACCGCACCGAGCACGTCGATTCGCATGCCCCCATCCTCCGTGCCAGGGGCCGGCGGTGCCCAACCGTACTGATCGGCTGCTGATCGCCGTCGTCCAAGCTGATCCGGTCACGTGCCCGACTCGAAAGGATGGTCCCTCGTGATGCTCACCATTCCCGGCTTCGATCACGTCCGCCTGCCCGGTGCGGACGGTGTGGAGCTGGCCGCCGCCGTCGGGGGCAGCGGCAGCCCGGTCGTGCTGTTGCACGGTTTTCCCCAGACGCACCTGATGTGGCGGCACGTCGCCGAGCGGCTCGCCGGCGAGCACACGGTGATCTGTCCTGACCTGCGGGGTTACGGCGCCAGCGACAAGCCGGCGGCCACCGACCCCGATGTGTACGCCAAGCGCACCATGGCCGCTGACGTCGTGGCCCTGGCGGCGGCGCTCGGCCACGAGCGCTTTGCCCTCGTCGGCCATGATCGGGGCGCCCTGGTCGCTTTCCGGGCGGGGTTGGACCACCCGGAGACCGTCACGCACCTGGGCATCCTCGACATCGTGCCGACGCTCGACATGTGGAACGTCCTGCACGGTGCTTCGGCGGCGGTCGGCTACCACCTCTTCCTGATGGCGCAGCCGCCGGGCCTGCCGGAGGCGATGATCGCGGGCAGTGCGGACGCGTTCTTCGGCTCGTTCCTCGACGCCTGGGCCGACGACCCGACCGCCATGCCCGAGGAGGTGCGTGCCGAATACCTGCGGGCGAGCGCCGCGGCGGTGACGTCGATCGTCGCGGACTACCGGGCCTCGGCGGGCATCGACGTCCTGCACGACCAGGCTGACCTGGACGCCGGATCGCAGTTGGCCATGCCCGTGACGGTCGTCCAGCAGGACTGGGGCGCGCAACTGGGCTACGACGCCGCCGGGGTGTGGAAGGCGTGGGCGCCGGACCTGGACCACCGGCTGACCCGAGCGGGACACTTCATGGCCGAGGAGGCGCCCGACGAGATCGCGGCGGCGATCCAGCACCTGCTGGCCCGCTGAGCCTCCTGTTTTCGGCTCGTCGGCTGGGCCACGGGATGTTTGCGACACCGGATGGGGGATCCTGGCGGCATGTTCGTCGGCGCGGAGGACACATGAGCAGCGGACCACGTTCCCCCGGAACGAGCGGCAAGGCGGGCACGTTCACCGCCGACGCCGACTGCACCGGCTCCGGCCGGGAAACATGGGAGTCGTTCGTCGACACCTGGAACGACCGCATGGGAGGCCTGTACCCCCTGCCGGAGTTCAGCACTTCCACGGTCGACGGCTTCCAGGGCACCATGCGCTCGGTGACCCTGCAGGACACCGCCGTCAACGAACTCTGGGCCTCCTCATCCGTGAGCACCCAGGCGGTCGGTACGCACGAGCACGACCACATCAGGCTGTACGTCGGGCTGCGAGGTGCGATGACCCTGCAGGACCCGCACGACCAGGGCGGTGACGCCCATGTCTCGGCCGGCACCTACTTCATGCACCACGTCGTGACGGAGAACCACTTCCACACCACACCCGAGATCGGCAACCGCATCTTCATCTTCCCCGGTGACGCTCTGCGGTCCCTGGTCACCGGGAAACCACGCGCCGGGCAGGCCACCTCGCCCGCGGCGCAGGTCCTCATGGCACACACCACCATGGTCCAGCGGACCGTGAGCGACCTCGGCCCGGCAGCCGCGCACGCGTCCCGCAACGCCCTGCTCGAACTGGCCAAGGGGCTGGTCCTCGACCACTTCGACGACCGCGAGCCCACCTTCACCCCGGCGCTGGCCCAAGCGGCCAAGGACCTGGCCGACGCCCGCCTCGCCGACGCCGACCTGTCTCCCACCGCCGTCGCCGCGCACCTGCACGTCTCCCTGCGCACCCTGCAGCGGGCCTTCGCGAGTCTGGACGAGTCGTTCAGCGCCTACATACGCCGCCGACGCCTGGAGGAAGCAGCCACGGCACTCACCGGCCCCGGATCACGCCTCACCGTCTCCGAGGCCGCCGCGCGCTGGCACTTCACCGACAGCAGCCACTTCATCCGCGCTTTCAAGAAGCAGTACCAGGTGACACCGGCGCAGTTCGCACGCCGGCCAACCTGACGACTCGGCCTTCTGATCCCGTTCCGGTGCACCGGCGACTGCGGGCCGCCCGGCGTCCTGCCGTGTCCTGATCCGCCGCGGTCGCCGGGGCTCCGACGCCTGTCGGGCCCTTACGCTCCGCCTTTGCGGCGGCGAGGTGCGGCCGAGCGGGGCGGCGTCGAGCGCATGTGGTCGCGCACCGGCGCCAGCAGATCGGCGAGTGCCCGGACGTCGTCGGGCGAGAGCGGTGCGAACAGGAGGCCGTTGACCACCTCGACGTGACCCGGCAGCACCTTCGCGAGCAGCTCACGTCCGGCATCGGTGAGGGTGACGGTGATGCTCCGCTCGTCGTCCAGTGAGGGAGCGCGGACGACCAGGCCCTCCTTCTCGAGCAGCCCCACCTGGTACGTCAGGCCGCTGCGGCTGTAGACGACGCCGTCGGCCAGGTCGGTCATGCGGTGGCTGCCCGTCGGCGAGTCTCCGAGGCGGGCCAGCAGTTGGAACTGCACATAGCTGAGATCGCCGCTCTCGCGCAGCTGCTGCTCGACCGCGTGCCGGAGCAGGCTGGTCACTTCGACGAGGTCGAAGTAGGCGCCGAGCTGCACGGGGTCGAGCGACGGCGGTGAATCAGGCATGACCGGAGTCTACTGCTTCGAATTCGAAGAGTGTGGTCTGCCGCCGTCCCACCACTCCAGGCGGAGCCGGAACTGAACTCCTGCGCGCACCGCGGGGCCGTCCCGGGCGGGTGGAGTGGGCGGACGCGAGGGTTTCACCGGCCCGATGCCGTGACCTCGTGAGCGCACGGTGTGGGCAGCGTTGGGCCCGACTGAGCACCGCAGAACATGGAAATCGGGCAGTGGCGCGGCGCAGGGTTGCGGAAAGGAGGACGGCGCCGCCGCCCACGGATCCCGAGGACCGGCCATGAGCATCCCCTGTCTCGCACCGCATGAGGACCAGCGGCAACGCGGGCGGATCGGCGGGAGCGTCTTCAGCGCCCTGCTCGGCGCCGAGGCGACCGGTGGGCAGCCGACCGTCGGCCGCTTCGACGCCGGCAGGGGCGAAGCGCCGCCGTTGCCCGTGCACAACGACGAGGACGAGGTCTTCCTGCTCCTGTCCGGTTCGGCGCCGGTCCGGGCTGGCGACGAGGAGCACGAGTTGCAGGAGGGCGGCATCGTCTTCCTGCCCCGGCGCGTCCCGCACGGCTGCCGCATCACTTCCGAGAAGGCAGACCTCCTGCTCATCTCGGCTCCCGGAGGGCCGCAGAAGATGTTCCGCCACACGGGCCGTGACCTTCGTGAGCCACGCCCGGAGGGCTTCGTGATCCCCGCGCAGCTGCTCACCGAAGCCGCGGAACTGTCCGGCAGCGTCGTCCTCGGCCCTGCGCGGTGACGGCACCACAGCCCGGCCGCAGGGAAGAATCCACGAACACGATGCCGGGATGAGCACCGCCGCGTGGAGTCCGGTGTCCTTGGCCGTCGTGAGCGCCGGCGTCGGCTATGCGCGTCCGACTCGTCTGCTCGCGGACTGGGTCGCGGAGGCTGTGTGCCGGTCACTGGCGGCCGGCGGCGCGCGCGCCGAGGTGGAGGTGCTGGAGCTGCACCGGCTGGCGGCCGACCTCGCGCAGCACTCCGCCCGGGGCCGCGCCAGCCTCGACCTGCGGGAGGCGATCGCGGCGGTCGTGGCGGCCGACGGGCTGGTGGTGGCGACCCCGGTGCTCGCCGCGTCCCCGAGCGAGGTGTTCGACTCGTTCTTCGCCGTCCTCGGGGACGGAGTCCTCTCCGGCATGCCGGTGCTGCTGGCGCTCAACAGCGGCTCCCGCTGGCAGCCACCCGACCTCGTGCAGGTGGTACGCAGGCGCCTGACCGACGTGCACGCCGACCCCGTGCCCACGGTCGTCGTCGCGGACCCCGCCGACTGGCGGACCGCGGCTCGCAGCGATGCAGGGCGGCTGCATGCCTGCATCGGCCGAGCCGCCGCCGAACTCGCCGCGGCGATCCGCTCGCGCCGGCCATGACCGGCCCCACTTGCTTCGAATTCGAAGCAGGGATACCATCACGACAGTTGCTTCGAATTCGAAGCAACTCCCATCGAAGTGAAGGTGAGAACCGACATGAAGGCAGTGCGTTTCCACGAGTACGGCGACCCCGGCGTCCTGCGCCACGAGGACGTGGAGCAGCCCGCCCCCGGCGCCGGTGAGGTCCGGATCCGCGTCGCCGCGACGTCGTTCAACCCCGTCGACGGCAACATCCGCGGCGGCTTCATGCGCGGCCCCATCCCGGTGGTGCTGCCCCACACCCCCGGCATCGACGTCGCCGGCACCGTCGACGCGCTGGGCGAGGGCGTGGACGGCATCGCGGTCGGCGACGACGTCATCGGCTTCCTGCCGATGGACGGGAACGGCGCCGCCGCGGAGTACGTCCTCGCGCCGGCCGAGGTCCTGACGCCGGCTCCCAAGAGCGTCCCGCTGCCCGATGCCGCCGCCCTGCCGCTCGTGGGCCTCACCGCCTACCAGGCGCTGTTCGACCACGGCAAACTGACGGCCGGGCAGCGCGTGCTGATCAACGGCGCCGGCGGAGCGGTCGGCGGCTACGCCGTGCAGCTGGCCAAGAACGCGGGTGCCCACGTCATCGCCACAGCCAGCCCGCGCAGCAGCGAAGCGGTCAGGTCCGCCGGCGCCGACGAAGTCATCGACCACACCACCACCGGCGTGACCGCGGTGGTGACCGAACCGGTCGACGTCGCACTCAACCTCGCACCGGTCGACCCGGCCGAACTGGCCGCGCTGGTCACCCTCGTCCGTCCCGGCGGGGTCCTCGTGAACACCACTGTGTGGATGCCCGCTCCCAGCGACGAGGAGCGCGATGTGCGGGGCATCGACCTGTTCGTCCGCAGCGACGCCGGCCGGCTGGCACAGCTCGTGGCGTCGATCGACCGCGGCGAGCTGCGCGTCGACGTCGCCGAGCGGGTGCCGCTGGCCGAGCTGCCGACGCTCCACGCACGTGCCGCCCAGGGCGCGCTGCACGGCAAGGTCATCGTCGTCCCGTCCGCCGCCTGACACCGATCCTCCACCGAAAGGAAAGGGCCATGGCACTCAGCCTGGACCTCGAGATCGCCGCGGCGCTGGCCCCGATGGCCGGCGCAATGGCAGACGTCACACCACCGGCTGTAGGCGACATCGCGGCGCGCCGCGCGCTGTGGGAGCCGATCATCGGCGCCGCGGGAACGGCTCAGCCGATCCCTGCCGACGTCAAGACCAGCGACCACCACGCGACCTCGGACGACGGTGCCCGGATCAGAATGCGCTGGTACACCAAGGAAGGCGCGGCCACGGGCCCCGCTGTGCTGTTCTTCCACGGCGGCGGGTACATCTTCGGCCACATCGACCTGTTCGACGGGCCCGTCGCCCGCTACGTGTCCACCAGCGGCGTGCCGATGCTGTCGGTCGAGTACCGCCGCGCTCCCGAACACCCCTTCCCCACCCCGCTCGAAGACGCCTACGCCGCCTTGCGCTGGCTGCACGAGCACGCCGACGAACTCGACGTCGACCCCGACCGGATCGGCGTGATGGGCGACAGCGCCGGCGGCGGCATGGCGGCGGCACTGACGATCCTCGCCCGCGAACGCGGCGGCCCGAAGATCGCCCGCCAGATCCTGCTCATGCCCATGCTCGACGACCGCACCACCACCCCGGACCCGCACATCGCGCCCTATCTCCTGTGGTCCTACGACGACAGCCTCACCGCCTGGCCGGCCCTGCTCGGTGAAGCCGCCGGCGGGCCCGATGTCCCGGCGACGGCGGCTCCCGCCCGGCTCGAGGACGCGACCGGCCTGCCGCCCGCCTACATCGAGGTCGGCCAGCTCGACGTCTTCCGCGACGAGGACACCGCCTACGCCACCAAACTCAGCCGCGCCGGGGTGCCGGTCGAATTCCACCTGCACCCCGGCGCCCCGCACGAATTCGACTCCATCGCCTTCAACTCCGACGTCGCACGGCGCGCCGTCACCGACCGCATCCGAGTCCTCAAGTCGATCTGAACCTACGCCGAGCGTGCTCACCGGTCCCGCACCGGGACCAGGCGGCGCGGCTTGGACCACGCTCTGGCCTCGGTCCACTCGGTGAACCGGCGGAAGGTGCCCAGGCCGGTGCCGCGGGGCTGACCGCGTTCGGCGATCACTGGGCGCATGCCTCGCTCGTGAAGGAGTCGACGGTACTTGTCGTGGTCGTAGCCGCGGTCGGCGAAGAGCACGTCCGGTCGGCGTCGTGGCCGGCCGACCACCCCGCGACCGCCGGGATCTCGTCCAGCAGGGGGCCCGGCACCGCGGGGGCGTCCAGGGCTTGGACAACGACTTCCCGCTTCTCACCCTGCCACTGCGAGGGAAGTCCGGCCTCGAGCGACAGCTGCCGGGGCAACACCTCGTCCAGGAACGCGGCACCGGCAGGGGCCACGCGGACGGGTGCGGCACGGCGGTCCGCCCGGTGGGGCCCGCGTGTGATCAATTCGCGCTGATCGAGCTTGATGAGGATGCGGCTGTTGGCCGCGCGGCAGCAGCCCCGCTGCCGTGCCGGCCAGCCGGCCACGCAAGGCTGTTCGGCGTGGCGCAGCAGAACCAGGACCGGCTCGGGGCAGTGGATCCAGCCGTGGTCCACGTCCACGCTGCGGCTTCGCAGTGGACGGAGACCGGCGTGGCGGGCTCGGGCGGCACGGGCGCCGGGCCTGTTGTCATGCCGTGTTGCGACATCCGGTGAGGAGGAGGGAGACCATGCGTTTGGCGTCGGCCTGATCGTAGTCGGGGCCGGTGATGCAGAGGTTTCCGATGGCGCGCATGAGCGTGTAGGCGGTGATACCGGGGCGAAGTTCGTCGTCGGCGGCGCAGGCGTCCAGCAGCGTCGCGCAGGCCGGGACCAGGGTGTCGAGCATGAGGGCGTGGAGGTTCTCCAGCCCCGGATCTCCGGACCCCAGCGCCGCGCCGAGACCGTGCTTGGTCACGAGGAAGTCCACGAACGCGTCCGTCCACCGGGACAGCGCGGTGAACGGCGAGGCGGACTCCTCGAGGAGCCGGGGCGCGAGAGCGGCGCAGGCGTCGATCTGGTGCCGATACACGGCGGTGACGAGGTCCGCGCGGGTCGGGAAGTTCCGGTAGACCGTGCCGACACCGACGCCGGCTCGTTCGGCGACGTCACGGACAGGCGCTTGGACGCCCTGCTCGACGAAGACCGCCGCAGCAGCCTCCAGTACGCCGTTGCGGGTGCGCTGCGCCTGTGCTTGGCGTACCCCGACCGACTCCGACACGGATGACTCCCTTGCTCGCGGAACATTGTTCCGCTAAATTGGCGGAACGTCGTTCCGCCAAAGTATGGCAGAGCCACCGCAGAGAAAGCACAGGTCTCCCATGTCTTCCCGCGCCCTCGGCCGGCAGATCGTCTCGGTCAAGCCCATCCACGTTCCCGCACCTGGCCGCGGCCTCGATCTGCAGGTGAAGGTCACCGCCCCCCGGTCGGACCAGAACCTGCCCGTGATCGTCTTCTCCCACGGCAACGCGTGGTCCCTGGACGGGTACGAGCCCCTCGTCGACCGGTGGGCCGCCGCCGGATTCGTCGTGGTGCAGCCCACCCACCTGGACTCCCGCCGCAACGCGATCGGCTGGGACGACCCGCGCTTCGCCACCATCTGGCGCGTGCGGATAGCCGACCTCCACGCGATCCTCGACCACCTCGGCGACATCCTGGCCCAGGCCGGCCTGGAGACCCGCGTCGACCGTGAGCGCGTCGCCGTGGTCGGCCACTCCTGGGGTGCCCAGACCGCGGGCGCCCTCCTCGGCGCCCGCGTACTCGACGCCGACGGCGTTCCCGGCGAGGACTTCTCCCACTCCTCGGTGTCGGCCGGCGCGCTGATCGCCGCGACCGGGACCGGCGACACCCTCACCCCGTTCGCCGCCGAGAACCTCCCGTTCATGAAGCCGGACTTCTCCACCATGGGCACTCCGGCCCTGATCGTCGCGGGCGGCAAGGACCAGTCGCAGCTGTCCACCCGGGGGCCGGAGTGGTTCACCGACGCCTACCACCTCAGCCCGGCCCCCAAGAGCCTCCTCACCATCGCCGAGGCCGAGCACACCATGGGCGGCATCGCCGGCGAAGCGGTCGCCGAGACCACCGACGAGGACCCGGCCCGCGTCGCCCTTCTCGCCGACGCGATCTCCGCCTACCTCCGTGCGGCACTCGGCCTAGACGACGCCGAGTGGACCGTCCTCGCCGGCACCGCCGAGGACGGCGACGGTACGTGGAGCATCACCAGCAAGTGAGCCCAGCCCGACAGCCGGGGGATGCCCGGCGCCGAACGGTCGAGCAGAAGGACGCCCCGGTCCGACCGGCGAGGGGGCGGCGTGTCGGCGACGGCCGAGAAGTGGGCCTGGATCACTTTCAGTGCCGGAGCCATGGAGGGTGACCGTGATCGCGCACGGCTTCGCGCGCTGAGAAGGACCTGTTTGCGCAGGAAGCCGACGTCGGCCCGGTCGAACACCTGCCGTCTCAGCATCTTGATCTTGTTGTTCTGGCCCTCGACGGCTCCGGAGCTGTGGCGGAGGGTGAGGCCGGCGACGACGGCGTCGAGGTCCTGGCCCGGTCCGGTGACGAAGGTGTGCAGGGCGGGCAGGTCGTCGGCCTGGACCCGGGTGATCCACTCGTCGTGCACCGCGTCCTGGCGCCGAGGCGTCCGGCCTCGGCGTAGGCGGTGGAACGGTCCCTGCGGAACTGGTACTTGCGGCGGGCTTCGCGCTGGGCCGGGATCGCCCCGGCGCCGTCGAGAACCGGACAGCGGTCGAGGAGTCGACGGTGGATCGCCGGCACGGCGGTGACGCGGAGGGTGTGGCCCGTGCCGCGTCGCACGGCCCGGCCGTTGTCGAGCGAGGCCCGCTCGGCGTCGTCCGGTTCGGTGGCGCGAAGGAAGTCCGCGACCTTGCCGGGCACGTCGAGGGTGACGGGCGGTTCCGGGGCTGGGGCGCTCCCGTCGGCGGCGACGTGCTCGGGCAGGAGGTCTGCGACGACGGTATGGATGGCGCCCCGGCTGACGCGGTGGTCGCGGACCGGACGGCGCTCGACCGGCCGCCCAGGTGTCCGGCGCGCGCGGCGGCGGCCTTCGCGGCCGTGCGCGCCGGGCGGCGCCCGCCCTTGTCGCCCTTGGCCTCGGCGGCCCGCGCAGCCCGTCGTGGGTCAGTTCGTGCTGGACGATCACCGGCGGCTCACTTCCGGTGCGTGGTGGCGAGGGCCGCGGTGAGGCTGTCGGCAAGGGCGGTGCCGTCGTGCTCGGCACTCGCCCAGGCGATGTGGCCGTCGGGGCGGACAAGGACGGCGCGCACGTCGGTGAAGTCGGCCGGGGGCCGGTACGGGGTGGCGCTGTGGACGTGCAGTCCGGGGCGCGCGTACCCGGTGAGGCGGCCGCTGCCGGTGAGGTCCAGCAGGAGGTGGCGGTCGACGCGCAGCAACGCGAACAGACCGGTGTCACCGAAGGTGAGGTCGGGGGCGCGGGTGCCGGTCAGCGGGTGGGCGTCGGGGGTGGTGGGCGGGTAGGTGACGGTGAGGGAGCTGACCTGGGCCGCCAGGTGGTCGTTGAGGTCGGGCAGGGTGGTGATCAGTCGGGCGAGCAGGCCGCGCAGGTCGAGGCCCTCGGGGGTGAAGGCGGTCATCAGGGCGACCTGGGCGCGGCTGGTGGTGGTGAGGTCGGCGCCGACGGGGTGGCGTTCGGCGTGGTAGGTGTCCAACAGGCCGTCGGGCGCCCAGCCGTTGAGGGTGGCGGCGAGCTTCCAGGCGAGGTTGGCGGCGTCCTGGATGCCGACGTTCATGCCGACGCCGCCGGCGGGGAAGTGCTGGTGGGCGGCGTCGCCGGCGAGGAAGACGCGGCCCTTGCGGTACCGGTCGGCCAGGCGGGTGGCGTTGCCGTAGCGGGAGAGCCAGACCGGGTCGCGCAGGCCGAAGTCGGTGCCCGCCACGGCGATGACGTTCTCGCGCAGTTCGTCCAGGGTGAGGTCGCCGGGCCAGGTGGTGGTCAGGTCGCGGGGGGTGACGCCGACCAGGCGGTGGATGCCGTCGGACAGGGGAACGGCCATGAGGGTGCCGGCGGGGCCGAAGCGGCTGTAGCCGGGGGCGGGCGGGTGGTCCAGGACCACGTCGCCGAGCCAGCCCAGCACGGTGGACGGGGTGCCGGGGTAGTCGATGCCGGCCGCGGTGCGCACGGTGCTGCGGGCGCCGTCGCAGCCGACCAGGTAGGCCGCCCGGAGGGCGGCGGAACCGTGCGGTCCGGTGGTGTGCACAGTGATGTGGTCGGGGTGCTCGGTGAAGCCGGTGACCTCGTGTCCGCGCAGGATGTCCGCGCCCAGGCCGGTGGCCTGTGCTTCCAGCAGCGCCTCGGTGCGTTCTTGGGGCAGGGCGAGGGTGTAGGGGAAGGGGCTGGGCAGGCGGCGGAAGTCGAGTCGGGAGTCGAGGACGGCGAAGTGGCCGCCGGGCAGCGGTATGCCCTCGCTGACGAAGGGCTGGTGCACCCCGCGGGAGGCGAAGGTCTCGATGGTGCGGGGGTGCACGGTCAGGGCGCGGGAGCGGGGGTCGCGTTCGACGCGCGGCTCGATGACGGCGACGGTGACACCCGCCCGGCGCAGTTCACCGGCGAGCCACAGGCCCACGGGCCCGGCACCTGCGACGACAACCTGGTAGTTCATGATCTTTCACTTCCTCGACGCAACTCTTGGTCGGTGACCAACTGCCCGCGGTGCAGTAAACTAGGTCAGTGACCAAGAAGCAAATCGGGGAAGACGCCACGGGCCAGCTCACCCGCGCCGCCGTGATCGACGCCGCCCTCCACGTACTGGACGAGCGCGGACTGGACGGCCTGTCCACCCGGGCGGTCGCCGACCGCCTCGGCGTGCGGATGAACACCGTGCTGTGGCACGTGAAGACCAAGGCCCGGATGCTGGAACTCATGGCCGACGCCGTGCTCGGCGGCATCCGCTACGACGACCTGCCCGACGCCCCCCTGGAACGCGCCCGCGAACTCGCCGCCCGCTACCGGCGCACCCTGCTCGCCCACCGTGACGGCGCCGCCCTGGTCACCGGCACCTACCCGGCCGAACCGCACACCCTGCGCTTCGCCGACCACCTCGTCGACGCGCTCCTGCGCGCCGGGGCCGACGAGCGGCAGGCGGCATGGACGGCCTGGACGGTCGCCTACTTCCTCCTCGGCCTGACCCAGGAGGAACAGGCCGCCCCCGAGGAGGGCGACGAGAGGCTCGCCCGGGCCGTCGACCCCGAAACGCACCCGGCGCTGCAACGGGTCCTGCCCCACCTCCGGCAGAACTTCGAGGAGCGCTTCACCTTCGGCCTGGACGCGATCCTCTCCCGCATCCGCGCATGACAGCCTGCCCGAGCTGTCCGGCATGCTGCCCCGAACCAGGTGAGAACGCGGCTCACCAGCCACGTCCCTCAAATCGAGGGACCCCGCTCGCCGTTACGCTCACCGGCGGAAATCGCCACGACGTCACCCAGCCGCTGCCCCCGTTGGCCGAGATCCCGGCGGTCGCCGGGGTGGCCGGCCGCCCCCGACGCCGCCCGGACGTGCTCTTCGCCGACCGCGGCCACGACCACGACGAATATCGCCGGCTCCTTCGCGAGCGGGGCATACGCCCGGTGATCGCCGAACGCGGGCAGCCCCACGGCACCGGCCTGGGCGCCTTCCGCTGGGTCGTCGAGCGGACGATCTCCTGGCTGCACGGCTTCCGCCGGCTCCGCATCCGCCGGGAGCGACGCGACGACATCCACGAGGCCTTCCTCGGCCTCGCCGTCCGCCTGATCACGCACCGACACGTCCAGAGACTTTGTCAGGGCCGGTAGGCAGGTGCCCGCCGTTCCCCGTGGCTCCCGCACGTTCCGGCGCGGCTTCCTCGTGGGAGGGGGCGGTCCCCGGCCGCGGGGTCGGGCCGGGGACCGCCGTCGTGCGGTTCGCTCAGAAGGCCTTGCCGTTGACGAACGGCTTGGCCGGGCCGCTGGGGGTCCTCACACCGGTCTCGACGGTGCCGTACGAGGTCGCGCCCTCGGTGACCGTTCCCGGAGGGGCAGACCGGCCATTCCCGGACCTACGAGGACGACACGACCCTGCTGGGAGTCGGCTGCGGCTGGGGTGATTGCTGTACTGCGCCGCTGTGCAGCGAGCGGCACACGGTTGTCTCAGGAGGCGTTACGGCTGTCGGCCTCGGCCCGCGCTATGGCCTCGGCCTCGCTGTCGGCCAGTGCGAGTGCGACGCCGAACGCCTGGGCGATGTGGCCTGAGGCTGACATGACACGCGCCGTCCCCACGACGGGGGCGATCGCGACGAGAAGGTCCTGCAGCTGCTCGACCGTGAAGTCGGCCTTGACCGCGGGGTTGATGTGGGCCAGGTAGGAGATCGCCGGTGCATCCATGGCCACTAGCGCGGCAACGCGGGCGAGGATGAGCGACCGCTCGTCCATGTGGCAGTGCTCGATGGAGTCGATCGTCATGGCGGCGATCGTGTCGAGTACCGGAGTCTCAGATGCAGTAGCCATGGTGGGGCCGCCTTCTCGTGCCGTAGGAGTTGAACCGCCACCCGCTCGACGAAGCAAGCTCCTCCCCCTGCCCGGCGGTTGCGACTCAAGCGTAGGCACCCTCAGGGCACGGCGCGCGTCGAGGTGGGCGGTCGGACCCGGCGTGGTGATCTTGCACTGACCGCAGTGACGCACTCTGTGCCGGAACAGGAGTGTCACACGGTGGCGTCCGGCACAGCGGGTTCGCTGTTCCGGTGCCGTGTCGGTGGGCCCGCTGTGCCGCCGACGGGAGCGGGCAGGGCCTCCGGCCGGCAGAGCAGTCCTGGTTGCTGGTGGCTCGCGGGAATTTCGGACGCACCATGGCAGCACGGGAGGACGCGGTGTCGCCGGGGTCGACCGAAGAAGCCGTCAGGCGAGTCGTCGAAGCACGCAAGGCCGCCCATCGAGGTCGACGGCCTTCCCAGCGGGTGGACGCGGCCGTATCTGCTGCTGCGGAGCACTTCAAGGACAGCCGAATCCGTGATTCCGTGCCCGTGCCCGCCGAACGCCGTGCCCGGTCCATCCTCGAGTCAGCAGCTGAAGTCGAGGCAGGTGATCGCGGGGATGCGCGCCAGGCACCCGGCTCCACCCCCCATCGCCAGGAGGCGGGCAGCATCCACGCCTGAGGGACGTGAGTACTCCACCAGCGACGCTTCGCGGACAGCCGCCCTCCACGCTTTCGGCGGTGGCGCTCGCCTGGCCAGGCCCTTGGGGCCCGGCCGTGAAATCACCCGGGCGGTGTGATGCCGCCGGCCTGCTTGGGGCGCAGTCTGGGCTCAGAACACCACCTGGGTGAGGGCCCGGGCGGGAGACGAAGGGAATGCGCAGATGTTCCTCGCGTACGACTACCCCCTGCTGAGCGTCTTCTGGACCATGCTCTGGTTCTTCCTCTGGATCATGTGGTTCTTCCTGCTCTTCAAGATCGTCGTTGATATCTTCCGGGACGACTCGCTGAGCGGCTGGGGGAAGACCGGCTGGCTGGTGTTCGTGGTCGTGCTGCCGTTCCTCGGCGTCTTCGTCTACCTCATCGCACGAGGCAAGGACATGGGCCGCCGTGACATCGAACACGCTCGGGCCCAGCGCCGGATGTTCGACTCCTACGTTCGTGAGACGGCGGCCGGTGACCGGCCCAGCAGCACCGACGAGCTCGCCAGGCTCGCCGAGTTGCGCAACCGCGGCGACATCACGCAGGAGGAGTTCCAGCGGGCGAAGGCACTGGTCCTCTCCGGCCCCCGCCCCGCGAACGGCGCCATCTCGGTCATGGCGCCCAACGCACGCTGAGCAGCGGACGAAGCGAGCGGGGCTGAGAGATGACCACGACACGCACCACGCACGCGCGCAAGCAGCAGTGGGCCGGCGGGCTGATGCTCTTCGGTGCCGTCATGCTGATGATCGCAGGAGTGATCGACATCTTCCGCGGCATCATGGGAATCGCCAAGGACAACGTGTTCATAGCGACCAACGACTACATCTTCCGGTTCGACCTGACCGGCTGGGGCTGGGTCACCCTCATCCTGGGTGCCGTTGCCGTGGTGGTGAGCATAGGACTGTTCCAGTCGGCGATGTGGGCCCGGATCTCCGGCATCGTCATCGCCGGCCTGATCATCATCGCCAACTTCCTGTCCCTGCCGTACGCCCCCCTGTGGTCCACTCTGATGATGGCCTTCTCCGGGGTCGTCATCTGGGCCCTGTGCGTGGCCCGGCCCGAAGGCGCCGTCCCGCGCCGTGGCACATCGCGCGGCACCTGAAAGGCTTGCTGCGGCAGACGACCACGAGATCGGTGGAGCGGCTTGGAGCGGGAGCTGCTCCGGCACGAGTGATCATGGCCCCGTGAGCTTCCGGCGCGTCCAACAGTCTGTGGACCTGCCCGGTAAAGCACGACGGTGGGGCCATGATCTTCGAGGCTCGTGCCAAAGCGACCGCCTGAAGCCGTGGAGCCGACCGCCCCAGCCACGACGTGTTCTGACCTCATGCCCTGCGTGCCTGCCTCTTGGGCGGGAGCGGACGGCCGGCGGTGCGTGTACGCGCCGCACGGCCTGTCGGACGTATCCAACCTCGTGATTCGTCCGCACCCGGTGCGCGCGCCGCGGTCGGTCCATGAGAGCAAGGCGGCGCGGTGGTGTGAACTGTGGCCTGAACTTATGGTTCTGGGGGGCCGTCCGGGAGCGTCAGGTCGGCTTTGCCCGTCGGCTGATCTCGGTGGTGAACTGGAAGAGAGTGGTGCTGCGGGCCTGGTTGGGGCGGGTGCCGAGGTTGTTCGATGGCTGCGTCAGCCGTGTGGTGCTGATGGGCCGTCCGGGCTGGCCGCTGGGGAAGAGCCAGGGCGACGGCGCCGGGGCGCCGATGCTCGCGTGCCCCTGCGGTGCGCGGCGACAGTGCAGGCCGGCTGGACGACGGCCTCGGGCAGTTGGCCTTCGCCAGCGCCCCATCGGACGGTCGTCGCAGCCCCAGCGTCTTCTGAACGGGTGAAGGCGTGAGGTGCTCGATGGGCACGGCATCGTACGGAACGCCGTCCACGGGCGCACGGGGGTCAGGGGCGCGCGTGTCCGGACCCGGCGTTCGGCAGGCTCCACGCTGTCGGCGTACTGGTGAAACGCGGTGTTCCGATGTCGCGCTGCCCCTCGGTCGCGGCGGCACCTGCCCCGCAGCCCGGTACACCCGCGCCCAGCTCAACCCGGACCTGGCCCGGGCGGACGCCTTCGGCCTGGCCGCACTCGCCGGGATCGGGTTCACCGTCGCCCTGCTCATCGGCGAACTCACGTCGCCTGCCGGCGAGCTGAGCGAATACGTCAAGGCCGCGGTCCCCGACCGGCTCCCCGACCTCAGCCCTCCTGGCCGCGCTGCTGCTGCGCCGACGCGACCGGATCTGCCGGCGCCGACGGCATCCCCGGCATCTACCAGCGCAGTGGTCTCAAGCCGACCGGAGCAGAGCATCCCGACCGGGCGCCCGGCCGATGACCGCCGTCGCCTCCTGGCCGGCCCCCGTCGTCATCGCCGCCGCTCTGACCGTAAGGACGGCCATCAGTGAGGTGCGCCGACCCGGCAGCACGCGCCGGCGGGGGGCCTTTTCCACCGACGGCACCGCACTGGCCGGCGGAGCCGTCGCGGGCGCGGCCGTCGTCCGGCTCGGCCGGTCCCAGGCCGGGCCGGCCGCGGCGGCCCGGTCTCTGCTCGTCGGGACACTCACCGCTCACCTGGTCCACCACCGCAGGCCCCGCCCATGAGCCTGCCGACCGCCTACGGGCGAGGAGCAACATGACCGCACGACAGACAGGCACCGCCCTGACCGCCGCAGGGGCGCTGTTGTCCCTGGCCGGGGCTGCGCTGTACGTCCTGCCCGGTCCTGGCTTCCCCGTCCTCGTGCTCGGCCTGGCCGCGCTCACCGCCGGCGTGGTCGTACTCGCCGTGACCCGCCGGAACTGACCCCCCTCACGCCTTCGACCGAAACCCCGGTACCGATGATGATCCGGCAGTGGATCGGCCTCGCCGTCTTCTCCGTCGCCCTGCTGCCCGCGGGCATCGCCCTGCTCACCGGCCGCCTACCTCAGCGGTTGCGCCCCCGCCTGGCTCCGATGCGTCCGCGCGGTCTGGCGTTTCTCGCCTTCTCCGCTGGTGCGCCGCTCGACACCACTCCCCGCCTGGCCGACGCCTCGCCCTTGACCATCCTGGCCGCCACCGGCCTGTCGATGGTGGCGACCCTCACGGGATGCGCCGTAGTGATCGTCGCCACCCGGCAGACCCGGGCCACCCCATGACCGGCCGTACACGCCTGCCGCGGCACGCATGGTCCCTCACTGCCTGGCGGCTGCTGCCGGACCTGACCCTGTGGCTCCTTGACCAGGCCGTCGGCCAGACCTCTTCCCTCACGGCACGCGTCGCCTCCTCGGCGTTCCTGATCGGCATGGGGGAGATCGGTGACCGGCCGCGTCGACGCCGGGCAACTCACCGTGGACCGTCAGGGCCCACTGCCAAGCGGTCCCGTTCGAGGCACGTGCAGGGGTGAACTTGTGCTCCCTCGTCGGTGGTATGTCCTGATCGGTGCCGCGTGGCTGCTCGGCTTCCTCGTCGCCGCGGGCCCGAGGGCTCCCTTCCGCGCGCTTGTCCGTGCGGCGGTGGCCAGGTCGCCCGCTCCCGGCGTGCCCGGCCACTGGATGATCATGTTGACGTTGACAGCTCGGCGGCTTCGTCGCCCCGCACCCGTCGGTGCTCGCCCCGGTCATCGCCACCCGCGAGGAAGCACACGGACGCACACCACAGGGGACGTCGTGATCACGCGCGTGTTCGGCGCGGGTCCAGCCCGCGGGGAGGGGACATGAGGCTTTACCTCGGCACACCAGTCGTTCTGCCGGCGTTGCCCATCGCCGCCTCGGATGTGGCGGCGATGACCCGCGATCGGGTGCTTCCCACCCATCGGAAACCCGTCCGCCGCCCGCAGCTCCACGGCTGCGGGCAGTTGGTCATCGCCATCGCCCTTTGCCGTCAGGCGGTCTTCGGGCTGATGGCCGACGACCTCGACGTCCGGCGTCGCTGTTCACCGATTGCCGCGGGGCCGTTCGGCACCGAGCCGGACTTCGCGGAGGCATTCGAGGCAGTCCGGCAAGCCGCTCACGGGATGGTCTTCCTCCTCCGACCGGGTGAAGCCGCACAGCGATGTGGGCAGGCCCCTGGAGTCATCGCCGGTGGCACGGGAGCCGTAGCCCGGCATGTTCCGCGTGTGACCGGCGTCCCGCCCTCGTAGGGGGCGCCGTCCGGCCAGTCGCGGACGGCCTCGGCAGGAGGGCAGCGCGGCCGGAGGTCAGGCCCCTCCCAGCGGGAACCCTGCCGGGCCCGAGCGGCAGCTCTTGATTTCGGTGCGGACGATTGGCTCGGCGGCGAGGAGGTCCGGCCGGCCGGCCGGTTCAAGGGCGCTCATGGGCACGGATCATGTCAGAAAGCGGTGGTCCGGAGTTGTTGGATACCCCCCGGGTTTTGAAGGGGGTCTCGAAGCCCTTGGGGGCCTCCCGGCGCTCCGCCGGGCGATCTTCAGAGAATGTTGGTTCATTGAAGATGGCTACTGCTGCGCGCCTGCGACCCCACGGCGGTTGGCCGTGCGACGGTCGTGGCGGCGGTTTGGTTTTGTCAGAGCCAGGTTGCTCGCGGACGAAGCCGCAGTTCCTCTGGACATCGAATGTGGCGAATGAGCAGGTGACGCATGGCGGGGACGGCGGTGGGAGTCGAGGGGGGTGCGGCGAGGGCACGGCGGGTGCTCGCCCCACTGGCGTTGGCGCAGTTCATCTGCAGCTTCGCCGGCTCCAACATGAACGTGATGATCAACGACATCAGCGAGGACCTGGATACCACTGTGCAGGGTGTCCAGGTCGCGATCACGATCTTCCTGCTG
Source organism: Streptomyces sp. NPDC017936 (assembly GCF_044328485.1). Taxonomy (NCBI): domain Bacteria; kingdom Bacillati; phylum Actinomycetota; class Actinomycetes; order Kitasatosporales; family Streptomycetaceae; genus Streptomyces; species Streptomyces sp. NPDC017936. Next base: position 138,280 of record NZ_JBIRHK010000017.1, on the reverse strand, counting down.
GTGATGGCCGCGCTGATGATCCCGGGTGGGAAGCTGACCGACAAGTGGGGGCGCAAGCGCTGTCTGCTGGCGGGCCTCGTGGTCTACGGGGTGGGGGCGGTGCTCAGTGCGGCCGCGCCGGGACTGGGCGTGCTGATCCTCGGGAACTCGATTCTGGAGGGTGTGGGTACGGCGTTGCTGATCCCGCCGGTCTACATCCTGACCACGCTGTTGTTCACCGACACGGCGTCCAGGGCGCGTGCGTTCGGCGCGATCATGGCGATGGGCGGGATCGGGGCGGCCGCCGGTCCGCTGATCGGCGGGCTGATCACGAGTGCGATCAGCTGGCGGGCCGCGTTCGCGTTCCAGGCACTGGTGATCGTGGTGATCGTGGTGCTCAGTCGCGGAATCGCCGATCCGCTGCCGCCCGATCCCGCCCGGCCTTTCGACACGGTCGGGGCCGTGTTGTCGGCGGCTGGCCTGGTGCTGCTGGTGACGGGCATCCTGGCCGTCGACAACAACGGCTGGCTGGCGCTGGGCCTGCTGCTGGCCGGTGCGTTGGTGCTGGTCGGATTTTTCGCCTGGGTGCGCGGCCGGGAGCACGCCGGCCGGGAGGCGCTGCTGTCGACGGACCTGTTCCGCAACCGCACCTCCAACCTCGGCCTGGTCACCCAGAACACACAGTGGCTGATGCTGATGGGCGTCTCGTTCACCGTCGCCGCCTACCTGCAGGTCGTCCGCGGCTACGACGCGATCGAGACGGGCGTCATCTTCACCGCCGCGACCCTCGGCATCCTCGCTTCTTCACTGGCCGCCGAGAAGCTGGCCCGGCGCCGAGCTCAGCGCACCCTCGTCATGGCGGGCTTCGTCGTGACCATCGCGGGCATCGCCGTGCTGTTGGCCCTGGTCGCCTGGAAGCCCGGTGCCTGGGCGTTCGCCCCCGGCCTGCTGCTGATCGGGCTGGGCCTGGGGGTGATGCTCACCCCCTCGGTGAACGTGGTCCAGTCGTGCTTCCCCGAGACGCAGCAGGGCGAGATCTCCGGCCTGTCCCGCAGCGTCTCCAACCTCGGCTCCTCACTCGGCACGGCCGTCGCGGGCACGATCCTGGTGGCGGGTCTCAGCAAGGGCGCGTACGCGGCGGCCATGGCGGCGCTCGCGGCCGTCGGTCTGGGCGGGCTGACCGCCGCGGCCCTGCTACCGCACGCCAGCCGGCCCCCGGCTGCCGGAGCCGCGACAACGATTCCGCCAGGGGCGCCGCAGCAGTGACCTTGCACCGCACGTGCGTCGGCTGCCAGCCGACGGTTCATGAGGTCAACCGGTCCGGCCCTCGGCGCGGTCGAGCTCCTCGTCCAGGGCGAGGGCCGCGTCGATCAGGGCCAGGTGAGTGAAGGCCTGGGGAAAGTTCCCGAGCTGCTCGCCGGAGGGGCCGATCTCTTCGGCGAACAGGCCGACGTGGTTGGCGTAGGTGAGCATCTTGGAGAAGGCATAGCGGGCCTGGTTGAGGCGTCCGGCACGGGCGAGCGCCTCGACGTACAGGAAGCTGCACAGGTTGAACGTGCCCTCCGAGCCGCGCAGGCCGTCCGGGGAGGCGCCTGGGTCGTAGCGGTAGACGAGGCTGTCGCTGACGAGTTCGCTGTCCATGGCGTCGAGGGTGGTCAACCAGTCGGGGTCGGTGGGGGTGAGGAAGCCCACCTTGGGCATCAGGAGCAGGGAGGCGTCGAGGACGTCGGTGTCGTAGTGCTGGACGAACGCCTGTCGTTCTTCATTCCAGCCGTGGTCGACGATCTGCCGCAGGACCGCGTCGCGGGCGTCGAGCCAGCGGGTCAGGTCGCCGGGACGGGAGTGAGCGGTGGCGAGTTTGGCGGCGCGGTCGAAGGCGACCCAGGTCATCAGCCGGCTGTAGGTGAAGTTCTGGCGGCCGCCGCGCGTCTCCCAGATGCCTTCGTCGGGGCGGTCCCAGTGGTCGGTGAGCCAGTCGATGACGTTGGCGAAGGCATGCCAGCCGCGGACGGCACCGATGTCCTCCGCCTGGGCGAGGGCGTAAGCGGCCTCGCCGTAGATGTCGAGCTGGATCTGGTCGGCGGCGGCGTTTCCGGCTCGTACCGGGGCGGAGCGGCGGTAGCCCTCCAGGTGGTCCAGCACCTCCTCGGTCAGGTGCGGTTCACCGTCGACGCGGTACATGATCTGCAGCGGTTCTCCGGAGGCGGTGCCGCCTGCGTCGATACGCTCGCGCAGCCACCGGCGGAAGGCGTTCGCCTCCGCGGTGAAGCCGAGATCGATCAGGGACCGCACCGACAGGGAAGCGTCGCGGACCCAGGTGTAGCGGTAGTCCCAGTTGCGCTCTCCGCCGATCTGTTCAGGCAGGCCCATGGTGGCGGCGGCGATCGGGGCGCCCGTAGGGGCGTAGGTGAGGAGTTTGAGGGTGATGGCGGAGCGGGTGACCATCTCGTGCCAGCGGCCGCGGTAGCGGGAGGCGCGCAGCCAGTCCAACCAGAACGCGGTGCACGCCTCGAGCTCGGTGTTGACCGTGTCGACGGCGGGGGGTCTGCCTCCGGGGCACCCGCTCAGTGTGCCCGGCTCGCCGGACTCAGTGGTGAGCACCACGGCGGCGCGCTCCCCGGCGTGCAGTGTGAAGCGGGCGGACACGTCCGTGCCGTCCGGATGCAGGGCGACCTGGGCGGTGGCCTGCAGGTGCAGATCTGTGCCGGGACCGCGGAACAGGACTGACCCGTCGTCGAGACGGGTCAGTGCGTGTGCGGCCCGGCCGTAGTCGAAGCGGGGCCGGCAGATCAGCTCGAACGGCATGCTCCCACGCACCACCCGTGCGACCCTCATCAGCCGGTGCCGGACGGAGGCCGTCGGCGAGGTGTCGGGCGGCATGAAGTCGGCTACTTCGCCGACCCCGCTCGGGGCCATGAAACGGGTGATGAGGACGGCAGTGTCGGGAAGGTAGAGCTGGCGGACGGTGGCGGCGCCGCCGACATCGGCGGCCAGACGGCAAAAACCTCCACGGTCGCTGTCGAGCAGCGAGGCGAACACGCTGGGGGAGTCGAACCTGGGCGCGCACCACCAGTCGACGGTGCCGTCGTCGGCGATCAGCGCCGCCGTCTGCAGGTCGCCGACCATGCCGTGGTCCGCGATCGGGGGGTACTCGTTCACAGTGCCTCCTCGGCCCTCTGCGGCGGCGAGAGAGGCACGGAGCCCCCCGCATCAGCGCGGCACCGGCGCGGTTCCGCCAGTGGTGGCATCCCACACGTGGCCGACAGCGCCTGCGCCCCGACCAAGCGCCGACCGGTCTCCTTATCATCGCCACGCCGGGCGCCCCCAGCCACTTCTGGGGTCCGTCTTCAGACGGATCTTGCCCAGAGAAGGAATGGCGCGAGGGGGACCGCCGCTTCGTGGGAGGTGGTGGTCTTCTCGTGTCGGGTGGTGATGCCGAGGAGGCCTTTGAGCCGGTCGAAGCAGCGCTCGGTCGTGTTGCGTCGGCGGTAGGTCTCCCGGTCGGGCCCTGGTGGCCTGCCGCCGCGGCGGTCTCGGGTGTGTCGGTGCCGTCGCCGGTCGGTCTTCTCGGGGACGACGTGCGCGATGCCGCGGTTACGCAGGCGGGGCGCAAAAGCCGCGGGAACCGTGCTCCTGCCCGAAGTCCCCGCCCTGCCCGGCGCGCGGGTCGCCACGTACTACCACCCCGCCGGCGAAGGGCTGGAGATCGGCGGCGACTTCTACGACGTCTTCCCCCTCGGCGACGACACCTGGGCGTTCATGCTCGGCGACGTCTGCGGACGCGGCGCGACCGCAGCCACCACCACCGCCCTCGTCCGCCACACCGCCCGCGCCGTCGCAGCACTGCTGCCCGGGCCGGACGCCGTCGTCCGTGCGGTCAACAAGGCCCTCCTCGACCGGCCGCTCAGCCACGGCACCGGTTTCGTGACCCTCGTCCACGGCCACCTCGCTCCCGCCCCCGGCGGCGGCCTTGACATCACCTTTGTCCGCGCCGGCCACACCCTCCCCCTGCACATCGACAAGGGCGGCATCCCCCGCCCCATCGAGTGCGAAGGTTCACTGCTCGGCATCACAGCCCACCCTTCCCTCGACGCACGCCGACTCCGCCTCCGCCCGGCCGAGAGCTTGGTGCTCTACACCGACGGCTTCGCCGAGGCCCGCGACCAGGACGGGGAGCAGTTCGGCGAGGAACGCCTCCTCCAAGCCCTCACCGACCGGCGCCGTACCAGCCCCGAAGGGATCATCGACGCCCTCACCCAGGCCGTGCACGCCTACACCGGTGCCAGGGGCGTCGACGACGACCAGGCCGCCCTCGTCCTGACCGCCGACCACTGATCAAGCGCCGCCCGGCACCGGCCTGGCTCACCTGATTGACGCGAGGTCGCCCCGGGACATGGCGCCCGGCAGCTGTTACTGCTCCGGCGCCGGGCTGGAGGACTTCACGCCTCAGCCCGCTGCCGCCGACGCGCCCCCTTCCCGGACGGCGGCAGCGGCCCTGGAGGAGCCGGGCACCACAAGTCCCGGCCCCTCCGCACACCGAGAAGAAGACACCGTGCGCCCCCTGGCACGTACAGCGATCGCCGCGACCCCCACGCTCCTCACCACCGCGACCGTTCTCGCCACCGGCACCGCCCCGGCCGCCGCTGCTCCGACGGACCGGACCTGCGCCACCTGCACGCCCGTCCAGTACGGCCGCACCGTCGGCTTCCACTGCACCTGGTGTACCGGAAGCCCCGGCGAGCCTGTTCTCCTCTGCCGACCGGACACGCGGCAACCGGTATACCACTGCACGAAAGCCGGCCTCGGAGACGACATCAGCAGCGTCCCGGGAGCCAACTGCACCACCACATGAGAGGCCCTCGGAAAGTCGGCACGGCGCCCGCTGCTGTGCATGGGGAACGCAATCCCCTTCATCCGGCTCCAGACGCGTGTTGCGCAGCGCGCCGCGTGAGCCCCCAGCCCGGTACACCGCTGCCATCGCCCACGCATACGCGCCGCGATGCCCGCGCCGTGCGCAGTTCCCTGAGAGGCAGCGACCAGTACCGAGTGCCGACCTTGAGGCGCTCTCCTGCACAGCGGGGCTCTCCCTCGCTGACCGTGCAGCGCCGCTCACCACATCGCGCGTACATAGTGCGTACACATTCCGTAGACCGTGCACCTGTGCGGCTACGCGCCGACGTCTTCTGCTTCAGCGGCGGCGCCCAGGAGGGCGGGGCGAGCGCTTCGGGAGCATCCACCTGAGCGTGTCGCGCCCCGGCGTACGTCCTGCCACGACGACGGGCGCTCCGGCCGGCGGTGGTCGCAGGCGGCGCGCTTGCGCGCACTGCTGTGCCCAAAGCCGTACCCGGTCCGGCTCGATGACGAGCCGGACCGGCGTTCGTGTCGCACGACTGCTCCAGGCAGCGATGCCCTCGCGGGCCAGATCGCCGCGGGGCGGCTCAGTAACGTTTCCGCGGTGAATGTGTTGAGCCGACGGGGTGAGTAAAGAGTCCGCGAGGGTGGCGTTCTGTGTCGTCGTGGAGATTATTTCGTCTTGGCAAAGAGCGACGTGTCGCGGCTCGTCCGCACCCAGCTGGTCGTTGTGGCGCGCCGGCCGGCCCGATGCTCGGTGGCCGAATGGCGCCGCGCGTCTCACCCCCACCTGAGGAGTCATGCCTTGTCGTATGGAAAGAAGCTGCGCGCGCGGATTACCGGACCGGAAACGACCCCGCTGATCGGTGTGCACGACATGTACTCGGCGTCCATCGCGGCCAAGCACTACGACGGGATGTTCGTCTCCGGGTTCGGCTTCGCGGCCTCGTACTACGGCCTCCCGGACATCGGCTTCATCGCCTGGCCGGACATGGTGGCCTTCGTCCAGCGGCTGCGGGGCGCGTTCCCCACCCACCACCTGCTGGTGGACATCGACGACGGCTACGTCGACCCCGAAGTCGCCTGCCACGTGGTGGAACAGCTCGAGCGCATCGGCGCCTCCGGCGTGATCCTGGAGGACCAGAAGCGGCCCCGCCGGTGCGGGCACGCCGACGGCAAGCAGGTGCTCCCTCTCGACGAGTACCTCACCAAGCTGGAGCAGGTCCTGGCGACCCGGCAGGACCTGGTCGTGGTGGCCCGGACCGACGCCACCGACGAGGTCGACATCCTCAACCGGGCCAAGGCCCTCGCAGCCACCGATGCCGACGTGGTCCTGGTCGACGGCATCCGCAGCGTCGAGTGGATCCGCCGGGTGCGCGACGTGGTCGGTGACAAACCACTGCTGTTCAACCAGATCGCCGGCGGCAAGTCCCCCCGCCTGTCCCTGCCCGAGCTGTCCGAACTCGGCGTGAACGTCGCGATCTACAGCACCCCGTGCCTCTTCGCCGCACACGAGGCGATGAACAACGCCCTCGCCGAACTCAGGCAGGACGACGGCCGGCTGCCCGTCGTGGACGCGGACAACGGCATCGGCGTGAAGGCCGCAACCAGCCTGCTGGAACTCAACATGGTCCACCGACGGCTCGAGCGGGCGGACGCGGGCGTATGAGCACAGCTGCGCCCTGGCTGAGTGAGGCGATCGTCCTGACGGCAGCTCTGCTGAGCACCGCGGCCGCTCCGGCGGCCGCGGACGGCAGTCCCGAAACCGGCCAGGGAAACACCAGCCCCAACCGGCGGCCGGAGCCAACGCCATAGAGCCTCCACCGATCCCGGAACGCTTCAAACCCACGCTGGACGCCCGCCGTCCCGTCGTCGCCGCCGTCGAGCGACTTTCCCCGCCGCCGGCCGCCCGTGCCTCGACGTCCCAACGGCATGACCGTCCGAAGCACCGCCCGCGATACGGCACAGCGGATGGACACCGAGCGGGCGAGACACCCTCACAGATCGCATGACCCCGTCCATCGCGGTCGTATCCGGCAACCGCGCGGCCCCGGCCGACAGGGGTTGCGGTGCGTCGGTGGGCCTTGGCGCCGGCGCATGGCGCCGCCTCGTGGCGTGGACGATCCAGTCCTTCCAGACTCCGGCCCGCGTCCCGCTCCCAGAATCGCCGGAGGGCGGCGCGCTGCACGAGGCCATACGCCGCGCCAGCCACGGCGTCACCTCCCCCGAGACCGGGCACCCGCTTCCCGAGCGAGCCGCAGGGCTTCCTGGGTGAGCAGGCCCGCGACTCCCTGACCACGCGCCGCGCTGTCGACGACCACGTCTTCGACGCGGGCCCGCAAGCCGGACGGCAGGGGCGGCAGTACCAGTGTCAGGGTGCCGAACCGGCGCCGCTCCGGCCGGCTGACAGTGAACGCGGAAACTCCTCAGTCCCTGCCCTGCCGTCCGCGGCCGGCGGGCTCCGGACGCGATCGGCCCCGTCGGCGTCTTCCGCCGCAATGCGTGAGGCATCGGCAGTGGCTGCCGTCCGGCCGGCGCACCGGGCGAGCGGTGCCGCGGGTGAGGCTCTGGCCTCGTAGTGCCTTGCGCTGACAGGACAGCAGGGCCTGGGAGCCCGCACCTTCGCGCCCCGGGCAGGGACCGCCCCTCATCCTCAGCGCCGTCGAAGAGCCGGGCCCGGCCGGTGCGGGGCCCGCGTGAACGGACACGCTATACTTGATCTTGAGCTGGTCGCCGGGACTCCGGTCGCCCGTTCACGCGTTGGTGGTCCAAGGAAAGACGTCCCGCTTCCTGCGGGGAGATGCAGGTGCAAGGCCTGCCCGGCGCTCCACACGAACCCCGTCTCCATCATGTCGGAGACGGGGTTTTCGTATGCCTGGACGGCGGCTGCGGAGGGGGTGGCCGTCACCCGCTTTCAGGTGACGACCAGGCCGTGGCCGGACGTGCTGCACGAAAAGCGCCGGCTCATCGACCGTCTGGTCCGCGACACGGTGTCCGGGCGGACCGGTGTGCTGCGGGCCGTCGCCCCGGACGGCGACGCACCCAAGCCGGTAGCCTGACTGGTCCCCGCGGGCGGTGGCATCGAGTGGACGACGCCGGTTAGGGCGATCGAGCCGGTCACGGCGCCCACGCCGGGCCGGCCGTCCCCGCGCGGGTGCTGACGGCCGGGACGTGAGGAAAGGCGAGCCGTGGTTCGGTGGGCAGGCACATCCCCGCACGTGCGGTACGAGCTGTTCGACTGCAAGCTGTGCCCGGGCAGGGGGACGGCGGCGGAGATCGGCGGCGTGGGGGAACGGATGGCGCGGTGGCGGGTGTGCCGCTCGTGCGACTTCTGGCTGACGTGCGTGGGCTACCGGGTGCTCGGCGACCAGGACCCCGACGGCCGGCGCGTGCTGCGGGTCGACGGGCGGCACTACATGACGTGGACCCAGGAGCAGGGGCGTCCGCCCGAGACCGGGTACACCAGCCGTGTCGACCGCCCGTACCTCCTGCTCGAGGACGAGATCGTGCGGAGCGCGCCCTGGCTGTGGCTGATGGGCTCGATCCCGGACCGGTTCCGCGAGCAACTGCCGGACAACGCCCGCTTTCTTGCGCCCTGATAATAGTGATAGGTCCGGTTTCACGTGGAACGAGCCGGGCCTGTGCCGTGTGCCTGACGGAGACTGGACGAAGCGGGCCGTCGGCCGACACAGAGCGACAGCCCGTACCCGACACCGCGCCGCCCGGCTCCCCGACGGCGACTGGACGACCGAGGCCGCCGTCCCCGCCCTCCTGACCTGAACGCCCGCCTCCACCAGGGCGTGACCCGGGCGCGTATGCTGCGCCAGTCCGCGAACCGCCCGCTGAAGGGAAACCGCCCCGCCGTGTTCCAGCAGACCCCCGTCTACGACCGCCTCGTCGCCGAACGCGGCGACATCCCCGTCCAGGTCCGTGGGGAAGCCGACCGGATCCACCGCGACCTGGCCCAGGTACTGCGCCAGGCGTCCACCCCTCAGCCGAGCGCGCCGCAGAGCGTCTTCGCCCCGAAGGTGCCTCCCACCGCCCTGTAAGGACTCAGGTCCCGGGGAACCGGCCGTTCCGTGACCTGGGTGTGCCGTCTCATGAGGTTGGTGCCACGGCGTCGATCACCGGCTCTCCGGCCGGACTTCGGGGGCCGACCCGCTCGGCGATGAGCCGCCGGTAGTTCGGGCACCGGGTGACGTCCTCATACTCGCAGTTCAGGCCGCCCTCGATGAGCTCCAACGAGGCCTGGGCCGCCGCGATTGTCGACCGGAGCTTTTCTGCCGAGGGACGCAGGATCTCGTGCCGGGTGGCGCGGTCGACGGTTGCGGACAGGCTTCTGATGGTGTTCAGGCCAAGGCCGGCCTCCTTCATGACGAGGATCGTCGCCACGCGGGTGAGGTCGTCCGCACCATAGCGGCGGCGCCCGCCGGCGTCCCGTCCGGGGCGCAGCAGAGCCATTGCCTCCCCATGTCGCAGCACGTGCGTGGCCAGGCCGAACCGTGCCGCGAGGGCGCCGATGCTCAAGGTGCCGGCACCGCCGTCTTCGCTTGACTTCATGCCGACATCAAGTCGCAGCATGACGTCCATGTCCAAGAATCAGGAAGCGGTGGAAGGACACCGCGACACCGAAACCCTGCTGGCCGTCCTCGACTCCGCGGACCAGATGCCGAGCGCCACTCGGCTGCGAACCCGCTCCTACGAACTGCTTTCTCTCGTCCCCGGCTCGACCGTCGTGGACGTCGGCTGCGGCGCCGGGCGAGCCGTCGCCGAGCTGGCCGAACGCGGCGTCCACGCGGTGGGCGTGGATCCCGACCCGCGGATGCTGTCGGCGGCCCGGGAACGGTGGCCGCAGGCCGAGTTCCGGGAGGCGGGGGCGGATGATCTGCCGTTCGCCGACGGAAGCGTGCGCGGCTACCGCGCCGACAAGGTCTTCCACCTGCTTCAGGAGCCAGGGCGCGCGGTGGCGGAGGCGCGACGGGTCCTCTGCCCGGGCGGCAGGATCGTCCTGGTCGGTCAGGACTGGGACGCCATCATGATCGACTCGGATGACGCGACACCCACCCGCACGATCGTGCACGCCCGCGCCGACCTCCTGGGCACGCCCCGCGCCGGCCGTCAGTACCGCAGCCTGCTCCTGGCCGGCGGCTTCGACGATGTCACGGTCGAGGTGCACACCAGCGTGTTCACCGACCCCGCGATGCTGTCGCTGCTCGCGAGGCTCGCCGAGCCGGCCTGCGCCGGCGGCGCCGTCAGCCGTGACCAAGCGGACGAGTGGCTCGCCGAGCAGCGCCGACGCGCCGAGGCAGGCCTCTTCCTCATCGCCATTCCGTTTTTCGTGGCCTCCGCTTCCGCCTGAGCTGCTGTCCGACCCCCTGCATCCGAAGCCGTTCGAGAACTTCGTGGAGCCGACGTCCCGAGACACCACACCTGGGCAGGACGGACGACGGGGGCGGCGTTCGCCCGCGCGCTGGAGAGGAGCGGGCGAGGAACGAGATCGCGCGCTCGAGCACGGCAGGCCCGGCGTACCCCTGCACGACCTGGCAGCTCTTATCGCCTTGGCTGGAGGGCGTAGCCGGTCTGTCTGAACGCGTCGTTCCACACGTCGGGGGTGAGCCGGCGCTCGATGCCGGGTGAGGCGGTCGTGATCGACCGCATGCGGGCCTCCCAGTCGTGACCGCCAGGGGTGCCGGTGCCGCGTGCGCAGCTGTCACACCCGTCCTCGCCGTGGAGGTGCCCGGCCATCCAGGAGTTCAGCACGACCCGGAGCAGGGCCGTGAACAGGTCACCTGTCCCGGTGGGACTGTCCAGAGCGTCATGCATGATCAGCGCCGGCTCGGGATCGCCGTAGGGAGGGAACGGGGCTCGCCCTGCCGCAGTTCCCCGCCCGGCTCGGCGGATGCCACCTTCCCGGCGGGGCCCTGGGCGAAGGCCTCCGGATCGAAGTAGTTCCAGGCGGTGCGGGCCTGCACGCCGGGCTGCCGAGCGACGGCCGTGACGTTGCGCTCGATCACGGGCCGCTGTCGGAGCGCTGCGTCCGTCGCGGACAGGCCGGCCGGCCGCGTCCTGGTACTTGGCCCCCCGCACCCGGCAAGGATCCGGCCCTCGTCTGCGTCTCGTCCCGTGCGAAGAGGGCTGAACATCAACTTTCGGCTGCAATCGTGGCTGTGACTCGGTGGTGCGGTCCGCTTTCGGCGTGTAGCGTCGCTGGCGGATGTCGTGGTTCGACGTACCCGCCCGCGCCTTTTCGCGCGGGCGTTTCGCTGTGCGGTGCCGGACCAGGACGATCACCCCCAGGGGCCGCGCGGTGCGGTCCCTGACAGCGACCGAGAGGCACCAGCATGGCCAGCGGAACCGTCAAGTGGTTCAACGCCGAGAAGGGCTTCGGCTTCATCGCCCAGGACGGCGGCGGACCGGACGTCTTCGCGCACTACTCCAACATCAACGCCTCCGGCTACCGCGAACTGCAGGAAGGCCAGGCGGTCACCTTCGACATCACCCAGGGCCAGAAGGGCCCGCAGGCGGAGAACATCACCCCCGCCTAAAGGCCTCAGAACGCCATCAGGGTCCGGAGCGCCTCTGCTCGGGGCCCTGATGGCGGGGCGGGGACGACGCTGTCCGCCCTTCCGGCCCGGCAACACGGGTCCCGGTGACCTGGCCTCGACCTCGTGTCGTGTTCGGCCCGGGCCGGTGGCAAGGCAGCGCGAGCGAGGGGATCCGCCCAGGAACCATCGTGCTTCGCCGGGCGGACCCTGTGTCTGGTGGCGCGCGGTCTCGAATTCAGGATGCCGGTTACGGCCCTGGCTTTCCGTCCACGGGCGTAGCGGTCTTGTCCGCAGGAGCGGAGGATTCCGGCTCCTCCAGGTCGAGGCCTTCCGCGACCTCGCCCAGCGCCCGGAGCAGGTGCCGCCCTGGTGTACTCCATGACCCACGCCCGGCTCACCACCCACTGAGCCTGTCGCGCCTGGCGCGGGTCTTCGATCCCCATACGCCGAGCTTCGTTTCGGTCCCGTCGGGCAGAACCTCGACCGCCTTCCGCGGTACCGGCCGGTCCGCTCCCTCCCGCTCGACCCACTGCGCTCGGCAGGCTCACACCCATCGAGCAGACCCGGAGCGGTTCATCCGCCAACGGTGTCCCACGCGGGACGCCATCCGGCCGCATCCCGCCACCCCCCTCGAAGCGCGGGCGGACGGCGGGATGCGGTCGACCAGCCGGCTCAGCCCCCGCAGCCACCGAACCCGAGGGCGGTCACCGCGTTGTCGTAGGCGAACAGAAGTTCCTGCTTCGCGCCCGGCGGGATGGTGAACCAGTAGCCGTAGTAGTCGGCATCGGTCCAGATACAGGCGAACTTGTCGCTGCGGTTCCACACCGAGCTGGCCCGGTCGTTCCACGCCCAACCGATGTTGGGAATGTCCACCGGATCGAGCTGCAGGACGTCCCCGGTATTGTCGTGGCCGTCAAAGAGGCAGACTTTGCCTTCTGAACAGCGGGTCACGCCCCCGTCCTTGGGGTCATCAGCCGCTGCGGTTCCCGGAGCCGCCAGTACGGCGGTGGAGGCGAGGACTGCTCCTACTACCGCGGTTTTGACTGTCAGTTTCACAAGTGTCCTTTCTGTTGGTGCCGGTGGAAGCGCGGTCATGGTCGTCGCGTCCAGATGGTGCTTCTCGAGGGCTTCCGGTCGTAAAACGGTTGCCGCGCGCACGTGGTTCGCAGAGATGACGTCGGTCGTGGTCTCCGCAAGGGGTGGCCGTGACGTTCTCGCGGCCTACCGATCATTTCTGCATGACGTTCGAAGTCGTCGCAGGCGGATGATGCCGCAAGCGGGTCGGAGCAGGCCGAGGTGGAGGCCGTCACGTGTTTCGTAGCGGGTCTGTAGCCGTTGGAACCGGTGGATCCCGGCGAAGGCGCGCTCGACGACCCAGCGGGTCTTGCCCGGGCCGGAGCCGTGAGCGGTGCCTCTTCGGGCGATCTTCGCGCTGATGTTCCCGGGCCCGGCGAAGGCGGCGGTACTTGTCGCAGCCGTAGCCCCGGTCGGTGCTCCCGGCGGTATCGGCGGAGCTTGTCCGACAGGAGGCGCAGGGCAGGGCTGGACACGTCGACGCCGCACGGGTGGACAAGCGCACGAAGTCTCTGGCGGAGACGGAAAAGCTCAATGTCCTTGGTTCGCCGCCACCGGGCTCGAGGCGGAAAAGGAGATACCCTCGCTGTCCACGATCAGGGCATTGCTGTACTGCGCCGTGAACGGCATCGCCGAGGTGCCTCTCACCGAACCCCGACTCAACTTACCGGGCATTCCACGGGACCTCCGCAGATACGCACGTTGTACACGCGGGCGTGCAGACCCCAGTCGATGGTGTAGTCCTGCCATTTGCGCAAGGTGCGCTCGGTGGCGTATTCGTTCTCCTCGATGATGTAACTGAACGTAACAATATTGTCGCCCGAGTGGAAATATCTGACGTCGTTGAAGGACACCCTCAAGCTGCCGGCGTTGGCGAAACACATGCGATTGCCGGTGCTCGTTTCCACCCATGCGAGGTCGGTGCGCCGGGGGAGAGTGGGGTCTCCGCAAGGAGTCTCGTTGGCCGCGGAGGCGGGGGTCGCCGGCGTCGCGAACGTCAAGCCGGCAGCGGCCACCGCTGCGACGAGAACCCTCTTGGCCACCTGCTTCATGGTTGTTCCCCTTCTCTGGGACAGGCGTGGAAATGATCGTGTGAACTTGTCGGATCTCTTCGCCGTCGGCCCGGCGCGAGCGCTGCGGCCAGGTGGAAGGCTACGGAGAGTGCGGGTCGCAGTCGTCACCACACAGAGCCAACCGGGGCGTAGCTCCCATGGGGGACAGGCTCCCTGCCTCTGTGCGTAGCCGCGGTGAAGCGCGCTTGGTACTCCAGTACGACTTCGTGGTCTCCGGTCGGAGGGCGGGGCAGGCTTTGTCGTGACATGACCCTGGAGCGGAAGGTGACTTCAGTGGCTGCCTGCCTCACGGTCATGGTGGTCGGTTCGGACTGCTGGGGGAGGGGGACGGTGACCTGCCCGGCGGCGAGCATCATCGACCGGGCGAAGGTGCGGTCCGCGGTGGTCGGGTCACCACCGTTCCGGCAGGCCGTCGAGCTCTTGGCCGGCCTCGCCCTACCTCTGGCCGGCTCGAAGTGAGGTTGGAAAAGGCTCAGTGTGTCCAGGCAGCCCAGAGCGACGCCTGCCCCACCGTTCCCGTCCGCGACAGCGAGAACCCCACCGATCCGGTCGCGGACATCGGTGCGGACGCCTGGACAGCCTTCGCCGGCCCCCTCCCAGGGGTAGAGGTGCGTCGAACCCGGTCACGGGGCCTCGAAAGTGGTCACGGCTAGCGCCTTGTCCACCCGAGCGGCGGCCAAGTCGTCGTGGCGGATCACAAAACTCGTGGAGTACTCCTCGTAGACCCGGGCTTCACTGGCGAGCGATATCCATTCGCTGGTCAGCCGGTGCTTTTCCTTCTCCAGGTGGGAATGCCATTCCGCGATCGGGACGGCTGGGACCTTGCCTGCCTTCTCGCGTCCCGCGAGGGTCTGCTCCGCAATGCTGTTGATCACCTCGTCATCGGCATACCCGCCGATGACGACGCCGGCGCCGGACGGCCAGAGGTCGTGGGCCAGAGCCCGGAGTTCGTCCAGGTGCGGCAGGTCACGCTCCATGTACCGGACCAACTGCTGCTGGAAGGGCGACATGTCCTCCCAATCGAGATCCTCCCAGAACTCGTGCCAGTCCTCGTCGCCCTCCTGGAGCCAAAGGGGCAGTTCGGCCCTGAGCTCGGCGCTGACGTCGAACTGCTCGCGGACGCACGTGGAGCTGGGGGCTTCCGCGACCGCGGTTTCGGTGCCGTCCGGTACATACACGACGCGCGCGTACTTCCCGGAACTGTCCTCATGGTCCATCTCCTGGTTCACGAAGAAGAGCAGCGTCCCGTCCGCCGGCAGGTCGAAGCCGTCGACTCTCGGCAGCGCCCCGCAATCGACGGACAGGAGCAACGGCAACGGAATGTCCCCGGCGGACGGCCACTTCATGCCCACCGGCAGCCGGGGCACCCCACCGAACTGCCCGACCGGAGAACCACCGCCCACGGACAACCCGATCGACAAACGAAGGTGCCGGCTGAATCTGCTGATCTCGTCGCCCGGGATGCCCAACTCAAGCGCTGCCCGACGAAACTCTCCCTGATGGTCCATGCCCGAGAAGGTAAACCCTTTCCAACCCGACTGTGGCGTCGGGGGATTGGTGGGCATGGGCTGTACGTGGTGGAGCGAGCGGTCGGTCGCCTCGGATCATCCCGGCGGATCCGCCTCCAGGAAGCCGCGCAGCTCCAAGGCGAGGTCGCGCATGCCCTCCGGATCCGGATCGGCAAGCTGTCACAACGGCATGGCGGGGCAGCTGGTGCCCCGTGGGGGGATTGCCAGGTCGGTGAGGTAGCTGTCCATGGCATCCTCCATACACGGGCCGCTGGTGATGCTGCCGTGACCGTGGCCCTCGTAGGTGAGGAGCACACCGCTGCGTCCGAACTGCCGGGCCACCGAGACCGCCCACGGGTAGCCGGTGGCGGGGTCGTGCAGCGCGTTGGACACCAGGATCGGAGGGGCGCCGTGTGCGTCCAGGCGGTGCTGCGGGTTGGCGGTCGGCGCGCCCAGACACGCCGCTGCCATGTGGATCGGCAGCAGGTAGGGCAGGTCGGGCGCGGTCGTGTTCATCATGGCGACGAGGGAGGCGTACTCCCGGTAGTCGCGCACCGGCAGGTGCCAGTCCGAGCAGAAGACCGGGGTGGCCGGATGCAGCGGCGCTATCGAGGTGGGCGAGGTGGGCAGCGGCCTGCTCGCGGCCATGCCCGCGATCGCCGTGGCCAGGCCGGCGTAGTCGGCCTGGTAGAACTTCCGGAACGCGATCTTGTTGACCAGGTCCGAAGACGACAGCGGGGTGCCCGGC
Organism: Streptomyces sp. NPDC017936; assembly: GCF_044328485.1. Taxonomy (NCBI): domain Bacteria; kingdom Bacillati; phylum Actinomycetota; class Actinomycetes; order Kitasatosporales; family Streptomycetaceae; genus Streptomyces; species Streptomyces sp. NPDC017936. The sequence goes on along the minus strand of NZ_JBIRHK010000017.1, from coordinate 122,502 downwards.
TTCACCGGGTCCTCCAGCTCGCCGCGTCCGGCCTGGTCCAGCAGGCCCTGCCAGACGGCGCGGACGTCGCGGCCGTGCAGCGCGCAGTCGGCGGCTCTGTCGCACCACTTCACGAACTCCTGGAATGAATCCTCTGCCGTGGCCGCCTCGGACTGCAGGAAGTCACGGGTGGTCGGGACGCTGTGGTCCATGACGCTCTCCAGCACCATCGCGCGCACGCGGCGCGGGTAGGTCTCGGCGTACTGTGCGCCGAGCAGCGTGCCGTACGAGCTGCCGTGGAAGGTCAGCTTCCGCTCGCCGAGGGCGGTCCGGAGTGCGTCCACGTCCCGGACCGTCTGGGCGGTGTCGAGGTGGTCGAACACCGGGCCGGTACGGGCCCGGCAGTCGGCACGGAGCCGTCTGTTGTACTTCATGGTGGCGTCGAAGCCCGCCTGGCTCTTGAGCTCCGGTGACGGCCGCTCGGCGAGCAGGTCGCCGGAGCAGGTCACCGGGTTGCTGCCGCCCACGCCGCGCGGGTCGAAGCTGACGATGTCGAACCTGCGGCGGACCTCGGGGCTGAACCGGCCGATACGGCCCACCACCATCTCCACGCCCGAGTCGCCCGGCCCGCCGGGGCCGAACACCATCGAGCCGACGCGTGCGCCGGGGTCGGCGGCCTTGCGGCGGGCCACGGCCAGGTCGAGTCTCGGCCCGTCCGGGTGGGCCCAGTCGACCGGCACCGAAAGAGTGGCGCACTCGGCTCCCGGCTTCTCCGGGTCGTCACACGGTGTCCACCGCAGGGCCCCTGTGGCAGGCGGCGACGCGTGGAGCGCAGGAGCGGCGGCTGCGCCGGTGATGACGGCCATGGCGGCTCCCACACCCATGGCCGTGCCCCGCGCGGCGACGCGCCGCAGTGCGGATCTGCCCCTTGACGGCATGGATCCTCCTCGTGAAGACAGTGGTGGTGTCAGGCGTGCGGACCCGGCCGGGGCACCGTCGTCACGGTAGGTCCACTGTCGCCCGTGTGGTGCCCGTGTCAGGGGCTTTTCCGGGTCGGGGCGGGGACCGGTCAGGGGCGATCGGACCTCGCCGGCCTGCTCCTGCGCACCTCGATGACCTGGATCACAGTCTTCATCCGGACCACCCGATGATCACGACTCGATACGCGCTCCAAGAGGTGTCCCGCAATCGCCGTGGCGGGAGCGGTAGCGGTCCGCGGGTGCTCGGCCCCTCGCACGGTGACGAACCCGGTGTCGAGAGGGAGGTTCGTCAGCTTTTGAGTGGCTCTTGCGTCGCCTGATGGTGTGGGCGCGGGCGGAATCTGCCGGTCCGCAGTTGGTGGTCTGCTGGGGCCCTCGTACGAGCCGTACAGGAAGGCCGCCAGGCGCGGGAGCCGGGCGCGGGTGGAGCAGTGGACGAAGCCCTGCTCCTGGGGAGCGCGGCCACGCGTCGACATCTCGTACGTGCCGCTCTCGCGGGCCACGTCCCGGAGAGAGCGTTCGGTGATGTGCGTCGGCTCGGGCATGAGCGACACGTCAAGTGATGTCGCCGAGGCGGGCCGCACGGGCCCGGAGGTAGCGCTGTTCGGGGAGGCTCAGGGTCTTGGCGGCGGCTGACTCGTAGGCGGCTCGGGCGGCCTCGGGGTCGCCGGCGCGTTCCAGGAGGTGCGCGCGGACCGAGTCCAGGCGGTGGCCTGTGGTCAACTCCGGTGCGAGCTCGTCAAGTTCGGTCAGACCGGCCTTCGGTCCGTGGACCATGGCGATGGCCACGGCACGGTTGAGGCGTTCGACAGGGCTGGGGACAAGGTGGACGAGGACGTCGTAGAGGCCGAGGATCTCGGGCCAGTCGGTGCTGTCGGGCGAGTCCGCCTCGTCGTGGACGGCGGCGATCGCGGCCCTCAACTGGTACGGGCCGGGGCGACGTTGGGACAGAGCCCAGGTCACCAGGGCCACGCCCTCCTCGATCGCCGCCTTGTCCCACAGCCCGCGGTCCTGCTCGTCGAGGGGGATCAGTTCGCCGCCCGCCCCGGCCCGCGCGGCGCGGCGGGCGTCGGTGAGGAGCATCAGGGCGAGCAGGCCGGCGACCTCACGGTCGCCGGGCAGCAGGCGGTGCACCGTACGGGCCAGCCGGATGGCCTCGCCCGCGAGTTCGGCCCGCTGGAGGGAGGCTCCGGAGGTGGCCGTGTAGCCCTCGTTGAAGATCAGGTAGAGCGTGTGGAGGACGGCGGGCAGCCGCTCCTCCCAGTGATCGGGGCGGCCGAAACGCGTGCCCTTCACCCGCTGCTTGGCCCGGCTGATCCGCTGGGCCATCCTCGCCTCCGGCACCAGATGCGCGCGGGCGATCTCGGCCGTCGTCAGACCGCCGACGGCCCGCAGCGTCAGCGCGATCTGGGCGGGCGGGGGCAGATCCGGGTGGCAGCAGAGGAAGAGCAGGGTCAGCGTGTCGTCCTCGGAGGGCGCACGATCGGGCCCGGGCGGCGGCATGGTGAAGGCGTCGCGCGGTGTGAGCGCCGCCGCCTTCTCCTCACGCAGCCGCCGCGCCTGATCACTGCGCAGCGCGTCCGTGAGCCGCCGCGAGGCGACCCTGATCAGCCAGCCCCGCGGATTGTCCGGAATCCCCGACTCGGGCCACTGCCCGGCCGCTGCCAGCAGCGCCTCCTGTACGGCGTCCTCGGCGGCGTCGAAGTGCCCGTACCGGCGTACGAGCGCGCCGAGGACCTGCGGCGCGTGCAGGCGCAGCAGGTCCTCGATTTCGCTCGTACGTCTCAAACGTCTCCCCTGCTCACACTTCGCCGAGCGGCCGGATGACGACGGGGTACGTGTTCGCGCCCTCGGGAACGGGGCACTGAGTGACCCGCGCGGCGATCTCCGTGACCCGCTCCAGGCTCTCGCACTCCAGGAGCCAGTAACCGGCGATCACTTCCTTGGTCTCGCCGTACGGGCCGTCGGTGATCACGGGCCTGCCGTCCGCGCCGGCGCTGACGAGGCGGGTCCTGGCAGGCTCGGCCAGCCCCTGGGCATCGATGAACTCGCCTGTCTCGGCGAGGTCGTTGTTGATCGCCCCCATGTGCTGGAACATCGCCTGCACGTCCTTGTCGCTCCAGGCCGGGAGACCGGCGGCGGGCTTGCCCGCCTGGGCCTCGTAGTCCGCCTGCGTGCCCTGCACCATCACCAGGTACTTCATGAGTCCGCTCCTTCGGCTCGGCCGCCCGTGGTGGGAGGCTCTCACACGGGACGTCGGAGCCGGCCCGCGCTTTTCTACACGCTCGCGGAAGTTTTTTCAGGCTCGCGGGAAGAGCGTCAGGAGTCCCGCTGCTCGGCCCTGTCGACCGCCGGTCCGCTCTCCGTCGTGAGGACGGGCCCGGACTCGGCCTCTTCCGCCTCGTACGCCTGGCACCCGGGGTTCTTGCACGGGCCGGGACGCCACAGGGGCACGAATCGGGACCGGCCCCAGCAGCCACGCCGCCTGATGCCGCCCGTCGTGCTCGTCGACGAGCGATGGCTGCTTGATGTCGCGCAGAACCTCGTGCCCGGCGACCCCGACGTCACTGACTACGGCGCGCCGGCCGCCGCCGTCGCCCGCCACCGGCACGAGGTCATGGACACCCTGGTCTACCCGGCCGCGCACCACCGAGCCGCTGCCCCGAAGAACTGGGCTGATCAGCCAAGAAGGCCCAGACCAGAGGAGCGGTCCTCAGTCGGCTGAGGAACTCCGGCGATCAGCGTGCCCGGCCGGCCGTCCACTCACCGGAATCGGCAACGGCCGGCCGGGGCGTGCTCGCTGGGCCACCGGGCACGCCTACGGGCCGAGCACACTCTCCGTCACTTCCGTCACTTCCGTCACGGCCGTGGTCCGCACGCTGCTGGCGGTCGCTCTCCGGGGCGACCGAGGCCGACCCGGTGGGGTCGTAGATGTGGGGCAGGGGGCCGGCGAGCATCTCCAGGACCAGGCCGTGAGCAGTGAGGTGGCCTGCGAGGGAGGTGAGTTCGGCGGTGTCGCGGCCGCGGCGCCTCATCTCGTAGACGGTGAAGGCGGGCCGAAGGGCACGGGGGGCAAGTCAGCGAAGGCGACGTAGGTGCCGAGGGCGAGGCCGGAGAAGGTGAGGAGCCGGCGGGGCTTGAGGCAGGTGAAGGCGGCGTGCATGCCGATGCCGGCGGCTACGGGGGCGATGACGTTCTTCACCGCTCCGCCCAGCTCGCAGCCGGTCACGTCGGGGGACGGTGTAGGGGCGGAAGTGACCGGTGCGGCACGCTTTTTGGAAGCGGTGGGTGGCAGGGCCAGGGCTTCGGCGTGGTCGGCGGGCGTCCGTTTCGTGACCACTCGCGGTGAAGGGAGCGCGAGCGGACGGTTCCTGCCTCATGCCCATTGCGCCTCGGTGGCCTGCGTCTCCAGGCACCGTCGGGCGGAGCCGGCCGACGGTGCCGGGGATGATCCCCTGCGTGGCTGAAGAGACAGGTGCAGATGCGGACGACGCTCGTGCAGGGGATGAGCGGCTGGGCTGGGCGTTCGGGCTGATAGCAGATGATCCGGCTGCGAGGAGCGCGGCACGCGCTGGTCGTCGTCCTCGACCTGACCGCGTGCGCGGTGGCGGACCGACAGCGCGCCCCGCGCTACGGCGACCTGGCACGACCTCGCGGCCGGCGCCCCGCGACTGAACGGCGCGAAGACATCGCCTCCGGCCGTCGCCACGATGCGCGTGACGCCCGCCGTCCCCTCACGCTCCTCGACCTCGCCTGAGCGCGAAGTGGACGTCACTTGACTACGCCGAAACCCTGAGGGCTGTCGCAGAACGACTTCACGCTTTGATCTTGGTCAGGCGGGCTGTCTCGCGAGATCATCGAGTGGAACGGCGCTTCGGCGTCCGTGAGTTGTTTTCCGACGGCTCCCTGGGCCGCTCAGGGGTCGACCGGGTCCGGCGCATGCGTTCTCGGCGTTCTCTCAGGCCGAGACGAGAGGTAACGCCGCCTCAGATGGTCGGGGTGTCGTCAACAATCGGCTTGTGAATCTCCACGACCGGCTTCCACCCGGCGGAGAACTCGATGAAGTCCGCACGGGTGGGGTAGGTGTCGATCGCACGACGGTCACGCTTGGGGCTGTCGCTCCCCTTGCGCCCCCGGGGAATCTGCTCCTCGAAGATGTCGACCTTCACGTCGGGAACCTCCTTGAGGCCCTGGCGCCAGATCTGCACGATGTCGGCGCCGAACGCCTGCCGGGCCGCAGCGTAGAGGGCCGTGAGGGCCCCCTTGTCCCCACCAGGGACGAAAAGCGCCAGGTCCAGCACGACACCGGCGGACTGGAGGACCTCGATGGTCACCGAGCCGTTCTCGTCGGCCAAGTAGATTCCGGCTTCATTCTCGTCGTCGGGAAGGCAGGAGACCTCTTCCTGGAATACGGTTCTCGCGGTGATCGAGCCGCCCTCGAAATTCTCACCGGACTTGGTCAGAAAAGCAGGGACGTAGCAGTCGGGAAGTTTGAGTTCTGCCGTGTCGGCGGAAACGAAGAGCCTGTCCTTCACGCCGAGCTTCGTCACCTCTTCCAGTGAGAGGCGGCGAGCGGTGATCTTCTCCGTGTTCACGATTTCCCTTTCAGGTTGCACTGTCCCTCCGGGCAAGGACATTACCACGAAACCTTGAGGTCAACTGCCCAGTAATCTTTGGGTAAGTGGGCTCCGGTGGCCTGCACGGGAGGATATTGAAGCGAGTGCCACTCGGTCGGGAACGCGCATCCGGCAAATAGTATCCCTCGTCATGGTGTTGGGGATCAACTGGCGATTGCATTTCGGTGCGTTGGGTAGCACGAAGGATCTAAAAGAGAGTTTGTGGTGGATATCGCCCATATCACCTTCGCGGAGGTGTCGGCGAGGTAAGGCGATCCATTCGTCGTACATCTCGAAGAGCGCAGCGGAAGCCCACCGGATGGTCCGACAACGCAACAGCGGAGACCCCCACCGGCGACATCCGGAGGGAGCGCGAACCGGAAGTCGCGTACTGCCGCGCCCTCTTCGGTCAGGACTTCGGCGTGGTCGGCTGACGCCCGGTCGCTGACGTCTCGCCATGTCGGGCGGGGTTCGGCAGCGGGCGCTGCGACGGAGGCCGGCCGCGATGTTGGTGGCTCCGGCTGCCCGGAGGGCGCCGATGGGCGAGGTTGCGCCACATGGCCATTGCGCGGGGTGCGTCGCCGGTCCGCAGAGGGGAGGCATCCTCGGCGAGGGTGGTGTCGCGGATGTGGTGCAGGGCCTCGATCTTCCGATGATCGCGGACGAGGCGGGCGATCTGGGCCGGGGTGGCTTGCCCGGCGGTCAGGCTGGTGACGGCTTGGACGGTGGTACCGCCGGTCCTGCGGTCGGTGCGGCGGCGCTCGATCTGGACGGCCTGGCGGGCTCCGGGGAACAGGAGGCTGTTCACGCTGGCGACCTTGATCCGGCGAATCCCCGGGCGGCCGTGGCCGATGTCCTTGGTGCGGTCCTGCAGCGGGACGTCGCGCCCCACGGCCCGACGGCAAGGTCGAACGCTCCCACCGCATTGACGCCGAGGAGTTCTACCGGCTCCTGGACGGCGTCGTCATCGACGACGCCGAAGTCGTCAACGACAACTGCGCGAGTGGGAGGACTCCTGCAGCCACCATCGCCCCCACGGCGGCCTCGGCGGCCAGACCCCCTACGAACGCCTCAAGCGGAAGACCACGACCCAGGCGTGATCGACCAACGTCAGCTGCACACCCGCGACCGGTCGATCCGCAAGGACGCCTTTTACTGGTACGAGGCCAACTGGGTCTCCACACCGACCCTGTACGTCACCAGCCGACACTGGGCCTCACGCACCGACACCGCGACCGAACTGAAGGTCTCCTCCGACGCCGAGGACGTCACCGCCGTCCTCAACAGCACTTCGCTGGGGAGGCGGAGCGGCAGGGACCGTATTTTCACCTGGACCGGCGTGACCCTGCGTCCGGGGCCCGACACCGTCACCGCCACCATCGACGGTGCCACGCACACCGACACCGTCACCCGGACGCTCACCACGGCGAGGGCGGCCGACGGCTGATCTGCGCGGTACAGGTCCTGGGGGACGTCGCGGCGGGCGTCCGCCCGTCGGTGGGCGAGATGCAGCCGGAGGCGTTCCCCGTCCGTCACGACGAACACGGTAAGGAATTCTTCCGGCTTCGTCCATCCTTTGTCCTGAAGTCGGAGAAAGTTGCGAGAAGTTGTGCGTACCGGGTTCCGGGCTTCAGCAAAGCCCGCTAATTTCCTTGAAATGTACCGGTCATGGAGCTGTGGCCGGTCCCTACGGCGTGACGGCGCACGCCGGTAGTCGGCTTCGGCAGCCCGATGATGCTGCCTTCCTTCCTCTCATCCAGGGAGACCTCTGTGCGCATGAGAACGCTCAGACATCAGCGCGTCCGTCTGCTCCTGACCGCCGTGGCCTGCACCATCGGCTGTCTCGTGCCGTTTTCCCCGGCCGCCGCGGCCCCTGCTTCGCACCCTGACGCGGCACACCACGACGCGGCGGCCGCACCGGCCGCCGAACCGGAGTTCCAGCAAGTCACGCTCGCCAAGGGCGTAGCTGAGACCGGCGAACCGATGACGATGACGGTGCTCCCCGACCGCTCCGTCCTGCACACCTCACGCGACGGCACGCTCCGGCGGACCGACGCCGCGGGCACGACCAGGACGGCGGGCAAGCTCGACGTGTACAGCCACGACGAGGAGGGGCTGCAAGGCGTCGCGGCGGACCCCGGCTTCTCGTCCAACCGGTACGTCTACCTCTACTACGCGCCCAAGCTCAGCACACCGAGCGGCGACGCCCCGGCCGACGGCACCTCCGCCGACTTCACGCCGTTCGACGGCGTCAACCGGCTCTCCCGGTTCGTCCTGACGACGGACGGCACCCTGGACCTCGCCAGTGAGAAGAAGATCCTGGACGTGCCCGCCTCCCGCGGCCTGTGCTGCCACGTCGGCGGTGACATCGACTTCGACGCCGCGGGCAACCTCTACCTGTCGACGGGCGACGACAGCAACCCGTTCGCCTCGAACGGCTACACCCCGATCGACGAGCGCTCCTCCCGCAACCCCGCCTATGACGCGCAGCGTTCCGCTGGAAACACCAACGACCTGCGCGGCAAGGTCCTGCGGATCAAGGTCAACCCCGACGGGTCCTACTCGATACCGAGCGGCAACCTCTTCCCGCAGGGCACCGCGAGGACCCGCCCCGAGATCTACGCGATGGGCTTCCGCAACCCCTTCCGCATGAGTGTCGACAAGGCCACGGGCATCGTCCACCTCGGCGACTACGGCCCCGACGCCGGCAGCGCCAGTTCCACGCGCGGCCCCGCGGGCCAGGTGGAGTTCAACCGGATCACGAAGGCGGGCAACTACGGCTGGCCCTACTGCATCGGTGCCAACGAGGCCTACGTCGACTACGACTTCGCCGACAGCACCTCGGGCTCCCGGTTCAGCTGCGCGGCCCCCAAGAACAACTCGCCCCGCAATACAGGCCTGACCGACCTGCCTCCCGTCCAGCCCGCCTGGATTCCCTACGACGGCGGGTCCGTACCGGAGTTCGGCAGCGGTTCCGAGTCCCCGATGGGCGGCCCCGTCTACCGCTACGACGCCGCCTCCACGTCCGAGGTGAAGTTCCCGCAGGAGTACGACGGCGACTTCTTCGCCGGTGAGTTCGGCCGTCGCTGGATCAAGCGCATCGAGAAGGGCGCCGACGGCACCGTACAGTCCATCAACCCGTTCCCCTGGAGCGGCACCCAGGTGATGGACATGGCCTTCGGCCCGGACGGCGCCCTGTACGTCCTCGACTACGGCACCGGCTACTTCAGCGGCGACCAGAACTCCGCCCTGTACCGCATCGAGCACGTCACCGGCGGTCGCGCCCCGACCGCGCAGGCGAAGGCGAACGTCACCTCCGGCAAGGCGCCCCTCGCCGTCTCGTTCTCCTCCGCCGGCAGCACGGATCCGGACGGCGACTCCCTCACCTACGCCTGGGCCTTCGGCGACGGCGCCACCTCCACCGCCGCCGACCCCTCCCACACCTACACCGCCGACGGCCGGTACACGGCCACCCTGAAGGTCACGGACACCACCGGCAGGTCCGGGACCGCCTCCGTGCAGATCACCGTCGGCAACACCGCCCCCACGGTGAGGCTGGACCTCCCGGTGACGGGCAGCATCCACGACTTCGGCGCCGCGATCCCCTTCAAGGTGACGGTCACCGACCCCGAGGACGGCACCATCGACTGTTCCGAGGTCAAGGTCACCTTCATCGTCGGACACGACAGCCACGGCCACCCGCAGACCTCCGCCACCGGATGCGCCGGCACGCTGCAGACCCTCGCGGACGGCGAGCACGACCCCAACGCGAACATCTTCGGCGTCATCGACGCCGAGTACACCGACAAGGGCGCGAGCGGCCAGCCGGCGCTGACCGTGCACGACCAGCACGTCACGCAGCCCTCCCACCGGCAGGCCGAGCACTACGGGACCTCCGCGGGCGTCCAGGTGGTCACGCACGCCCCCGCGCACGGCGGCAGGACCGTCGGACACATCGAGAACGGCGACTGGATCTCCTTCACGCCGTACGCGCTCGGCAACGTGACGCGGTTCACCGCCCGTGTCTCCTCCGACGGCGCGGGCGGAACCATCGAGGTGCGCGCCGGATCCCCGACGGGCACCCTGCTCGGCACGGCGGCCGTCCCGGTCACCGGCGACTGGGAGACCTTCCAGGACGTGACGGCCCCGCTCTCCGGCGGGCCCTCCGGACCGACCGTGCTGTACCTCGTCTTCAAGGGCGGCACCGGTTCCCTGTTCGACCTCGACGAGTTCTCCTTCACCACCCCCACCACCGGCTCCCGTTCGGGTGAGGTGAAGGGGGTGGGCGGCAAGTGCCTGGACGTGGACGGCGCTCAGAGCGCGGACGGTACGAAGGTGCAGTTGTGGACCTGCAACGGCACTTCCGCGCAGCGGTGGACAGTTTCCGGTGACGGCACGCTGAAAGCCCTCGGCAAGTGCCTGGACGTCGCCGGTGGCGGCAGTGCGGACGGTACGAAGGTGCAGCTGTGGACCTGCAACGGCACCGGGGCGCAGGCGTGGGCGGCCCAGGCCGACGGCACGGTCCGCAATCCGCAGTCCGGCAAGTGCCTGGACGCCTCGGGCAGCACCTGGAACGACGGCACCGCCGTCCACCTGTGGACCTGCCACGGCGAATCCAACCAGAAGTGGACCCTTCCGCAGCCGTAGAAAGGAGGCGACCTCACATGCGTACTTCTCGGGAAGGCACCCGTACCCCTCTCAAAGCGATCACCGGCCTGTTCGCCGGAGTCGTGCTCGCCCTGGCTCCCCAGGCCGCGGCCCTGCCGTCGACGACGGCTTCGTCCGTCACCGCGCAGACCACCGAACCGCGCGTGGCCGCCGACCCCGCGTACCGGATCCTCGTCTTCTCCAAGACCGCGGGCTTCCGGCACTCCTCGATCGACGAGGGTGTCACCGCCCTGCGCGAACTGGGCGCGGCGAACGTCTTCACCGTCGACGCGACCGAGGACGCCCAGTCCTTCACCACCGGCAACCTCAGCCGGTACAAGGCGGTCGTCTTCCTGTCGACGACGGGCGATGTGCTGAACGCCGCCCAGCAGACCGCGTTCGAGAGTTACGTGCGCGGCGGCGGCGGATACGTCGGCGTCCACGCCGCCGCCGACACCGAGTACGACTGGCCCTTCTACGAAGGGCTGGCCGGAGCCCTCTTCCACTCGCACCCGGCCGTCCAGTCCGCCACCGTCAGGGTGGAGGACCGGGCGCACGACGCCACCGCCCATCTGGGTACCGCCTGGCAGCGCACCGACGAGTGGTACAACTACCGCACGAACCCGCGTACCACCGCGCACGTCCTGGCCTCCCTCGACGAGTCCAGCTACACGGGCGGGAACATGTCCGGCGACCACCCGATCGCCTGGTGCAAGGACCACCAGGGCGGCCGGGCGTTCTACACCGGAGGCGGTCACACCGAGGGGTCGTACGCCGAGCCCGCCTTCCGCCGGCACCTTCTGGGCGGGATCCGCTGGGCGGCCGGCATGACGAACGCCGACTGCCGGCCCGAGACCGGCTACCGGCCTCTGTGCGACGGCACCTCCACCACCGGCTGGAAGCAGGCCGGTCCCGGTGGCTTCACCCTCGCGGACGGCACCCTCACCTCCCGGGGCGGGATGGGCATGCTCTGGTACTCCGCCGAGGAGTTCACCGGCGACTACTCACTCAAGCTCGACTGGCGGGCCGCCGGGGACGACAACTCCGGTGTCCTCGTGGGTTTCCCGGCCTCCGACGACCCCTGGTCGGCGGTGAACAACGGCTACGAGATCCAGATCGACGCAACCGACGCCGCCGACCGCACCACCGGCGCCGTCTACGGCTTCCGGTCCGCGGACCTCGCCGCTCGCGACGCGGCGCTGAACCCGCCGGGGGAGTGGAACACCTACGAACTCCGGGTGACCGGTGAACGGCTGGAGATCTTCCTGAACGGCCGCAAGATCAACGACTTCACCAGCACGGACCCCGCCCGGAGTCTGCGCCAGGGCCACATCGGCATCCAGAACCACGGCGACGGCGACGAGGTGTCCTTCCGCAACGTCCGGATCAAGCAGGGCGGCCCACAGCAGCCCGACCCCCGTTCGGGTGAGGTGAAGGGTGTGGGCGGCAAGTGCCTGGACGTGGACGGCGCTCAGAGCGCGGACGGTACGAAGGTGCAGTTGTGGACCTGCAACGGCACTTCCGCGCAGCGGTGGACAGTTTCCGGTGACGGCACGCTGAAAGCCCTCGGCAAGTGCCTGGACGTCGCCGGTGGCGGCAGTGCGGACGGTACGAAGGTGCAGCTGTGGACCTGCAACGGCACCGGGGCGCAGGCGTGGGCGGTCCAGGCCGACGGCACGGTCCGCAATCCGCAGTCCGGCAAGTGCCTGGACGCCTCGGGCAGCACCTGGAACGACGGCACCGCCGTCCACCTGTGGACCTGCCACGGCGAATCCAACCAGAAGTGGACCCTCCCCTGATGAGCGGGGGAGGGTGAGGAACCGGCCGCGCTGACACTGCCGCCCGACTCCCGGGCGGCAGCAGCCGGACCCCGCCTCTTCCGGGACTCGCGCCCGGCGGCAGCAGTCGCCGGGCGCGAGCCCGCTCGCTCGTCGAGGGGCGGGCTCGGCCACCGCGCTCGTCGGCGGTCGAACCGGACGTCACCGCACGTCCAGCCGCCGCGTCCACCCACCCGACCGACCCGTGCGGTCGTGGCGCTAGCCGCCGGCTTCGACGCCCGCCAGGATGAGGTCGATACCCGCGAGGAACTACTCACGGTCGTCGTGCTCGGGCAGCTGCGCCGCCACCTGGTGCACGAACGGGTACCGCGCAGGATCGAGCTGCTCCCATTGCGCGGCGACCGCGCTGAGGAGAGCCACTCGATCGGTGCCGTGCGCGTGCGCGCGTGCGTTCGCGGCGTTCTGCCCGGCGACGCCGAGGGTGTAGTTCACGAGCACGGCCGTGGAGTCGAACTGCGCCCGTTCGGGGTCAGTCGGCGCCTGCCTGTGTGCGGGGGCTGATCGCACCGCTGGAGCGGAGTAACGGCTGGACGCTGGCGGAGGAGGCCGGGTACGCGGGCCCGATCACATCCAGCGGTTGCTGAACCGGATCGAGTGGGACGCCGACGAGGTCCTGGACGACCTGCGGGACTGCGTCGTCGAACACCTCCGAGACCGGAGTGCCGTCCTGCGACGACACCGTCCCCGAGCAAGCCGTCTTCCGTCCGGCGGCCGCGCTGAGCGCCCGCTTGGGGGTCGAGGCCGCGCAGCCACTGGCCGCCGTCTTCTCGGAGAGCCAACGGCCGTCAGGTCCTGCGCGCTGGACCACTGCCCAAGGCGGTGTCCGTGTCGACAACGGCAGGTACTCCTTCCACAACCCCGGCAACGACTTCGCCCTGGCGGACGACCGCCTGGCGCGGGTGTCCGCCGCGCTGACTCCATGATCGGCAGGCGGTACCGGCCGGCACCGGGAGGGTGGCCGCCCGGGCCGACGGCCGCCCGGGCGGCCACCCTCCGTCGCAGGACGGGTCCGGGGCGGGTCCGGTCGTACCCCGTCTACTGCTTCTTGAAGGAGCGGATCTGGTAAGTGCCCTGGAGGTTGCCCCCATGGCCGGCGGCCGTCGAGCCGACGCGGGCGTTGAAGTTGGTCTGCGTGTAGTACTGGACGCGGTGGCCGGTGCCGTTCCACACGGACCGCACGTTCTTGCCGTTGCGGATGAAGGAACACAAGTCGGCGGTGTTCGCGACCTTCTCCGACGTCCACTGGCAGCGGGTGCCGCCGCCGTCCCAGTCGCTGTAGATGCAGAAGTGCCCCGGGTCGCAGCGGAAGGCCGCGGCGGCGGCGCCACCGGTTGCCGGAGCGGCCGGGGCGGAGGTGGCGGGGGTCGCTGTGCCGAGGGCCGCCGCCAAGGCGACCGAGGCGACGGCGAGCGAAGTGACATGGCGCATGGAAGTCGTCCTCTTTCCCCTGGTTCCGTGAGGGACGTATCGGAAGGGCGACCCCCATCGTCACCTAAAGTGGCCAGGTGTGTGCAGAGCGTGCGTGTGGGCGCGTGAGGCACTCCCGGCGGCACCGCACGCCCCCTGCGCACCACACGAGCCGGGGGTTGCGCCCGACGTGCTCAGCCGCGCTCCCGCCGGGGCGGCTCAGCCCCCCGCCGGTGCGCGGGAGGCGACCGCCGGGGGTGCGGGTGCGTCGAAGTGGTTGCGGACACGGGTGAGGTCGGCGAGCAGGGTGGCGGAGGTGAGGCGGGTACCGCTGCGGGGGCGTACCAGGTGGCTGATGGGCAGGTTGCCGGTGGCGGCCCAGCACAGCCGGCCGGCCGGGTCGATGTAGCTGCGGGTCAGGCCCCGGTTGTCGGGGTGGAGGCAGTAGGGGACATCGAGGTAGCCGCGGCGGAAGGCGAGCAGCAGGGCCTGGGAGAGGTGGGGGTGCAGGTCGAGGACGGCGTGGACGAGGGCGGCGGCCTCCTGGTAGGTGGGGCTGTCGGCCGGCTGGGGGAGCGGCGTCGGTGCGGTCCGCCCGGCGGTCTCCGCGGTGGCCGCGGCCAGTTCCAGGGCATCGACGTTCTCCCGCACGGTGGGGATGCGCCGTGACTCGGCGACCGTCTTGACGACGAGCCGTTCCGCCCCCGTCCGCACGGCGAGTTCGGCGCTGCTCGCCAGAAGCCGCCGGGCGCCCCGCTCGGTCTCGGGGAAGACGCCCATGTAGGTGTAGACGACCACATGCCAGTCGTCGGTCGGCAGGAGCTCCGCGCACAGGCGGCGCAGGGCCGCGATCGCCTCGGTGTCCTGTTCCGGGCAACCCTGCTGGGCGTAGCTGACCGACAGGCTGCGTACGCCGTGCCGGAGGAAGAACAGCGCTTCCAGGACGCTGATGGCCACCAGCAGGCTCGGTGGGCACAGTTGCCCGAGCATGCAGCCGCCGAAGGTCTCCAGGTGGGGTTCGCGGCCGGTCTCGCGCAGGGAGGCGAACAGTTCGCAGGCGGTGGCCCACTGGGTGACGGACTCGGCCAGGGGAGTCCTGCCGTAGGGCAGGCAGTAGGAGACGGGACCTCCTTCGCTGGCGTCCAGGCCGAGTGCGGCCAACGCCCGGAAGATGCCGACCGGTCGGGCGGAGCCGTGCCGGACCTGGACGGGGAAACCGGGGCTTCGGATGCCGTCGAGGACCTGCGCGGTGACGGCCGGGGGGTGGGTCACCACGGGGTAACCATTGAGGGGGGTGCCCTGGCGCAGGGCGGCCGCGGCGGCGTCGAGACGGCCGACGCGGGTGTGGGCGTCCAGGGTGATGGTACCGACCGTGCGGGCGGCGGCGGCCCGGGTGGCGGCCAGGCCGGCGCGCATGGCCGCCGGGTCGCTGAAGCCCATCCGGGGCTGGACCACCAGGCGGCCGTTGCCGCCGTGGGCGCGGACGAAGTCGCCGAAGCCGCGCGAGGCCGGACCGGCGGGGGCGGAGCCCGGGCGGCGGTCCGGCCTCGCGCCCGGCGCGGGCGGCCTCATGCGGGGACGCCCATCTGCTCGTCGGCCTGGCGCGTGCGCCCGTCGCCGGCGCGCCGCGGGCGGGTGCCCAGCGCGCGGTCCGCTCCGCTGCCCAGGTCGTTCAGGAAGCGGCGGAAGGCGGCCAGGGTGTCGGTGCCGTCCTCGAAGACGGCGTCGAAACCGGCGGCCAGCAGCCGCTCGGCGTGGGAGGTGGCACCGCCGTCCACGCCGAGTTTGCCGCCGATGGCGACGGGCAGCGCGGCGGTCAGCTCGTCCTCGCGCAGCGCGCGGATGACGCGCAGCCCGTCCTGGGCGCCGTGGCCGTTGACGCTGCTGATGATCACGGCGGCCGGGCGGATCTCCCGGCAGTGGTGCACCAGGAGCTCGTCGGGGACGCACGGGCCCAGGTTGACGACGTGGTAGCCGAGTTCCTCCAGCAGCAGCTGCAGGAAAACGAGGTTCCAGGTGTGGGAGTCGGAGGCCACGGTGGTGACGACGACCGTGGCCCGGGCGCGGTCGGGAGCGGTGGCGGCCGGTGGGGAGAGGTCAGTCATGTGCGCGCTCCGCGGCGTACGGGACCCGGGTGCGTTCGATGCGGGTGACGGAGACGGTGGCTTCGCCGTCGATGACGACCTCCACCGGGCTGGGCCGGCCGAGGAACATCAGCAGGCTGGCCGTGGGCCCGTAGGCACCGGTGTTCGGCACGGCGAGGAGGTCACCGGGCGCCAGGCCGGCCGGTACGGTGACGTTGCGGCCCAGGACGTCGCCCGGGGTGCACAGCGGACCGGCCAGGGTGACCTGCCTGCTGTCCTGGTCCACCGGGACCTCCACGGAGACGGGCAGCAGCCGGCCCAGCCCCGACATGCCGCCGAAGTGGTTGATGCCCGCGTCCAGGACGGCGAAGGTGTGGCCGCGCCCGGTCTTGAGGTTGGTCACCGCGGTGACGAGGTGGCCGCTGTCACCGACGAGGTAACGGCCGGACTCCACGGCGATCCGCGGCAGGCCCTGGCGCCACTGGGGGAAGAACACGTCCAGGGCGGCGGCGAGTTCGCCGCGCAGCTTGGGGTAGGCGGCGCGCTCGCCGGTGCGGCCGTAGGGCACGGAGAAGCCCCCGCCGATGTCCAGCACGCGCAGCCGCACCCCCAGCTCGTCCTGGATGCGGGCGGCGGTCTCCAGCGTGTGCCGGAACTCCGCCACCAGGCTCTCCTCGTCACGGGCATTGCTCTGCGAGAACAGGTGCAGCCCCTCCACCGACGTGCCGGGCACGGAGGTCAGCGCGGCGGCGGCCTCGCGGACCGTCTCGCTGTCGATGCCGAACTGGGTGGGCTTGCCGGTCATGCGCACCCCGCTGGCGGCGCTCGCCGTCACGCTGTTGATGCGCAGCAGGCAGTGGGCGGTGGTGCCGTGGGCCAGGGCCGCGCGGCCGATGTGCTCCAGGTCGCCGAGGGACTCCGCGGAGAACAGGCCCACGCCGGCGCGGACGGCCTCGTCGAGTTCGCCCGCCGTCTTGCCGGGGCCGGTGTAGAGGATGTCCGCGCCCCGGTAGCCGGCCCGCAGCGCGGTGGCCAGCTCGCCGGTGGAACTGATCTCCGCCTTGCAGGCGGGCCCGTCGCCGGCGCGCAGGGCGTGCACGAGGTCGGGATGGGGGTTGGCCTTGAAGGCGTAGTAGACCTCCACGCCCTCGGGCAGGAAGCCGAACAGGTCGCGGCGGGCGGCGCGCACCCGGGCCAGGTCGTAGACGTACAGCGGGGTGCCGTACCGCTCGGCGAGGTCGTGGAGGTGGGGGCTGAGGCTCACGGGCGCTCTCCGTCGATCAGGGCGGCCAGTTCCCGCCGGGCGTTCTTGCCGTGCAGGGTGAGCGGGAACTCCGCCAGGACCCGGCACCGGTCGGGCATCTTCGCGGTCTCCAGGCGTTCCATCAGCTCCCGCACGACCGTGCCCTCGTCCAGGTCGCTCTCCACGAACAGGGTGAGGTCGTGGCGGTCGTCCGGGGGGAGCGCGGCGGCGGCCCGCACACCGGGGATGTCCAGGGCCGCGGTTTCGATCTCCAGGGTGCTCATACGGAAGCCCTTGCGCTTGAACATGTCGTCCCGGCGGCCTTCGAAGTAGAGGTAGCCGTCGTCGTCGAGGTGTCCGTAGTCGCCGGTGTGCAGCCGGGTGACGGCCGGGTCGTCGGGGTCGGGGCGGAAACTCCGGGCGGTCGCCTCGGGGTTGCGCCAGTAGCCGCGCATCACGTGCGGGCCGACGGCGACGATCTCGCCGACGGTGCCCGGCGGCAGGGGAGCACCGTCGGGTCCGCAGATCAGCACACGGGTGCCGGGCAGGGCACGGCCGACGCTGTGCGGCCGCTCGTGCTCCTCCTCGGGCGGCATGACGGTGATCCGCTTGGCCTCCGTCTGCCCGTACTGGCGCACCACCCGGGCGCCGGGGAAGAGGGCGCGCAGGGCGTCGGCGGTGGCCGCGGGCAGGGCGGCCCCGGTGTTGGTGAACATCCGTACGGGCGGCCGCCGTTCGGGGTGGCGCCGGGCCAGCGAGACGATCATCGTGGCGTACGAGGGGACCAGCGGCACCACGGTCGTGCCGGTCTCGTGCATGCGGCGCAGCACGGTGAAGTCCGAGTCACCGTCCGCGAGGACGATCTCGCAGCGGGCGACGCAGGTCATCAGGACCTTGTACAGGCCGTAGTCCCAGGACATCGGGAACCGGCAGAACACGACGTCGTCCGAGCGGTAGCCCAGGGCGCCGACCAGGGCGGTGGAGGCGAACACCACGGCGGCGTGCGGACAGGCCACGGCCTTCGGGGCGGCGGTGCTGCCGGAGGTGTAGATGAGGGTGGCCAGGTCGTCGCCGGACACCTCCGGCGCCACGACCGGGCCGGGCTCCTGTGCCGCCGCCTCGGTGAGGACGTCGGCGATGTCGTGGACGGGGGCATCGGTCAGGGGGCGCAGACGCCGGACGCCCTCGGCGTCGGTCAGGACGAGGGCGGGGCCGGCGTCGGCGACGACGGACCGCAGGTGGAACGGCTTCATGGCGGGGTGCACCGGCACGAAGACCGCCCCGCGCCGCACCGTGGCGTAGAACAGGGCGGCCAGCGTCCGGTCGGTGGGCAGCTGGAGCAGGACGCGGTCGCCGTGGCCCACCCCGCGGGCCGCCAGCCACGCGGTCAGCCGTGCGGCCTCGTCGGCCAGTCGGGCGTAGGTCCAGGTGCCGGTCGCATCCCGTACGGCCGGCCGGTGCGGGGTCTCGGCCACGGCCTCGTCCAACAGGCCGTGCACCGTCCGACCGCCGGCCGCCCCGGGCGCGGTGTGTCGCTCGATCAGGTCATTCGGGGTTCCCAATGCTCCGCTCTCCGTTCTCCGGCCCGGCGGGCCTGTGGGCGGGGGCGGACGCGGCCGGCGCGGGCCGGGCATGGGTCGCGGAACCGCCCCCGGGGTGCGCAACCCAGCACACCAGCCGCTCCTGACGTTCGGCTCACCGGCGGCTACCGGATCACTAGCGACGCACGTCGGCGGCCGTGCCCGCCCGGCCGGTAGCCCTTCGACAACCGGATCGTTAGGACGGACTGCTGTGCTGGTCACCGACGCCGGATTCCGCAGAAAGGGCGGTTGCTCCGCATGACGACCACCGAAGACGTCCAGGCCTGCATAGCCCGCCGGGTCGGGGACCAACCGATGAACGAGACCAGCGAGTTGACGGACCTGGGCGTCGACTCCCTGCTGCTGCTGCGCATCATCGCCGACCTGGCGGCGGACGAGACGCAGGAGATCGAGCCGCACGACCTGGCACGACTCGTCACTGTCGGCGACCTGGCTGAGTTCGTCGGCCGGTGGAACGGAGGGCCGCGCCCGTGACCGCCCTCGACCTGCGGCAGCACACGCCCGGGACACGACCCGAGGACGAGGGGGAGACGCTCCCCCTGACCGACGCCCAGCGCAGCCTGCTGTTCATCCAGGAAGCCGCTGTCCGCAAGGACCTGTACAACAACAGCTTCCGCATCGTCTTCGACGGCTCACTGGACGCCGACGCGATGCGCTCCGCCCTGGAGCGGCTGGTGCTGGTGCAGCCGGCGCTGCGCACCGAGTTCCACGCCGGTCCTGCCGGCCCCGAAGCCCGCATCGCCCGGTCGGCCGATCTCCCCTGGGAGACCGCCGGGCACGACGGCGGCGCGGCGTGGGAGACCTGGCTCGAGGAGCAGACCGAGGAGTTCGTACGGTTGCCCCTGGACCTGTCCCGCGCCCCGCTGTGCCGGTTCCGGCTGCTGACGTCCGCGCCGGACGCGCCCGCCCGGTCCGCCCTGCTGGCGACGGTGCACCACACCGTCAGCGACGGGGTGTCGGTCCGCGTCCTCGTCGACGAGATCTGCGCCGGATACCGGCAGGCCCTGGGCCGCCCGGCCGCCGACGGCGAGGAGGACCCCGCGGCCCTGGCCGAAAGGCGTGAGCGCACGCTGCGCGCGGAACTCGCGGCGCAGTGCGCGGCGGCGCGGACGGCGGTGGACGCGGGGGAGGCCGACACCCTCGCCGCACCGCTGGCCGGGGTGGCCCCCACCACGCTCTACCCGGTGCCCGGCCGGCCCGAGAACACCGCCCACCGGGCCCGGCGGTTGCGGCTGCTGCTCGACCGGCCGCAGCGGGCGCGCGTCGAGCGGGCCGCCCGGGACCTCGGCACCACGCCGTACGCGCTGCTGCTGGCCTGCTACGGACTGCTGCTCGGCGACTATGCCGGCACCGACGACGTCGTGGTGGGCAGCCCGTTCGCCACCCGGCGCACGGTGGCCTCGCACCAGCTGTGCGGCTTCTTCGTGAACACCCTGCCCATGGCGCTGCCGGCCCGGGACGTGCGGTTCGAGGAGCACTGCCGTGCGGTGGCGGCGACGGTGCGCGAGACCCGCGCCCGGCAGTCGGTGCCCTTCGACGCCCTGGTGACGCGGCTGGCCCCGGAGCGCTCCAGCAACCGCAATCCGGTCTTCCAGTGCATGTTCGCCATGCAGGACGAGCTGCGCACCCGGGTGCCGCTGACGCCGTGGAGCGAGGGCCGCATCGAGATCCTGGAGAACGGCTCGGCCAAGTTCGACCTCTGGCTGGGCGCGACCGCCGTCGAGGACGGCCTGCGCATCGAACTGGACTACGACCAGGACCTGCTGCCCGAGTCCTACGCGCGCCGCTTCCTCACCGAGTACCGGGAGCTGGTGCTGCACGCCGTCGAGACGCCGTCGGCGGGCACCGGGAGCCTGCTGGCCGGGCTCAGCGCACGGCGCGGCACGATCCAGCGGATCCTGCGGCGGGGCGCCGACGGGCACACCGACGCGCCGGGCGGCCTGCTCGGCCTGGTGCGCGAGGCCGCGCGCCGCCACCCCGACGCCGTCGCCGTACGGCAGCCGGGCGGCTGCGAGGTCACCTACGCGGAGCTGCTGCGGCGCACCGAGCGGACCGCCACCGGCCTGGCCGGGCGTGGCGTGGGCCGCGGCGACACCGTGGCGGTCGTCCCGGGCGACCTGGTGGAGACGGTGGTGGCGATGCTCGCCGTCCTGTGGCGCGGGGCGGCCTACCTGCCGCTGGAGACTTCCCTGCCCGCCGAACGGCTGGCTTACATGATCGAGCGGTCCGGATGCCGGTTCACCGTCGGTGACCGGGACGCGGTGCCGGACGGGCCGCCGCGCGCCACCCCCGCCCAGCTGGAGGCCGAGGCGGGCACGGCCGAGGCGCCCCGGGCGGCGGACGGCACGGACCCCGTGTACATCATGTTCACCTCCGGCTCGACCGGCCGTCCCAAGGGCGTGCACATGGGACAGGGCCCGCTGGTGAACCTGTTGCACTGGCAGCTGCGCGAGCTGCGCATGGGTCCGGACAGCAGGTTCCTGCAGTACGCGCCCCTCGGGTTCGACGTCTCCTACCAGGAGATCTTCCCCACCCTCGCCTGCGGCGGGACGGTGGTCGGACTCGGCGGACTGGACCGCAGGGACCTGACGGCCGTGGCCCGTCTGGCCGAGCGGGAGGAACTGACCCACGTCTACCTGCCGGTCGCGGTGGCCGGCGCGTTCGCCGGCGCCATGGAGGAGGCCGGACTGGACCTGCCCACCGTGCGGTACCTCTGCGTCTCCGGGGAGCAGCTGAACCTGGACGAGAGGCTGCGGCGGCTGCTGGCCCGGGACACCGCACGCGAGCTGGTCAACCTCTACGGCCCGACCGAGACGACCGCGGTCACCTGGCACGTGGTGCGCGGCGACGACCTGCCCGCCCACGACCACGTCCCCGTGGGCCTGCCGGTGCCGGGCGTGGACGTCCACCTGCTCACCCCCGACGGCCGGGACGTGCCGCCGGGCGCGGTGGGCGAACTGTACCTGGGCGGGGTGTGCCCGGCGGTGGGCTACGTCAACGACCCCGAGCGCACCGCGGCGGCGTTCCTGCCCGCGCCGGGCGCGCCGCGGGGCTCCACCGCCCGGGTCTACCGCACCGGCGACCTGGCCCTGCTCGCGGAGGACGGCGCCCTGGTGTTCCTCGGCCGCCGCGACGCGCAGGTCAAGGTGCGCGGCCACCGGGTGGAGCTGGGCGAACTGGAGTCCGCCGCGGAGCGCCTTCCCGAGGTGGGCGAGGCCGTCGCGGCGGTGACCGGCGCCGGCGAACAGGCCGCCCTGTGCCTGTTCCTGCGGCCGGCCGGGCGGGCACAGCCGAAGGAGGCGGCCGTCCGGGCGCACCTGGAGCGGATCCTGCCCCCCTACATGCTCCCCCGGCACGTACGGCTGATCGACGCGGTGCCGCTGACCCCGAACGGCAAGGTCGACCGCACCGCCCTGACGAGCGCGCTCCAGGCGGGCCGGCTGCGCACCGCCCAGCCGGCCGGGGAGGCATCCGGCTGGGAGCCGACCGGGACCGAACGCATGGTCCGCGACCTGTGGACGACGCTGCTCGGCACCGAGCCGAGCGGCCCCGACGACTCCTTCTTCGCCCTGGGCGGCAACTCCTTCGACGTGCTGAAGCTGATCGCGGCGCTGCGCGAGACCACGGACCGGCCCCCGACGGTCGGCGACTTCTTCCGCCGGCCGACCGTCCGGGCGCTCGCCGCCCACCTGGACGGGGGTGCCTGAGCGATGGAGGGAAGGACGGACGTGACGACGACCCTGGACGCGATCGAGGAGCGGGCGCGGCGCACCCCGGACCGTACGGCGGTCATCTGCGCCGACGCCAGGCTCAGCTACCGCCGACTGTGGGACGGCGCACGGGCCGTGGCGCGGGCGCTGGCCGCACACGGCCCGGTACGGGACTCGGTGGTGGGGGTGCTGGGCCCCGGCAACGAGCACTTCATGACCGCCGTCCTCGGCTGCTGGCTGGCCGGGGCGTCCTGGACGCCGCTGGACCCGGCCTGGCCCGAGGAGCGGCAGCGCCACGTGCTCGCGGACACCGGCGCACCACTGGTCCTCGCCACCGGCGGATCCGCCGCCCCCGCCGGGCTGTGCGGGGCCCCGGTCCTGAACGTGGCCGAGGCGGTGGCGTCCGGCACACCGGACGACGGCGTGCCGGACGGCCGCCCCGGCCCCGACGACCAGGCGTACGTGATCTACACCTCCGGTTCGACGGGCACCCCGAAGGGCGTGTGCGTGGACCACGGGGCGCTGGCCGCGCACCTGGCGGGCGCGGTGGAGGCCTACGGCCTCGCCGACGACGACGTGCTGCTGTCCTTCTCGGCGCCCGCCTTCGACGCCACCGTCATGGAGATGTGGGCGGGCCTGGTGGCGGGCGGCACCGTGCTCCTGCGCGGCTCCGCGCTGTGGACCGGCCCGCAGCTGTTCGCCCGGGTCCGTGAGCACGACGTCACCTACGTGGGGTGCACCACCGCCTACTTCGAGACGTTCTTCGGCGAGGAGCTGTCGGAGCGCGACGTGGAGCTGCTCGGCGGACTGCGTGCCGTCTTCTTCGGCGGGGAGGCGCCCAGCGCCGCCGTGGTGCGGCGGTGGGCGGCCGGGCCGCTCGGCCACGTGCCGCTGTGCAACGGCTACGGCCCCACCGAGGCGGTGATCGCCGCCACCCGGTACTGGATCCGGCAGGGCTGGGACGGCGGCGACCAGGTGCCCATCGGTACCTGCGTGCCCGGTCACGAGGCCGTGGTCCTCGACGACGAGGGCCGCGAGGTGTCCCCGGGCGCCGGCGGCGAGCTGTACCTCGGCGGCCGGTGCGTGGCCCGCGGCTACCTCAACCGCCCTGACCTGACGGCCCAGCGCTTCGTACGGCTCCCGGGACGCGAGGGCGTCTACTACCGCACGGGCGACCTGGTCCGCCGGGACGGCGAGGACCTCGTGTTCCTGGGACGCGTCGACCGGCAGGTGAAGATCCGCGGCTTCCGGATCGAGCCGGAGGAGATCGAGGTGGTGCTGCGCGGCCTGGAGCAGGTGCGCGGCGCGGTGGTCGGCGTCGGCAAGGGCCCCGGCGGCCGGGACCGGCTGGAGGCGCACGTCGTGCCGGAGGACGCGGCGGTGCCGGCGGACGTCTTCACCGGCCGGCTGCGCCGGGCGCTGCGCGAACGGCTGCCCGTCCACATGGTCCCCGAAGTGATCGCGGTCCTGGACGAACTGCCGCTGGGCGCGACCGGCAAGGTCGACCGGGCGAAGGTACTGGCGCGGACGGGCAGGACATGAGCACCGCCACCACGCCGGTTCAGGCCACCGGCCGCCTCGCCGGCGCCGGCTCCCTGGCCCTGGTCAGCGGCGGCACCCGGGGCATCGGACGCGCCCTGTCCGAGCGCCTGGCCCGCCGCGGCCACCAGGTGGTCGCCCTGTACCGCGCCGACGAGGAGGCCGCCCGCGCCACCGAGGCCGCCCTCGGCCCCGCCGTCCGCGCCGTGCGCGCCGACGTCACCGACCCCGGTGCCGTGGCCGACGCCGTGTCGGACGCCGTCGAGCGGTACGGACCGCCGGGCGTCGTGGTCAACAACGCGGGCGTCAACATCGACAAGCCCTTCCTGCGGAGCACCCCCGCCGAGTGGGACACGGTCATCGGCACCAGCCTCTTCGGCGCCCTGAACCTCACCCACGCGGCCGCCCCGCACATGCTGGACGGACCCGGTGGCAGCATCGTCAACATCGGCGCCACGACCGGCCTGCGCCCGCGCACCGACGGCGCCGCCTACTGCGCCGCCAAGGCGGCCCTGCTGCACCTGACCAAGTGCCTGGCCCTGGAACTGGCGCCGGCGGTCCGGGTGAACTGCCTGATCCCCGGTTTCACCCGGACCGACGAGGTCGTCACCCGGTTCCGCCTGGACGACGACGCGGCACGCGAGGCCGTGCTGCGCACCATCCCGCAAGGACGAATCGCCTCCACCGCCGAGATCGCCGACGCCCTGGAGTTCCTGGTGGACTCCCGCAGCTCGTACATCACCGGGCAGAAGCTGATCGTCGACGGCGGCCAATTCATGTGGTAGGGAGTCATGATCGAAGAAGTCGCCCGCGCGGCACGCGAGGCCTGCGTGCAGGCGCCCCCCGTCGGCGCCCCGGCCTATCAGGAGTACTGCCTGCGCCTGGGGGAGCAACTGCGCACCCGGTGGCCACGGATCCGCAAGGCCAACGAGGAGGACGTCGCCGCGGCCGAGCGCCGGGGCATGCCGCCCACGCTGGTGGACCGGCTGCGCCTGCGCGACGCCCACCTCCAGGTGCTGACCCGGCTGACCGAGCAGGTGCACGAGGCACTGCCGCACGTCACCGCTCCCGGTCCGCCGAGCCCGGTCGGCGACTGGGGCAGCCGCCGGCAGGTGCGCAAGCCCCTCGGCGTCGTCCTCATGGTGTACGAGGCGCGGCCGACGGCCACCGTCGAGGGCGCCCTGCTGTGCGTCGCCACCGGCAACGCCGTGCTGCTGCGCGGCGGCAAGGAGATCGCGGCGACCAACGCCGAACTGGGCGAGGCGATCCGCACCGCCTGCGTCCAGGCCGGGCTGCCCGAGGCGCTGGCCACGGTGCTGGACGACCCCGACCGCTCCCAGCTGCGCTGGCTGCTGGCCCGGCCGGACGCAGCGGACGTCCTCGTACCCCGGGGCGGCCCGTCGCTGGTGGACTACTGCCGCACCGCGAGCACCCTGCCGGTCATCGCCAGCGGTGGCGGGGTCAACCACCTCTTCGTGCACGCCAGCGCCGACCTGCCGCTGGCCGCGTCGATCGCCCTCAACAGCAAGATGACCGAGCCGACCGCCTGCAACGCCCTCGAACTGGTCCTGGTCGAGCGGTCGGTGGCCGAGGAGTTCACGGCGCACCTGCGGGAGGCGGCCCGCCGCTGGGAGGGGCCGGTGACCCTGCGCACCGACCCGGCCCTGCCGCCCCTGGCCGACCCCGAGGGGGCGGCCGCCGACGGCCTGCACGAGGAGCCCCTGGCCGAGCACGACTTCGGCCGCGAGGTGCTGGAGCCGGCGATCGGCGTCCACGTCGTCGACGGCCTGGACGCGGCGGTGGCCCACGTGCGCCGCCACGGCTCCGGGCACACCGAGGGCGTCGTCGCCACCGACGAGGCGGCCGTCGCCGCCTACACCGCCGCCGTGGACGCCGCCGCGCTGATCGTCAACGGCTCCCTGCGCCTGCACGACGGCCCGACCATGGGGCTCGGCCCCGAACTGTCCATCTCCACCGGCCGGCTGCACGTGCGCGGCCCGGTCGCCCTCGGCTCGCTGCTGACCAGCCAGTGGGTGGTCGAGGCCCGGGGCGCCCTGCGCACCTGACCGCCGCGCCACCCGACGCCACCCCCGCCACCATCCGGCCCGCGCACGTCCGGGCCGAGAAGGGCTCACCCGAACATGTCCAGCGAAACGCCCGTGTCCACCGCGCCGCCCGCGTCCACCGCACCGGACCACGACCGCATCGCCGCCGCCGTGCGGCGCCTGGTCGTCACCGAGTCCCGGCTGTCCGTGGACCCTGCCACCGTCTCCGAGGACGAACCGCTCAACGGCCCCCTGCTGAAGGTCAACTCCCTGGGGTTCCTGGGCATGCTCATCCGCCTGGAGGACGACCTCGGACTGGCCCTGCCCGACGACCTGTTCGTGGGCCGCAGCTTCACCACCGTACGCGACCTGATCGACCTGGTCGCCACCGCCGTGGAGACCGCCCGATGAGCGCGCCCGTCACCGAGCGCGTCACCGCGCCCCCGACCGTGCCCGGGATCCGCGTACCGGGACGCTGGCGCAGCGTCCTGCCGCACCTGGACACCGCCCTGCCCGCCGACCTGCCGCCGGAGAACGCCGCGCCCGGTTCCGGCATCCACATCAACCTGCCGATGGAGCTGATGCGGCAGAGCCTGCAGCCGCGGGAGTTCTGGGACATCCCCCAGGAGGTGGCCGAGGCCTACCGCTCCTTCCGGCCCACACCGCTGTGGCGGGCCCGCGGCTTCGAGCGGGCGATCGGCGCCCGCGTCCCGGTCTGGGTCAAGTACGAGGGCGGCAACATCTCCGGCAGCCACAAGCTCAACACGGCGCTCGCCCAGGCCTACTACTACCAGCGGGCCGGGGTGACCGAGCTGGTCACCGGCACCGGCGCCGGGCAGTGGGGCACGGCGATGGCCGCGGCCTGCGCGATGTTCGGCCTGCGCTGCACGGTCTTCATGGTCGGCTCCAGCCTGGCCAAGAAGCCCTACCGCGGCGTACTGATGCGGATGCTCGGCGCGCGGGTGCACGCCAGCCCCAGCGAGCTGACCGCGGTGGCCGCCGCCGACGACGGCAGCCAGGGCAACAGCCTCTCGCTGGCCATCGGCGAGGCCGTCGAGTACGCCCGGACCCACGAGGGCGCCGCGTTCTGCATCGGCAGCGGCGAGACGTACAGCATCCTGCACCAGTCGGTCATCGGCCTGGAGAGCGAGGAGCAGCTCGCCGCCGCGGGCGCCTCGGTGGACGCCGTGGTGGGCGCGGTCGGCGCCGGCTCCAACTTCGGCGGCATCGCCCTGCCCTTCCTCGCCTCCGCCCGGGCGGCCGGCACCGTGCCGCCACGCCTGGTGGCGGCCGAGTCCGCCGCCTCCCCGAAACTGAGCCGGGGCGTCTACGCGTACGACAAGACCGACGCGACGGGCACCGGCCCCCGCGAGGCGATGTACACCATCGGCAGCGACTACCGCATTCCCGACTCCCACTCCGGCGGGCTGCGCTATCACGGCGCCGCCAAACTCGTCTCGGCGCTGCGGCACTCCGGCGAGGTGGAGGCGGTGGCCGTCGGGCAGGTGGAGGCTTTGGAGGCGGGCCGTCGGTTCACGCTGTCGGAGGCGGTGCTGCCCGCCCCCGAGTCGGGGCACGCACTGGCCGTGGCGGCCCGGCTCGCCGCCGGGGACGAGGCGGACCGCCTCCCGCGGGGCGTGCTGGTCTGCCTGAGCGGCCACGGCTACCTCGACCTCGGCGCCTACCAGCAGTTGCTGGCCGGTGAACTGGCCGACAGCGCACCCGACCCCGAGGGACTGCGGGAGGCGGTGCGCGGCCTGACCCGCATCGGCGACGGACCGGACGCGGCCGGGCTGCCGGGAGGCACGGCATGACCACCCTCACCCCCCGGGACGCCGCGCGGACGGCCGGGCCGCGCGCGCAGGAGGCGCCGCGGGTACGGGCCGAGCTGCTCGACTGCCTCCAGGCCAACCTCGCCGTGCTCGCCGACCGCCACCACGGCCCGGACACCCACCTGCGGCTGGGCGCCGCTCTGCGCTTCGCCCCGGCCCCGCACGGGCCCGGCGGCCTGCCCACCGTCGAACCCACCCTCGACGACCAGCTCGCCGCCGCCGCGGACCGGCTCGGTCTCGTCGTCACCGACCGCGCGACGGGCCGGCCCGGCACGGCGCCCGGCGCGCCGGCGCAGCCGTCGTACGTCGTCGCCGACGCCTACCACCTGCCGTGGTTGCCCTACCACGGGCACAAGCACGTCGAGCACAGCTTCCTCCTCGAACCGGGCGCCGACGGGGTGACGATCACCGACGCCTACCACAACGACACCGCCTGGGGGCGGGCCCGCCCCCTGCGCCTGACCTACCGCCGCGACGAGGCGGACGCCCTGTTCGCGGCGCTGCCGCGGACGACCGTCACGGTGCGCCTGTCCGCGCGGACGCCGGGACCCGCCCCGGCGCCGGAGCACACCCCCGCCGACGAGGCGCTGATCGACGCCTACCTGCGGGCCTACGCCGACCACGCGGACCGCGTCCTCGCCCTGGAGCGGTTCACGTTGGAGACCTGGCTGCTGGCCCGCGCCCGGCACCTGCACGCCGCGTACGCCGCCGGCCTGGCCGGCGGCGAGCCGGACGAGACGGTGCGCGCCCACCTGACCCGCTGGGACGGCGTGGTCGAACACACCTATCTCGCCTACCGGCGCGTGGCCCGCGGCCGGGCGGAGCCGGCCGGACTGTTCGAACGAGCCGGCGAGGCGCTGCGCGCCGACACCGCGGTGTTCGGCACCCGGCCGTCGCAGGACCTGGAGGACGAGGTGCGCTCCGTCGTCGCGCAGGTGCTGAACGTCCACGAGGACACCCTCGTCGTCGGGACCGGCGGCTTCGACGGGGACCTCAGCCGGCTCGCGGAGTTCGGCTCCCTGCGCATGGTCGAGGTCGTGGAACGGCTGGAGCAGCGCTTCGCCGTCGAGTTCGCCCCCGAGGACCTGGTGCCGGAGAACCTGCACCGGGTGGACGACCTGTGCGCCCTGATCCGCCGCTCGCCCGCCGCACCACCGGCGCCCTGAGCCCACTGACCGCTTCCCCTTCCCCCGGCTGTTCACGAGAAAGGCACTGATCACGATGGACGCACGCTTCGTCGAGACGCTCACGCCGTTCCTGCCGTTCCTGCGCGGTGAGACGATCACCGAGGACACACCCCTGCGCACCTACGGGCTGGACTCCATGCAGGCCATCGAGCTGATGTTCGCGCTGGAGGACAACCTCGGCGTCTCCCTGCCCGACGAGGTCCTGGTCGAGGAGACCTTCACCACGGCCGGCAACCTGTGGCGGGCCACCCAGGCGGCGCGAGGTGCCGACGCCGCCACGGCCACGGCGGAGTCGGTGTGAGCGCCCCCGCACCGGCGGCGCCCACCCCGGCCGCACACTCGTCCACCCCTTCGTCCGCACTGTCCGCCTCGCTGCGCGCCGAGGTCGACCAGGTGGCCGCCCTGGCCGCCCGGCACGCCGCGCACTGCGACGAACAGGCCGAGTTCCCCCTCGCCGTGCTCGACGCCCTGCGGCCCCGGCTGCTCGGACTGCTGGTGCCCACCCGGCACGGCGGCCCCGGCGGCAGCGTCGACGACCTGGTCGACGTCACCATGGAACTGGGCCGCGCCGACATGTCCACGGCCATGGTGTTCGCCATGCACTGCCAGCAGGTCGCCGCGATCGCCGGGCACGCCGGCCCCCGTCTCGCGGCGGAACTGCTGCCGGAGATCGCCGCCGGACGGATGTACCTCGCCTCCGTCACCACCGAGGCCGGCAAGGGCGGCCACCTGCTGTCGGCGCGGGCCGAACTCGGCGCGCAGGACGGCCTGCTGGAGATCGACCGGTTCGCGCCGGTGGTGACCGGCGGACTGCACGCCGACGGTTACCTCATCACCATGCGCAGCCCGCGGGCCCGTTCCGACGGCGAGGTCTCCCTCGTGTTCGCCCACCGCGACCAGCTCGAGGTGGCGCAGCGCGGCACCTGGAACCCCCTGGGCATGCGCGCCAGCCACAGCACCGCGCTGCAGCTGACCGGCCGGGTCCCCGAGGACCAGGTCGTCGGCGAGCACGGGGCCTTCCGGCGGATCGCGATGAACACCTTCGGCCCGCTGGCCCACCTGGGCTGGTCGGCGGCCTGGCTGGGCACCGCCAGCGGCGCCCTGTCACGCGTGGTGTCCGTCCTGCGCGGCCCCGAGCGCCGCCGCTCGGACCTCTCCTCCGAACTGCTCCTCACCCGGCTCTCCACGGCACGGCAGCGCCTGGACACGGTGCACGCGATGCTGCGGCACACCGCCGGCGCCGTCCGCCGGGCCGTCGAGGAGGACGCCGACCTGTCGCACCCCCGCCACCAGCTGCTGGTCAACGCCCTCAAGCTGACCGCGTCCGAGCAGTGCCACCGGGCGGTCGACGACCTGGTGACCGCGCTCGGCATGCGGCACGGATACCTCAAGGACTCGCCCACCGGCCTCGAACGCGCCCTGCGCGACCTCAGGTCGGCCGCCCTGAACTACAGCAACGACCGCCTGCACCTGGCCGACGGCCGGCTCACCCTGCTCGACCAGGAGGTGCGCTATGCCTGAGACACCCGGCGTCCTGCCCCCCGGCCGGGACGCCCGGGAGGTGCTGGCGGGGCTGTCCCGCACCGGCGTACTCGGCCGGCTGTACCCCGCCGGCCCCGCCGGACCGATCGACGCGGTGCTGCTGCGGCGCCTGCTGGGCGCCGCCGACGCGCGGGGCCCGCAGGGGCTGGTGCTGGCGCTGCTCGTCCAACTGGCCACCGCGCTGCCTCTGCTGGCGCAGACCGCGTCGACGCCGGTGGCCGAGAAGGCGCTGCGCGCCGCGGTCGAGGGACAGGCGCTGCTGGCGCTGGCGGCCACCGACGAGCAGGCCGGCTCGGACCTCGCCGGTCTGGCCACCCGCGTGGACCTCACGGCGGCGGACGGCGAGGACGGCACCGTCGTCCTCGACGGGGAGAAGCGCTGGGTGACCTCGGTCACCACCGCCGACCACGCCCTGGTCCTCGCCCGGCACCGTCCCGGCCGCCATTTCACCAGCTTCACCTGGCTGCTCGTACCGCTCGACGCCCCGGGCGTGACGGTCCGCCCGGCCGACACCGAACTGTTCGCCGCGTCCGGTGTCGGCCACGTCACCTTCGACCGGTGCCGGCTGGACCGCGGCCACCTGCTCGGACGTCCCGGCCGCGGCCTGGCCCTGTTCGCCCGCCACATCGCCGTCGAACGGCTCGCCTCGGCCGCCTGGGGCACCGAACTGTGCCGCCGGGTCCTCACCGGCACCGCCGCGCGGCTCGCCGGCCGCACCGTCGACGGCACCCCGCTGGACCGCAACCCCGCCGTACGGCAGCGGCTCGCGGAGTGCGCCGTACGCATCAGCGCGCTGGACGCGCTGTGGACCGCTTCGTGCGAGAGGATCACCGGCGAGCGGGACGCCACCGCCGCCGCGGTGCTCAAGGCGGCGTCCGGCGCCACGGTGGACCACGTCCTGTCGGCCTGTGCCCACCTGTGGGGCGCGGACGGGTTCGCCGCCGGCGGCATCCAGCAACTGCGCGCCGAGGCCGCCCTGTTCGGCATCGGCGGGGGCGCGACCGAGGTGGTCCTGGACACCGTGGCCGACCGGCTGGTGCCCCTGGTGGAGGGACTGGCCGCATGAACGGCACCGTGGTGCGCCCCACCGCCCCGCGGGCCGCACGCACCCGCGGCCGGCTGTTCACCGAGGCGGCGCCCGGAGTGTGGGTGGCGCTCGCCGACGGCTGCCCGCCCCGGGGCCACCTCACCGAAGCGGACCTGGCCGGTGCCGCCGCACTGCCCCCGCACCGCGCCGCCGAACGCCTCGCCGCCCGGCGGGCGTTGCGCGGGCTGCTCGCCGCCCGCTTCCCCGAGGCCCAGGACGCCGACGTGGTCTACTGCGCGCGCGGCCGCCCCGCCCTCGCCGGCCGGCCCGACATCGGCATCAGCGTCAGCCACGACGGCGACGCGGTCGCCGCCTGCGCGGCCCTCGGCCACGCGGTCGGGCTGGACGTGCAGCACCCGCCGCCGTCCGTGCCGGACACCCTGCTGCGCCGCTGCGCACGCGGGCGCGCCGAGGCCCTGAGCCGGCTGCCGCCGCGGCTGCGCGCCCGGGAGTTCGCCTGGCTGTGGACCGTGCAGGAGGCATGCGTGAAGGCCGCCGGCACCGGCCTCGCCGGCCGGCCCTGGACCATCGACGTCCCGCTGCCCGCCACCCACGGCACCTGGGGCCCCCATCACTGGACCAGCCTGCGCGGCCGTACGACCGTCCCGCTGTCCGTCGCCTACACCGCCCTGCCGGACCGAACCCGCGTACCGGAGACGCCATGACCACCGAAGCCGCCGCACCGGAGCTGAGCTGCTACACAGCCGCGCTGCTGCCCTACCTGGAGACCGAACGCCCAGGAATACACGCCGAGTTCGCCGCCGCCGTACGCCTGGCCGTACGCACCGACCCCGCCGAGGGCGGGATGGCCTTCTCCCACCACACCCGCATCGACGTCGACGCCCACGGCACCGGCCTCGTCCACCGCTCGGCCGCCGACTGGGAGAGGGCACGGGCGGCGCTGAGCGAGGAGGCGGGCCGCCGCGGACGGGTGATCGCCGTGGGCAACACCCGGCACCTTCCCTGGTCGCCCGCGTACGGCGGGACCGAGACCCCGCACTGGCTGCTCGTCGAGCCCCTGACCGACGGACGCTGGGCGGTGCACGACCCGTTCCAGGCCCTCACCCCGCACGGCCCCCACGCCCCCTGGGCGGGCACACTGACCGACGCGGAACTGCGCACCGCCCTCACCCCGCCGACCGCCCTGAGCGCGCAGGCCGCCAACCGCGACCGCTACGCGCTGGGTGAGGAGGGCAGCCCGGCTCAGGCCCGGCACTACCGGTGGCTGGAACGCGCCCGGGCCGTGCGGCCACCGGCCGACGAGGGCCGCTGGGTGACCGGCGCCTCCGCCCTGCGCCACGTCGCCGAGCGGGTGTGCCACGACCCGCAGGCCCTGGCCGCGCACGCCGACGACCTGTGGACGGCGGCCCGCCACCAGCGGTACCGGCTCACCGCGCCGGGCACCCGCGCCGGGACCCGGCAGGCCGTCGGGCGTGCGGCGGCCGCCTGGGCGGAACTCCCGCGCGCGGCCCGCTTCGCGACCGCCTCCGCTGCACGCGGCCGGCCCCGGCCGGCCGTGGTCGAGCGGGCGTTCACCGAACTCCTCGAAGCCGTACGGGCCCTGGAGACGACGGCCCCCTCGCACACCAAGGACCTGAGCCATGAGCACTGACAGCGCCACGAACACCCCGGCGGGGCTGTACGAGCGGTTCGCGGCCACCGCACGCCGCCATCCGGACGCGACCGCCCTGGAGGTCGGGGGAGAGTCCTACACCTACCGGCGGCTTCAGGCGCTGGCCGGCCGGCTGGCCCGGCTGCTCCTCGACGCGCACGGCGGCACCGCGCCCCGGACCGTGGGACTGCTGGCCTCCCGCACCCTCACGGCGTACGCGGGTTACCTCGCGGTGCAGCGCCTGGGCGCCGTCGTCGTTCCGCTCAACCCCGCCTTCCCGGTGGCGCGCACCGCGGACATCGCCGCCCGGGCCCGCCTCGACGTGGTCCTGGCCCAGCCCGACCAGGCCGCGGCGGCGTTGCCGGTGCCGGTGGTCACCCCGCTCACCGCCGACGCACCGGACACCGCGGCGACCCGGCCGGCGCCGCCGGCCCGCCCGGTCAGTCCCGACGACGTGTGCTACATCCTGTTCACCTCCGGCTCCACCGGCGCCCCCAAGGGCGTCCCGGTGCGGCACCGCAGTGTCGGGGCCTACCTCGACCACGTCGTCCCGCGCTACGGCCTGGGCGTGGGCTCACGCCTGAGCCAGACCTTCGACCTCACCTTCGACCTGTCCGTCTTCGACCTGTTCGGGGCATGGGCGTCCGGCGGAACCGTCGTGGTGCCCGGCCCGCACGACCTGCTCGCCCCGGCCCGGTTCGTGGCCCGGGAGAACATCACGCACTGGTTCTCCGTGCCCTCCGTCGTCTCGCTCGCCGCCCGGCTGCGGCAGCTGCGCCCGAACTCCATGCCGACACTGCGCTGGAGCCTGTTCTGCGGCGAGCCGCTCACCCGCGCCCAGGCGGTGGCCTGGCAGGCGGCGGCACCGGCGGCCACGACGGAGAACCTGTACGGGCCCACCGAACTCACCCTGAGCTGCGCCCAGTTCCGTCTGGAGGGCGCACACGCCCCGGCGCGCTCGGGGGCGACGGTGCCCATCGGCACGCTCTACCCGGGCCTGGAGCACCTGGTGCTCGACCAGGACGGACGGCCGGCCGCCGAGGGCGAGCTGTGCGTCCGCGGCGTCCAGCGCTTCCCCGGCTACCTCGACCCGGAGGACAACCGCGGCCGTTTCGTGCGGTACGCGCACGGCAAGGCCACCGTCGTGACGGACACCGCGCCCCCCGAGCCCGCCCTGTACTACCGCACCGGAGACCGGGTGCGCGTGACCGAGGCGGGCCTGGTCCATCTGGGCCGCCTCGACCAGCAGGTCAAGATCCAGGGCTACCGGGTGGAACTGGGCGAGATCGAGGCGGCACTGCGCGACGCGCCCGGGGTGCGCGACGCAGTCGTCCTGGCCGTGCCGGACCCCGGCGGACAGACCGCTCTGGCCGCCGCCTGCACCGGCGACGGCGTCGACTCCTCCCGGGTGCTGGGCGCACTGCGCTCACGGCTGCCCGCGTACATGGTCCCCGCCTCGCTCACGGTCCTGGACACCCTGCCGCTGAACGCCAACGGCAAGACCGACCGCACGGCCCTGCGCCGCGTCCTGCAGGCGCCCGGCACCACGGACGGCGCCCCGCGTGCCGGCACCCGGGACGACGGGAGAAAGCAACCGGTACCGTGGCCCGCAGCAGCAAGCTCCCCGGGGATCCGACCGGAAGGAGACCGCCGATGACCGCGCTCACCGCGGAGACCGCCACCGCCGGCCCCGTGCCCGGGGGAACCGTGCCCGGGGGAACCGGCACGGTCGCGCCCGCCGAGTTCCGGGAGGCGATGACCCGTTTCGCCACCTGCGTGACGGTGATCACCGCCCTGGCGGGGGACCGCCCGGTGGGCTGCACCGCCACCGCGGTCTTCTCCCTCACCGACCGCCCGCCCACGCTGGTGGTCTCGCTCGCCTCGCACAGCGGCACACTGCGCGCCGTGCGGGCGGCGGGCACCTTCGCGGTCAACGTGCTGTCGTGGCAGCAGCGCGACCTGGCCGACCGGTTCGCGCGGCTGCCCGCCGAGCTGCGCTTCGACCGGGTCCCCCACGACACGGTCCACGACGCCCCCCTGCTGGAGGGGACCGTGACCGGTGTGGTGTGCCGGGTGGCGGACTGCGTGCCCCTGGACGACCACATCCTGGTCTCCGGCCGGGTCCTGCACGCCCGCGTCCACGACGGCGTGACACCTCTGGTGCACTTCGCCCGCCGGCCCTCGACCCCGGAGCTCCCCGCATGACCGCCACGCCCGCTCCCGCCGCCGGCGAGGCGGCGGCGCGCTCGCACCGGGTGAGCCGGCGCAACACCGGACTGCTGACGGTCTTCACCGCCGTCACCAACCTCGCCGACGGTGTGACGAAACTGGTCGTCCCGCTGATGGCCGCCCACGTCACCGACTCGCCCCTGGCGGTCTCCGCCGTCACCCTGTCGCTGACCCTGCCGTGGTTGCTCACCTCGCTGCACGTCGGCGTCCTGGTCGACCGCTTCGACCGACGGCTGCTGCTGTGGCTCGCGGACGGAGTGCGGGCCCTGTCGGTGCTCGCCCTGACGGCCGCGGTCGCCCGGGGCGGTGCGGGTGTGCCGCTGCTGTTCACGTGCGGCCTGGTGCTCGGCATCGCCGAGGTGGTGGCGCTCACCGCCGCGGCGTCCCTGGTACCGGCCGCCGTGGCGGAGCCCGGCCGGGAGCGGGCCAACGCGTGGATGGCGGGCGCGGAGACCGTCTGCAACCAGTTCGCAGGGCCCCTGGTGGGCGCGGCGCTGCTGGCCGCGGGCACGGCGGCGGCGCTCGGTGCGACGGCCGCCACCTATGTGCTGGGCACGCTGCTCCTGCTCCCGCTCGTCCCGCTGGCGGACCGGTTCCGGGCGGACGCCGGCCGGGGCGGCACGATCCGCTCGGTGCACGGCGACATCCGGGCGGGGCTGGCCTTCCTGTGGGGCAACCGGGTGCTGCGGACCATGGCGCTCACCCTGACCGTGATGTGCGCCTGCTGGGGCGCCTGGATGGCACTGATTCCGCTGGCCGCCACCCGGTCCATGGGCGCCGACGACGGCCGCTACGGAGTGCTGATGAGCGCCCTGGGCCTGGGCGGGGTGGTCGGCGCGGTGACCGTCGGCCCGGTCAACCGGCTGCTGGGCCGCAAGGCGGCGATGTTCGCCGACCTGGTCGGCACGCTGGTCCTGGTCGGCACGCCGTGGCTGACGTCGTCGCTGGTGCTCAACACGGTGGCGGCGTTCCTGGGCGGGATGGGCGGCGTCCTGTGGTCGGTCAACTCCCGGACCATCGGGCAGTCGCTGGTGCCCGACGCGCTCCTGGGCCGCTACACCGCCGCACTGCGCATGTTCAGCTGGGGCGCGCTGCCGCTGGGTTCGGCCCTGGCGGGCGCGCTGGCCCAGGCGGCCGGCCTGTCCGTCGCCTTCGCGGTGTTCGCGCTGGCGGCGGCCGTTCTCATCATCCCGTTCCTGCGGTGGATGCCCGCCGGGGAACTGACCGCGGTACCCACCCCCGAAGCGAAGGACCGAGCATGAGCGCGCACGACGGCGCAGAACCCGGCACGAGCCCCTGGCTGCGCCGCTACGTCCCCGCCGCGGCCCGGCCCGCGGCGACCCTGGTCTGCCTGCCGCACGCGGGCGGGGCGCCGACGTTCTTCCGCCCGTGGGCGGAGCGGCTGGCCGGCTCCCTCGATGTCGTCCCGGTGTGCTACCCGGGCCGTCAGGACCGCTTCGACGAGCCGTGCATCACCCGCATGGACGTACTGGCGGAGGAGGTCGCCGCCGCGCTGCTGCCGCTGACGGACCGGCCGCTGGCCCTGTTCGGGCACAGCATGGGGGCGGCCCTGGGCTACGAGGTGGCGCGGCTGCTGCGCCACACGCACGGCAAGGACATCGCCCACCTGTTCGTGTCAGGCATGGTGCCGCCGCACCTGGTGCCGCCGGGCCGCCGCCACCTGGAGGGGGACGAGGCGCTGCTGGCCGACATACGGGAACAGGGCGGAACGGACGCGGCGCTGCTGGCCGATCAGGAGTTCCGCGCCTTCCTGCTGCCGGCGATCCGCGGGGACTACCGGCTGATGGAGACCTACGCCTTCACCGGCGCGGACCGCGCTCTGGACGCCCCGGTCACCGTCTACTACGGCCGGCAGGACAAGGACGTCACGGCCGAGGCGGCCGCCGCGTGGGCGCGGCACACCACCGGGCCGACCGAGGTCGTCGACTTCCCCGGCGGGCACTTCTACCTCCAGGACGTGCTGCGGACGCTGGTGGCGGACGTGGAACGGCGGGTCCTCGCCTCGGTGCGAGGACCCGCGAGCAGCTCCCGGCCGGCCGCGCTCAGCCCGCGCTGAGCAGACGCGAGCCGGGCAGGGGCGAGAGCCGGCCGTCCGGCCCGGGGCCGGGCCAGGCCAGGTCGGGGCTCTCCGCCAGGACGGCCGCGTGCAGTTCGCGCAGGCGGGACGACGGCTCGATGCCGAGCTGCGACACCAGACGGTCGCGCAGCCGGCGGTACACCTCCAGACACTGGGCCACCCGGCCGGACCGGTGGAGGGCGACCATGTACTGGGCGTGCAGGTTCTCGTGCGTGGGGAAGCACACCGTCAGACTGCGCAGTTCGGGCAGCAGCTCGCGGTGCAGGCCGAGGCGGAGCTCCGCCTCCACGCACTTCTCCAGCAGGGTGACGCGCCGCTCCTCCAGGCCCGTGACATGAGCCTCGAGGAGCGGGCCGGCCTGGATGTCCCCGAGGACCGGGCCGCGCCACAGGCCCAGGGCGTCGCGCAGCGCGAACGACAGCTTCCGGTCGTCGCGGGCCAGCTCGGCCTGGCGGGCGAGACGCAGCCGGTGCTCCAGGTCGTGCAGGTCCAGCTCGTTCTCCCCGAGCCGCAGCGCGTAACCGCCGGGTTCGGTGGCGAGGATCTGCTTGGCGGCGCGCAGCGAGCCCACCGACGGCAGGTCCGCCAGGGCCCGGCGCACGTGCAGCACCCGGGTGTGCAGGCTCTGCACGGCGGTGGGCGGCATCTCCTCGGGCCACAGCTCCTCCCGGCAGACGTCCTGCGGCACCGGCCGGCCGGCATGGAGCACGAGCAGCGCGAGCAGGCTACGGGTTTTCGGCGCCGTGGGCAGGGCCCGGAGGCAGCCGCCATCGCTCAGCGTGAGCGGTCCAAGGACGGTGAACTTCATGCGACCCACCTTTCGTGACGACAGCGATCGTCGCCGGAGGGCGGGGCAGGAAGGTAGTCACGGGTTCACGGTCCCCGCACCCCGGGCGGACCGGCGCGGCGGTCACCAGGAGGCGGCGTGCAGCGAGATCACCTGCAGGATGCACGGGGCGCGCACCCCGCCGAGGGCGTAGGTCAGCCCGCCGGGCACGTAGAGCGCCTCGCCCACCCGCAGCCGCAGGTTCAGGGCCGGGTCCTGCCCGCGGGCGGCGCAGCCCGCGCCGCGCGGTCGCAGTTCCACCCGGCAGTCGCACCCGCCCCGCACGGACAGCAGCACCAGGTCGGTGGCGGCCTCGTGGCCGGGGCGCTCCGCACCGGCCGGGAGCAGCAGCAGCGAGCTGCGCACCTCGCAGCCCAGCAGCCGGCCCACCTCCCCGGCCAGCTCCTCGGCGCGGGCGGGGCCGGAGGGCATCACCGGTGGGGAGCCGGGCCCGGCCCCGGCGGTCGCCTGCGCGAAACCGGCCACGGAGGACTCGGCCACGAGGGCCTCCAGCCCGTCCGGCCAGACGAGGGCCGGGCCGCGGTCGCGATGGACCGACAGGCACATCGCCAGGTCCCGTGCGAACCGTTCCAGGGCGGATCTGCCGGTGACCGGAGCAGATTCCATGTCCACGTGCTGCTTCCCCCTCGTCGCGTCGTCCACCGGCGAGCCGTAGGGCCACGACGCATGCCCCCTGAAGCACGTTGCCCCGGTCCGGCGGGCGTGACCCGTGGGCCGGGCCGCCGCCCAGGGACGGGGCGTGCTCGCGCGTCCGCCCGAAGGCGTGAGGCGCTCCCGGGGAGGATGATCCGCTCGTCCCCTTCCACACGTGGCGGCTGCCACGTGGGGAACTCGGCTCCGGCGCACCGGCGTGGCGTGCTGGACACTGTGCATTCTGAGGGCGCGTCGCGCCAGCCCCGAACTCACGGTACCGAGACCGCGGGCGGGCGGCGCCACCGGTGTCCGGACGTTCTCAGCCTTTGCGGGCTTCGGGCTCCGCGGAGTCGAGCAGGCCGCTGCGGGCGGCCAGAGCGCCGGCCTGGAAGCGGCTCTCCGCCCCGAGGGTCTCCATGATGTCCGCTATGTGCTTGCGCGCCGTGCGCAGCGACATGCCCGTGCGGCGGGCGATCGTCTCGTCCTTCAACCCCGCGGCGAGCAGCCGCACGATGGTCCGGTCGATGTCCTTGGCGACGGCTTCCAGTCCGTCGACGGCGGCTTCGGAGAACGGCTCGGCGAGCGACCAGGTGCGTTCGAAGACCTCGCACAGGTAGTGCACGAGGGAGGGCTCGCGCACCACCACGGCGCCCGCCGAGTCGCCCTGCTCGGGCACGAAGGCGATCCTGCGGTCGAAGACGATGAGCCGGCCGAACAGCTGGTGGACCGTGCGGTACTTGGCGCCGAGCGCGGACACCGTGGCCACGTACGCCTGGCTGGGGCCGTTGAAGCGGGCGGTGTGGTGGTAGAGGGTGCGCATGCGCACGCCGCGGGCGAGCAGGGCGGTGTCGCGGCCCAGGGCCTCCTGCAGGATCGCGGGGTCCCGCTGGCCGCCGGGCTGGCTGGTCAGCATCTCCTCGGTGCACTCGGCGGAGGCGCGGTTGAGGGCGGCGCGCACCTCCTCCACGCGCGGTACGACCTCCACGTCGGCGGAGGCGTGGCTGAGGCTGTCCAGGTAGGGGCCGCGCAGATCGGAGAACCGTTCGCGGATGCGGCTTAACTCCATCTGCTGGGCGCGGATCGTGGACTCCAGGCGGCCGGTGACGGCGGCGCCCACCAGGTCGGGGTCGACCGGTCGCAGCCGGGTGGGGTCCTCGGCGTCCGCCTTGAGCAGCCCCATGTCGGTCAGGGACAGCAGGGCGGCGTCTATCGCCTCCCGGTCCAGGCCCAGCTCGCGCGCGGCGCGGTCGGGTTCCAGACGCTGGTTGCGAGCCACCCAGCGGTAGAGGGTCACTTCTCGCTCGTTCGGCCGTATCGGGGGTTCGATTGACTGGCCTTCATCCGCTATGAACACTTCTGGCCCCTGTTCGTCTTGCTGCCGGACAGCTTGGTGAACACCTTGATCCGTGGTCGCGGACCCGTTGACGCGGCAATCTTGAAGCACCGCAGCTCAGCGGAACCGCCCCGCCGGTTCCTCAACACAGCGTCAGGAGTGCCTCGATGAAGTCCGTTCGTTCCTACCTTGCCGTCGCCGCCCCGCTGAGCGCGATCCTCGCGGTCGGAATCTGCGGAGTGAACACCTCTTCCGCCCCGGCGGGCCTGCCGGACTCCGCACCGGCCGCGTCGGCCGTCCGGGCCGGCGACGACAGCGGGTGGGGCCGCGTGGTGACCGAGGGCGACAGCGGCTGGGGCCGTGTGGTGACCGCCGGCGACGACAGCGGCTGGGGCCGCGTGGTGGCGGCCGGCGACGACGGCGACAGCGGCTGGGGCCGCACGGACACCGCCGCGGCAGTGCCCACGGCCGCCGGCGACAACGGTGTCAGCGGCTCGATCTGACCCGGCGCACGACGCGTGGCCGGCGTCCGCGCCGGTGGCACGACGGTGCCGCCGCGGACGCCCCGTAGGGATGCCGGCCACGCGTCGCTCGTACTCGAACCAAGCCTCCACGTGTCAGTCCGCACCCTCGGTAGTCCTCCACCAAACCCTCATACCTTAACTCGGGCCGTAGATTTGGCGATTGAGCTGGCCGGCTCGTGCCCGACGTGTCGCACCACCGCGCCGTGCGACTCCGCCTCCCACGAAAGGCCTCCGTCGTGAGTCCCATCGCCGTCGAAGTCCTGGACACCCTCAGTGACCGCGAACGCCAGGTGCTGTCCTACCTGGCCGAGGGGTACACCTACCTCTCCATCGCCCGCAAGCTCGACCTGAGCCCGCACACCGTGGACACCTACCTGCGCAGGATCCGCGGGAAGACGGGGATCACCAACCGGGCGCACCTGATGATCCTCGCCCTCCAGGTCTCCCGTGGAGCGGGCCTCGACCCGCTCCAGGGATGAGACGGCGGCGGACGGGGGAGCGGTCAGCCCCCGGCCGGGCCCGCGTCGGCGGACGACCGTGCGGCCAGGGCCCGGCGGTCGAGCTTGCCGTGGGCGGTCAGCGGGAGCCGGTCGAGGTAGACCAGGCGCCGCGGCAGCATGTGCGAGGGCAGCCGGACGGCCAGCGCCTCGCGCACCGCCCGGGGCGGCGTGACGGTCCGGTCGGCCACCAGACAGGCCGTCAACTGCTCCGCACCACCGTCCGGACCGGCCGCCTCGACCAGGCAGGCCGCCTGGCTGACCCCCTCGACGGCACGCAACTGCGCCTCGATCTCGCCGAGTTCGATGCGGAACCCGCGCAGCTTGACCTGCCCGTCCATGCGTCCCACGTAGTACAGCCGGCCGTCCTCGTCCGCCACGGCCCAGTCGCCGCTGCGGTAGTGGCGGCGGCCGTCCGGCGCGGTGGGGAACCGGGACGCGGTCAGCCCGGGGCGGGCGAGGTAGCCGTGGCTGACGCCGGCGCCCCCGACCCACAGCTCGCCCGGCTCGCCCGGCGCGACCGGCCGGCCCTGCTCGTCGCGCAGCTCCACCGTCAGGTGGGCCAGGGGACGGCCGATCGGGGTGCGCCCGGCGGCTGCCTCGTCCAGTACGGCGGGTGTGAGCGGGCCATGGGTGACGTGGACGGTGGTCTCGGTGATGCCGTACATGTTGGTGACCGCGCAGTGCGGGGCGATGTCCGCCCGCCACCAGCGCCGTACGTCGTCGGGGACCAGCGCCTCCCCGCCGAGGACGACGTGCCGCAGGGCGGGCAGCCGCAGCCCGGTGGCGGCGGCCTCGGTCACCAGGGCGCCGAAGGCGGAGGGCACCTGGTTGAGCACGGTGACCCGCTCCTCGGCGAGCAGCCCGGCGAACGTCTCCGGGTCGGCCGCGACGGACCGGTCGACGACCACCGTGCGGGCGCCGGTCAGCAGCGCTCCCCAGATCTCCCAGACGCTGAAGTCGAAGCTCCAGGAGTGGAACAGCGTCCACACGTCGTCCGGTCCCGCCCCGTACAGCGGCAGGGCGGCGTCCAGGAGGGCGAGGACGTGGGCGTGCCCGACGACGCAGCCCTTGGGGGTGCCGGTGGAGCCGGAGGTGTAGATGACGTACGCGGCGTCGCCGGGCATCTCGTGCGGGGCGGCGGCATCCGGCCGGGCGGTGAGCACCAGCTCGCCGATCCGGTCCACGATCCGCTCGCCGGTGTCCGGGTCCGGTTCGTCCCGCGCCAGGACGTGGGCGGCGCGCGAGTCCTCCAGCAGATGGCGCCGCCGCTCGGAAGGATAGGCCGGATCGACCGGCACGTAGCAGGCGCCGGCGCCCAGGATGCCGAGCAGCCCGGCCAGTGCGTGCCGGGAGGCGACGGCCCGCAGCGCGACCGGGGCGCCGGGCGTGACCCTGCCGCGCAGAGCCGCCGTCACGGCCCGCGCCTGCTCGGCCAGCCATCCGTAGGTGACCGTGCCGTCGGCGTCGGTGAGCGCGGGGCGATCCGGGTGCCTGGCGGCCAGGCGGTGGAAGCGCACGTCGAGCCGGTCGGCGGGCGTGACACCGCCGGGCCGCGCCGGGGCGGCGGGCGGGGGAGCGGTGCGCGGGGGAGCGCCGACGGCGCCCACGGCGTTCACACCGTGCTCCGCTCGTCCGCGGCGCGGGCGTCGGCCGCGGCCGGGTGACGGCCGGCGGTGAGCGCGTGCACCAGGTAGCTCGCCACGTCGTTCGGGGTGGTGCCGCGCCCGAACACGCGGTCCGCGCCGAGTTCCGCGGCCATCTGCGGATCGAAGCGGGGGCCGCCGACGACGAGCAGCGGCCGCCGGCCGCGGTCCGCGAACGCCGCGTCGAGTTCGGCGCTCAGTTCCCGCACATTGGTCAGGTGGGCGTCGCGCTGGGTGACGGCCTGGGAGACGAGGACCGCGTCGGCGTCCTCCTCGACGGCGCGCCGGGCCAGGACGCCGACGGGCACCTGGGCGCCGAGGTTGACCACCCGCATCCCGTGGTAGTACTCGAGGCC
The DNA here is from genome assembly GCF_044328485.1 of Streptomyces sp. NPDC017936. Taxonomy (NCBI): domain Bacteria; kingdom Bacillati; phylum Actinomycetota; class Actinomycetes; order Kitasatosporales; family Streptomycetaceae; genus Streptomyces; species Streptomyces sp. NPDC017936. The sequence continues at coordinate 79,390 of NZ_JBIRHK010000017.1, read as the reverse complement.
CTTCTGGCCCGCGAAGCCCTTGACGTTCAGGATGGCGTCGATGCCCACGGTGTGGGCGTCGGTGCCGACGCAGGCGCCGACCACGACGAGGTCACGGCCGAGTCCCTCGCGGATGGCCTCGTCGGCTTCCTGGGCGGACAGCAGCGGGTACTCGCGCTCCACCACATGCACCGCGTCGAGGTCGACGCCGTGGACGACCGAGCCGTAGACGACGAAGAAGCTGAACTCGGTGCCCACCGGGCGGGCGTGCACCAGCAGCGGGCGCCGGACGCCCATGAGCGTGGCCATGCGCAGCGCGGCGCCCTCGGCCAGCGGGCCGTGGGGCAGCGGGAGCGTGAACGACAACTGCACCATGCCGTCGTCGGTGGTGTCGCCGTAGGGGCGGATCACCCTCGGTCGCTGGTCGGGGCCGGCTTCGCGGCCGGCGTCGAAGCGGGTCATGTCCGGTTGGCTCCTTCCCGTCGGACAGGGCGTGGGGCGGCCGGGGATCCGGCGGCCGCGGGGTGGGCGGGCGGGCTCTCCAGCAGCTCGATGGCGGGATTGCGGTATCCGGGGGCGCGTTCGGCGACCCCGTCGCGACCCCGGCCGCCGTCCGCGGGACGGTGCGTCCCGCCGAAGGTGCCGGCGGCGATGGCGTCGAGCAGGCCTCGTTCGCAGATGCGTTCCAGCAGGGCGACGGCCTCGCGCAGCACGGACTCCGCGCGCCGCGCGATGGTGCCGCCGGGGGCGGGCCGGAAGTCCTCCTCGAGCGCGCCCGCCGCCCGCATCACGTACCGGACGTTCTGCAGGGCGAGGTCGCGGTCGGACAGGAAGGGGGTGACGACGGCCTCGGTCATCATGCCGACGAGCAGGATGTCCTGCCCGGTCAGCGCCCCGGCCAGGTTGAAGAAGCCGTTGAGGAGGTAGCCGCGGAAGATGTCGCCGGTCATGTGCTTCGTCGGCGGCATCCACTTCAGGGGCGCGTCGGGGAACAGCTCGCGCGCCAGCAGGGCGTGGGCCAGCTCCATGCGGAAGGAGTCCGGCAGGTCGGGGTCGATCTCGAAGGCGTGTCCGAGGCCGAGCTGGGCGTCGGTGAGTCCGGCCTCCTTGCCGAAGTACTCGTTCAGCAGCTGGCTGGCCGTCACCGTGTGGGCGGCCCGCATGGCGTCGGCGGTGGTGAGGTAGTTGTCCTCGCCGGTGTTGATGACGATGCCGGCGCGGGCGTGCAACTGGCGCGAGAAGCGCTGGTCGACGAAGGTGCGCACCGGGTTGATGTCGCGGAAGAGGATGCCGTACATGGAGTCGTTGAGCATCATGTCGAGCCGTTCCAGGCCGGCCAGGACCGCGATCTCCGGCATGCACAGGCCGGAGGCGTAGTTGGTCAGCCGGACGTAGCGGCCCAGCTCGGCCGAGACGTCGTCCAGGGCGGCCCGCATCAGGCGGAAGTTCTCCTGGGTGGCGTAGGTGCCGGCGAATCCCTCGCGGGTCGCGCCGTCGGGCACGTAGTCCAGGAGGGACTGGCCCGTGGAGCGGATCACCGCGATGACGTCCGCGCCGCCGCGGGCCGCGGCCACCGCCTGGCGGACGTCCTCGTGGATGTCCCCGGTGGCCACGATCAGGTAGATCAGCGGCCCGGACGGCCGGCCCCAGCGCCGCATCAGCCGCTCACGCTCCAGACGCCGGGCGTCGATGACGGCGACACCCCGCGCCATGGCACGGTGGGCGTCGCGCACGGCGTGCTCGGCGTCGGCGCCCTGCGGGACGCGGAAGCCGATGTCGCGGGCGGTGGCGCGGGCCGCCAGGCCGACGAGGTCGGGCGCGGCGCCCTCGCGCAGCGCGTGCCACACCGGCAGGGCCACCCCGTGCTCCAGCCCCACCTGGTCGCGCACCGCGTCCACCAGCCGGTTCGCCCAGGGGATGCCCTCGGGGTCGGCGCCCGACAACCCGGCCAGCCGCAGCGCGGCACGTTCCACGGCGACGGTGGTGTGCGTGCGCGCCATGTCGACCACCGGCCGCCCGGCCCGGGCGGCCAGCGTCCGCGCCCGGCGCACCAGGTCGGGGTCGAGTCCGAGGCGCGCCGGCCGGGGCGAGCAGGCGGCGCGCGGGGCGGCCGGTGCCGGGGGGCCGGCCGGGGCGGCGGGTGCGGGCTCCGCCCCGCCCGGCCCCGTCGCCGCCTCGACGCGGCGTTCCAGCAGGCGGCGCACGGCCGGCTGCGTGCGTACGAGGTCCAGGGCCGCCTCGGCGTGGCCGGGCTGGTAGCCGTTGCCGATGAGCATGGTGACGTCCGCACCGAGGCCCTCGGCGCCCAGGGCCGCGGCCGGGAAAGACGTCGCCATGGAGAAGAAGACGACGGTGCCGCCGTCCCGGGTGGCCAGGACCGCCGCGTGCTCGCAGCCGGGGACGTCGGTGCACACCACGGTGATGTCGACCGGTCCGCCGCACCCGGCCAGCGCCCCGTCCAGGGCCACCGCGTCGCGCGCGTCGGCGAGCAGCACCGTGTCGGCCAGGCCCGCCGCGGTGAGCGCGGCCTCCTCGGCGGCATCGGGGACCACACCCACCAGCCGTCCGGCGCCGGCCCGGCGCGCCGCGGCCAGGGCCAGTCCGCCCGACTTGCCGGACGCGCCCAGGACGGCGACCGACGGCGCCCGCCCGGTGCGGGCGGCGGCCTCGGCCACGGTGCGGGCGGTGAGCGCCGGCGCCCCGCACACGTCCAGGACGGCGAGGCACACCTCGTCGGGCAGGTCGGGCGGCAGGACCGCGGCCACCGACCGGCCGAAGAGGATGGCGTGCCCGCGCGCGGGCACGCGTTCGCTCAGGCCGTTCCAGGAGCGCAGCCCGTCGGTCAGCTCCAGGGGCGTGAGGGTGAGCGACACCAGGCTCGCGACCCGGTCCCCGGGGCGCAGCCCCAGGGAGGAGCGCGCCCCCGCCTCGGCGACGGTGCCGATGAGCATGCCGCCGGAGCCGGTGACCGGGTTGTGCATCTTGCCGCGCTCGCGCACGATCCGGCACACCGCCTCCCGGACGGCGTCACCGTCACCGTGGTGCTCCTCGTACAGCTGGCGGTACGAGGCCGCGTCCAGGTTGAGGTACTCGACGTCGACGCGCACCTCGTCCTCGCGCAGCCGCGGGTCGGGGTCGAGCCGGTCGGCCGCCTGCGGCAGCACCCCGTGGGGCGCGACCACGCGGTGCAGCCCCAGCGGCGAGCTCTCCGCCGGCGCCGTCACCGCTCCTCCCGCGCACGGTCGGCCCAGTACGCCTGCCCGGCCTCACCGAGCGTGTGCAGCGGGTCGTAGTAGTGGTAGACCCGGCGCAGCGCCTCGGTGTCGCCGTGCTCGACGGAGGTGACGTAGTTCTTCGACCAGTCGGAGATGCCGCGTTCCCGGTCGTAGGCGTCGGCCTGGTGCACCCACCGCTTGCCGACGTAGGGCACGTCGCACACCAGGCGCGGCGTGGCGAAGCCGGGCAGGTAGCCCATGATCGCGTGCTGCAGCCGCTGCGCCCGCTCCAGCGGGAGCCGCCAGTGCTCGGCGCCGGGGACGATGTCGCAGAGGTAGAAGTAGTACGGCATGATCCCGGCCGTGTCGAGCAGGGCGAAGCACAGGTCGAGCAGCGCCTCGGGGGTGTCGTTGACGCCGGCCAGCAGGACGCCCTGGTTGCGCACGTCGCGCAGTCCGGCCGCGAGCAGCGCACGGGCGGCCTCGGCGACCAGCGGGGTGACCTGCTGGGCGGCGTTGGCGTGGGTGTGCAGGGCCAGACCGACGCCGCGCGCCGACGCCTTGGCGGCCAGTTCGGCCATGCCGTCCAGGACGTCCGGCGCCATCCAGTGCTGCGGCAGGCCGACCAGTGCCTTGCTGGCGAGGCGGATGTCGCGCACGGAGTCGATGTCCAGGAGCCGGTCGACGAAGGACTTCAGCCGGGGCCAGGGCACGTTGGCCACGTCGCCGCCGGAGACCACCACGTCCCGGACGGCGGGCGTGTCCCGCAGGTAGGCGATCATGCGGTCGAGGCGGTCGGCGGGGCGCAGCACGAAGCGGTACTTGTCGACCTGTGGCGTGGACGTGCCGACCAGGTCCATGCGGGTGCAGTGCCCGCAGTACTGCGGGCAGGTGGTGACGAGTTCGGCCAGGACCTTCGTCGGATAGCGGTGGGTGAGGCCCTCCACGGCCCACATCTCCGCCTCGTGCAGCGAGTCGCGCGAGGCCAGGGGGTGGCTTGGCCAGCGCGGGTGCCGGTCGGTGGCGACGGGCAGCATGTAGCGGCGGACCGGGTCGGCGTACAGAGCGGCGGTCGTGGGCTCGGTGTGCGGGACGACGGTGTTGAGCACCTGCGGGGTGAGCAGCACGGGCATCGTCGCGTACTGGCGCTGGTCGGCCTCCAGGTCCGCGAAGAAGGCGTCGTCGACGCCGGTTCCGACGACCCGGCGCAACTGCGCCGCGTTCTTCACGCAGTGGGCGCGCTGCCACTGGGGGTCGCGCCACTGGGCGGCGGTCACGTCGCGCCAGCCGGGGAAGCGGCGCCAGTCGGGCTCCTGCGGTTCGTGGCGTCGGTAGACGTAGGGCTGGACGGCGGCGGGCTGGGCCACGTCGGGCCCGGCGAGCGGATCGGCCACCGGCCGGGGGCCCGGAAGGGATGCGGTCTTCACCAGGTGCCTCGGTTTCTCCCGGCCAGGCGGCGGGGCGAGTGGGCTTGGGGTGCGGGGTGGGGAGCGGTCAGGTGCCGGACGGGGCCGGTCCGCGACCGCCGCGTACGGGGGCGACGACGTCCAGCGCGTCCAGCAGCCGGGCCAGTTCGCCGGGGCGGCCCACGGAGATCCTCAGGTGCGCCGGGAGGCCGAAGCGGCCCGCGTCGCGCACGAGGATGCCGTGGTCACGCTCCAGCAGGAGTTCAGCCGTGGCGGAGTCCTCCACGGGCACGGCGAGGAAGTTCGTCACCGACGGCAGGGCGCGCCGCCCCCGGGCGGCCAGGGCGGCCCGGAACTCCTCGCGGGCCGCCGCGTTGGCCCTGCGCACCCGGTCCAGGTGGCCCCGGTCGGCGAGGGAGGCGACGGCCGCGGCCTGGGCGGCCCGGTTGACGCTGAACGGCATGGTGCCCTGGACGGCCCGCAACCGGGCGATCGCGCCGGCCTCGCCGACGGCGTAGCCGATGCGCAGTCCGGCCAGGCCGTGCGCCTTGGAGAAGGTGCGCAGCGCCACCACCGGCGCGCCGGTGTCCAGGTAGTCGAGCACCCCGGGGGTGCCGGGCGGGGCGAAGTCGAGGTAGGCCTCGTCCACCACCAGCGGGGTGCCGGTGGCGGCGGACCGCTCGACGAGCCGGTCGAACTCGGCCCGCGTCAGGGCGCCCCCGGTGGGGTTGTGCGGGTTGCAGACGTAGGCGATGCCGGCGTCCCCCAGCGCGTCGGCGAGGGCGGCGGTGCCGGGCCGGGTCCCGGCCAGGGGCACCTCGCGGCAGCCGCGCCGCACGTTCTCCAGGCAGATCCGGTAACCGGGGAAGGTGCCGGCGGTGGTGACACCGGGACGGCTCGCCTCGCCCAGGGCCAGGGCGCTGAGCAGGACCAGTTCGTCGCTGCCGTTGGCGACGACGACCTGCTCGGCCGCCACGCCCAGCAGGTCTGCGACGGCCCGGGCGGGCGCGGACCGGGTGGGGTCGGGGTAGGTGCCGGTGGCGTCCACGGCCTCGTGCGCGGCCGCCAGGGCGAGCGGGCTCGGGCCGTAGGGACTCTCGCTCAGGTGCAGGCGTGCGACGAGGCCGGGCGGGGCGGCCGGCGGGGGCGCGGCGACGGTCACGGCCGCTCTCCCATCAGCAGGCCGAAGCAGTAGCTGCCGGGCTCGGCCTCCAGGGTGAGGAAGCAGTGCTCGGCGCCGGCCGGGACGCGCAGCAGCGCGGGTGAGGAGAGCTCGTGCCGGGCTCCGTCGACGTGGACCTCGATGCGGGCGCCTCCCGGGTGGGGGGAGACCAGGAAGTAGATCTCGTCGACCTCGTGCCGGTGCGGGTCGGCGACCGGCCTGCCGACGAGGTGGTCCACGGGGCCTCCGGCCACCTGCACGGGGACGCCGCCGAACATGTCGGACGTCAGGTAGAAGGGGGCCGGATCATGGTGTCCGGCGACGGGCAGGAACCGCGGGATGTCGGTGCGGACCTCGGCCGGGGCGCGGCCGAGGTCCGTCCCGGCGGCCGGTGCGGCAGCGGTCGTCTCGGTGCTCATGGGGGTGCCTCTCAAGGTCGGTGGTGCGGGGAACCGGTGGTGGCCCGGCCGCCGTGGGAGTCGGGGACGGTGGGCCGGGCGGCCGGCGCCGTACCCAGGTCGCGGGCGCACAGCGTGCGCCCGGCCGCGCCGGCCGCGGGGTCGTCGAAGGTGTAGGTGAGGGCGGTGAGCGCCCGGTCCAGGACATCGACCATCTCGGTGTGGTCGCCGGCTGTCCCCCACAGCACCGCCAGCTCTGCCGTGCGCACATCGGGCGGCACCCGGGTGCCGGGCCGCACCCTGCCCTCGTAGGTCTTCACACCGGGCAGGCCCAGAACCTCGCCGACGCCGCGCACCCGTGTGAGCCGACCGCCGCCGGCGGGGGTGGGCACGGCCCGGGCGTACACGACACGGTCCTGCGGCATCCACGCGGCGGTGACGTCCCGGACGGGGGCGGCGGGGGCCGGGCCGGCGTCGAACGGGTCCTCGCCGAGGGCCACCCGGCCGGCCAGCGCGACCGGGTCCGGGCCGCCGGCCAGCAGGCCCAGGCCGCTCTGGTAAGCGCCCATCCGGCCGTTGACCTCGATGACGCGGGGGCCGTGGGGTGTCAGTTTCAGCTCGGTGTGCGTGATGCCGGTACGGACGTCCAGCGCACGCACGGCACGACCGGCCAGGTCGAGCACCGCGGCGCGCTCCTCCGCGGTCAGCGGGGCGGGCCAGAAGTGGCCGACCTCCCTGAAGGGCGGGGCCAGCGGGAACTTGCCGGTCACCGCCCAGTGCGTGACGCGGCCGTCCACGACGGCGCTCTCCACCGACACGTGGTCGCCGAAGGGCTTCCGGTCGGTGCCCATGAGGTACTCCTCCAGGACCAGGACCTCCTCGCCGCCCTGGTCCGGCGCCACGGCCAGGAGGCGGTCGGCGAGGGCGGCGCCGGTGGCGGCGTCGCGCACCAGATGGGTGCTGCGGCTGCCCTCGCCGCGCACCGGCTTCAGGATCGCCGGCAGTCCCACCGCCGCGACGGCCGGCGCCCAGTCCGCCGGGGAGCGCAGCGGATGGGTGCGGACCCGGTCCACGCCCCGCTCGGCGAGCCGGCGGCGCTGGGCGTGCTTGTCGGTGAGCAGCCGCACGGTGTCCGGTGTGTGGCCCGGCAGGCCCAGCCGGAGTGCCAGGGCGGCCGTGGTGTCCAGGCGGCGTTCGCTGAAGGTCAGGACGGCCGCGGGCGCGTGGGCGCGCAGCCCGGCCGCCGCCGCGTCGAGGCCCCGTTCGCCGGAGGCGTCCACGCGCACCACCGGGGCCAGTTCGGCGAGGAGCGGGGCGATGTCCGCCGTGTGCGGGGAGTCGACCTGCGCGAGGACGACGTCCCCGAGCGGTTCGAGGCGTTCGACGGCGTCGACGGGCGAGACCGCGCCGAAGTCGTAGACGACGGCGATGACGGGGCGTGGCATGACGGCCTCTCAGAGGTGGGCGTGGTCGGGGTCGGGTGCGTAGCGCACCCCGGACAGCAGGGAGGCGAGGTCCGTCTCCGTGCCCCGGCGTGCCGGGGCGGGGGCGTCCGGGGCGGGGGCGGCGCCGAACATGTGCAGGGCGGCGTCCAGACCGGTGATCTCCACGGGCACGCCGCGCGAGGCCTGCCAGGCGGCCCGGTCCAGGCGGTAGCGGTCGCTGACGACTCGCTCGCCGCGCACCGCGTTGACCTGCGTCCCGTCCGGGGCGAAGCCGAACTTGCGGCACACCGCCTGCGAGTTGGCGTTGCCGCGCCGCACCACCGAGAACGCGTCGTGCGCGCCCAGGCCGGTGAAGGCGAGCTCCAGCACGGCGGCACGGGCGTGGCCGCCGAGGCCGCGTCCCTGGTGGCGCAGGCCCAGCCAGGAGGTCAGCAGAACCTCGCGGGTCACCGCGAAGTCCCGTGCGCCCAGGGACTGCGAGCCGACGACCTCGCCGTCGTGCAGCACGGCCAGGTAGAGCGTCCAGTCGTCGGGGCGCCACTCCGCCGCCGCCCGCCAGTGCCGCTGCAGGACGCGGTGGGCGACGGTTTCGCGGTCGCCGTCCGTCCACTGCGAGAAGAAGGGCATGAAACCGGGTGCGTGCACCCCCTCGGCGGCGCGGTCGGCGAGCGCGTCGAGGTCCTCGGAGGTGGGCCAGCGCAGCTCCACGAGCGGCGTGGTCACGCGCAGGCTGCTCAGCGGCCAGTTGTTCATGACGGCGTGTCTCCTTTCACTGCTGGTGACGTCTGGGCCGGTGGCGGCCGTCGGGCCGGCCGCCGGCCGGAGGGCCGCCCGACCGCGGACCCCCTGCGGTGAGAGCCCTAGGGGACGGCGGTGGCCGGGGCCGTCCCGGCCTCAGCGGCCGGTTCGCCGGTGCGGGCCGGTTCGGCCGCGTCGGCCGGATCCGCCGCGCCCGTCGCACCTGCCGCGTCCGCGGCGTCCGTCGCCCCGCCGTCCGGTGCCGGGAGGTCGGCCGCGCCGGGCAGGGCGCGCCGCAGGGCCGTGCCCACGAGGACCACGGCGACCCCCGCACCGGCCAGGGCGGCGATCAGCACGACGCCCCCGGCCAGAGGCAGCGTCGCGCCGGCGAGCAGCGGGCCCGCCACCGACCCGGCCGAGACCGCCACCGACAGCATCGCGTTGACCCGGCCCCGTACCCGCTCCGCCGCGAGGTCGTTGAGCAGCCCGGTGAGCACCGGGAAGACCAGGGCCTCGCCCACCGACAGCAGCAGTACGCCGAGCATGGCCGACACGGTGGCCGCCGTGCCCTGCTGGCGGCCGGCCGCCAGCACCAGCAGCCAGGCGGCCGTCCACAGCGCGCCGGTGGCCGACAGGACGACGCTGCGGCGCACGCGCTGGACGCGCTCGCCGAGCACCACCTGGGTGAGGACGGCGACGACGATGTTCACGGCGAACGTGCCGGACAGCCCCTCGGGCCCGACCGCGCCGTCCGCGGTGAGGTAGCCGGGCAGTCCCGACCGGAGCTGCCCGTACGACACCAGCGAGCACAGCGCCAGCGTGGCGAACAGCACGGTGAGCACGGGCTGCCGCAGCACCTCGCGGTACCCCGTGGGGGAGACGCCCTCCCCCTCCTGCGCGGCGGACTTCGGCGCGGCGGCGTCGATGCGCGGCAGCAGGACCAGGAAGGCGAGCCCGGCCAGCAGGAACGTCGCCCCGTCGGCGAGGTAGAGCGCGGCGAACCGGGCCGCGTCGCTCCCCGGCCCCCCGGCCGCGACCAGGCCGCCGACGAGCACGCCCAGGCCGGTCATCGCGTTGAAGACGGCGTAGTCGGCGGAGAAGGCCAGCCCGCGCTCCCGGGCGGTGGCGGCACCGGCGTAGAGGAAGCGCAGGACGGTGCCCACGCCGCTGATCCCGAGCCCGTAGACGAGCGCGGCGGCGAGCGCGGTGGGCGCGGAGACCGCGCCGGCGTACAGCGCGGTGCCGGTGCCCGCCGCGCACATCACCAGGGTGACGACGGGACGCGGGGCCACCCGGTCGAGGACCGCGCCCCAGACGAGGCCGCCGACGACGGCGGTGGCCGCCTGGACGGCCAGGGTGGCGGCGGGCACCCAGGAGGGGAGGCCGCGTACCTGGCCCAGGTAGATCCACAGGAACGGCAGGACCAGGCCTCCGCCGAAGGAGTTGACCGCGTTGACGGCCAGGACGGCACGGGTGCGCGGGGAGAACTCCCGTACGGTGGCGACGATGCGCATGGTCAACGTGCCTCCAGGACGTACAGCCACGAGTGCGGGGTGCCGAACGGCACGGTGCGCACGGGGTGAAGACCGGCGGCGGCGAACAGCTCCTCGTAGGTCTCCTTGGTGTGCAGGGGCACGCCCATCAGCGCGTGGGCGAGCTCGTAGCCCAGGGAGAAGACCGGCAGGGTGGCCGAGTTCTCGGCGTCGGGCCGCAGCATGGTGTCGGCGAGCACGAAGGTGCGGGCGGCGGGGAAGGCCTCGCGCAGCCGGGTGAACAGGTGCGGCCGGGTGACCGGGTCGGCGAGCAGGTCGTGCAGCAGGAAGAAGCTCATCACGGTGTCCACCTCGGCGATGGCCTCGCGGTGCGCCTCGAGGTGGCAGACGTCGAGCACGTCGGCCCGGACGGCCCGGACCCGGTCCTTCAGGCCCGCCTCTGCGATGGTGCGCTGGGCCAGTTCGGTGGCGGGCCCGCTGATGTCCAGGCCGAGGCCCCGGGTGCCGGGGCGGTCGGCGACGACGCGGGTGAGGCGGGCGGACATGCCGCTGCCGAGGTCCGCGAGGGTGCCGAAGTCGACGCCGGCGAGCACCTCGTCGAGGGTGCCGGACATGAAGTTGCGGTCGTTCTGCCCGGAGCCGAGGGCGACCATCGCCTCGTCACGCAGGACGTCCGTTCCGAAGGACGCCTCGCCGGAGGCCAGTCGGAAGGCGTGGGAGAAGACGTCGCTGTAGCCGCCGACGGCCCAGGTGAAGTAACCGCGCATGCGCAGCGTCTCGCGGCCGGCGTCGGTGAGGACGGCGGCGTCGCCGCCGTCCTCCAGGCGCAGCCAGCCGCACACGGCGGCGGCGCGCAGGACCTCGCGCACGACGCGTTCGCGCGCCGCGGGTCCCACGGCGCGGACGAAGGCGGGCACGTCCAGGCAGGGGCTCTGCGTGAAGCGGTCCCAGATGCCCAGCCGGTCCAGGGTGTGCACGACGGTGGCGGCGACGAAGCCGTTGAAGGCCTGGTCGACGCCGATGGGCGTGGGCGCGGCGCCGTACCAGTCGGCGGGCAGGGCGGCGGGGCCGGTGCCGGGGACGGCCGGGGCGGTGTGCAGCAGTGTCATCGAGGTTTCCGTTCGGTGGGAGGGCGCCGAGCGCCCGGCGGGACGGTTCGGGCTCAGGCGGGGCGGGTGAGGGAGGCGGCCTCGGGGGAGGGTGCGGTCGGGTTCAGCAGGGTCAGCAGTTCGGCGGTCAGGTCGGACGGGGTGACGGACGCGGTCAGCGGCTCGTAGACGGCCAGGGCCAGCGCCCAGTGGGTCGGTCCCTCCTGGACGCAGCAGTGCACCAAGGGGGCGTCCCGCAGGACGAAGGGCCGGGCGGCGGCGGTGCGGACGGCCTCCGCCAGGCGTTCGGGGGTGGCGGACGGGTCGGCGGGGAGCAGGTCCGGGCCGGCCTGCGGTCCGGTCAGCACCGTCGCCCGCCAGCGCCCGCCGTGCTCACCGAAGACGGTGCGCAGGGCAGGGTGGCGGCGCTGCAGCTCGGCGAAGGCGACGGCCAGCGCCGCCGCTTCGGGCACCGCCCCGCGGACGGAGCGCACGGAGACCTCCGCGTGGTCGCCGGACGTCCCCTGGCGCACCAGGTCGTAGAAGAGCCAGCGCTGCTCGTACGGGGTGAGCGGGCGGCCGGTGTCCTGCGCGCGGCACTCGCCGGGGGTGCGGCGCCACATGGGATGGCCGGGCAACCGCAGCCTGCGGCCGGGGCGGCCGAGCGTGGTGTCCACGTCCAGGCCGCGGCACCACAGCCGTGCGACGAGCCGGGCCGCGGACGTCCCGTCGGCCGGGTCGAGCACCAGCGGCTCCTGCCCACCGGGGGCGGGGCCGTCCGGTACGCCGCGGCCGATCCGTACCACCACGGCGTCGCGCGGGCCGGGCGCGTCCCCGGCCGGCGGCGCGGCGAGACCCGCGGCGGCGGCCCGCAGCGCCTCGGCCACCGGCAGGTCGCCGCGCACCGCCGCGGCGGCCAGGGCGCCGGTGCGGTCCTCGCCGCGTACGGCGACCGGCGTCAGGCGCCGGTCCAGCAGCCAGCGGGCAGCGCCGTACAGGACGGCGACGGAGCGCGCCGCAGCGACGTTCCCGCCGTGCCGGACGGCGTCCTCGGCCAGGCGCGGGACCTCGGCGGTGCCGGGCAGATCGGCCACCGGGCCGTCGACGGCCGAGCCGTCCAGGAGCAGGACGACGCCGGCGGCCGTGCCCTCCGGCCGCGGCGCTGCGGCCCCGGCCTCGGGGGGGACCGGTTCGCGCAGCTGGCGGACGAGTTCGGCGAGGTCCTCGCCGACCACGGCGTGCCGGCAGGGGAAGCGTTCGCGGCCCCTGTCGAGGGTCAGCGCCACGTCGTCGAGGTCGATGTCCCGCGCCTTCGCCAGCCGGTCGGCCAGGCGGTCGCACAGAACGGTCAGGGAGCGGGCGTCCCGGGCGGACAGCGCCAGGACGCGGGGCACCGACGGCGACCGGCGGGCCGACTCCACCGGAGCTGCCGGAGCCACCCGGGACACCGCAGCCACCGGATCGGCCGTGCGGGACGGGGGAGCGGAGGGGACCGAAGAAGCCGGGGAGGTGGTCACGGGACGTCACACCCTTTCGAGTTCGCGGCGCTCGGCGGAGGCGGCCGGGACGGCCGGCCGGTGCTCCTGGACGACGACGTGGGCATTGGTGCCGCCGACGCCGAAGGAGCTGACCCCCGCGCTGCGCGGGCGCCCACCCCGGTCGGTCCAGGGACGGCCCTCGGGCAGGAGCGAGAACCGGCCGCCGGCGCCGGCGAGTTCCTCGATGGGCTCGGCGACGTTGGGGGTCGCCGGCAGGTGGCCGTGGTGCACGGCGAGCACGGCCTTGATGAGTCCGGCGATGCCGGCGGCGGTGTCGCAGTGCCCGATGGACGCCTTGACGGAGCCCACCGCCACGGGCGGGCCGTCCGTGCCGAGCGCCTCGGCCAGCGCCGTGATCTCGATGGCGTCCCCGAGCCGGGTGCCGGTGCCGTGGGCCTCCACGTAGCCGATGTCGGTGCCGTCGAGCCCGGCCGCGCGCAGCGCGTCGCGGATCACCCGCGCCTGGCCGTCGATGCCGGGGGCGGAGTAGCCGATGCGGGTGGCGCCGTCGTTGTTCACGGCACTGCCGCGCAGTACCGCGTAGACGGGGTCCCCGTCGCGCTCGGCGTCGGCGAGGCGGCGCAGCAGCACCGCTCCGGCGCCGAAGCCGCCGACGGTGCCCGAGGCGCGCCGGTCGAAGGGACGGCACATGCCGTCGTCGGCGTAGAGGAACCCGGGCCGGTAGCGGTAGCTGCCGTCCGAGGCGGCGTCGAGGGACACGGCTCCGGCCAGCGCGTAGTCGCTGTCGCCGCTGAGCAGGCTGCGGCAGGCGAGGTGGACCGCGTACAGGCCGGTGGAGCAGGCCGTGTCCAGCAGCAGGGCCTCCCCCCACAGGTCGTGCAGGTAGGCGAAGCGGGAGGCGGCGAAGGTGGGGTCGACGTTGACCACGTCGTCCACCCGGGCCTGCGGGTCGGTGGCGAGGACCTTGGAGCACCCCGCGTACAGGCTGGTTCGGGCGGCGATGTCGGACAGCCGCAGGGAGGCGTCCTCCACCGCCGACCACAGCACCTCGTGCAGCAGGCCCTGCTGGGGGTCGCCGTGGCGCAGGTCCTCCTCGCTGAAGCCGAGGAGGCCCGGATCGTAGGACCGGCCGCCGGCCGCCATGCCCCAGCGGGCCACCCGCCGCTCCCCGCCGGGCAGTTCGGTGACCAGCGGGCCGGGACCCTCGGTGAAGCAGTCGCGGCCGGCCCGCAGGTTGTCCCAGAAGGCCTCCAGGTCCAGGGCGCCGGCGAACCGGGCCGCCATGCCCACCACGGCGACGGCGTCCTCGTCGGTGCCCGGCCCGGCGGCCGGCCGCCGCCGCGTCCCGGGCCGCGGGGGCGTGGCGCCTTCCGCGCCGCCGAGCAGCCGGGACTGGGCGCGCACGGTGGTGTGGCGCAGCAGGTCGGCGACGGAGGGCCGGGTGCCGGTGGCGCGATGCAGCGCCGCCTGGAGCCGGACGAGCAGCAGCGAGTGCCCGCCGACGTCGAAGAAGTTGTCGTCAGGTCCGAAGGGGCGCTCTCCCAGCACCTCGCGCCAGGCGGCGTGCACCGTGCGGTCGGTCCGCGGCCCGCCGGGCGCGGGCACCGTGGCGGCCGCGGGGACGGCCGGCTCCGGAGCAGGGGCCGTCTCCTCGGGCCGCGGCAGCCGCCGGCGGTCGATCTTGCCGTTGGCGGTCAGGGGGAGCACGTCCACGGCCACCAGGTGCGCGGGCACGGCGAAGGACGGCAGGCAGGCGCGCAGGTGCCGCAGGACCTCGGCATGCGCGTCGGGCCGGGTGAAGACGGCGTAGGCGATGATCTCCTTCTCGTCCCGGCGGTTGCGGCGGCTGGTGACGAACGCGGCGGTGACCTGGGCGTGCGCACGCAGCGCGGACTCCACCTCGCCCAGTTCGACGCGCTGGCTGCGGATCTTGATCTGGTTGTCGTCGCGGCCGATGAACTCCAGCTGTCCCCGCGCGGTCCACCGCACCCGGTCACCGGTGCGGTACAGCCGGGCACCGGGGTCGGGGACGAAGGGGTCGGGGACGAAGCGCTCGGCGGTGCGCTCGGGATCGCCGAGGTACCCCAGGGCCACGCCCTCGCCGCCGAGCACCAGTTCTCCGGGGACGTAGGCCGGGGCGGGGACGAGGGAGCCGTCCTCGGCGTCGAGCGCGACGTACAGCCGGGTGCCGGGCACCGGCTGCCCGATGGGCACCGTCCGGGCGCCCTGCGGGATCTCCTCCACCGGGTACCAGGTGGAGGTGAAGGAGTTCTCGGTGGGACCGTAGCTGTGCAGGAGCGTGCCCGGCCGCGCCCAGCGCAGGGCCTTGCGCAGGTGGGGCACGGAGACGAGCTCACCGCCGAAGTACACCCGGCGCAGCGACTGCAGCAGGTCGGGGGCGTCCTCGATGATGCGGTTGAGCAGCGGGGTGGTGACCAGCAGTGTGGTGACGCCGTGGGCGCGCACGGCACCGCGCAGGGCCACCGGGTCCAGGACCAGTTCCTTGTCCAGGACGACGAGCCGTGCCCCGTGCGTCAGCGCGCCCCAGATCTCGTAGGTGGCGCCGTCGAAGTTGAGCGGGGACAGGTGCGAGAGGGTGTCGTCGGGGCCGAGCGGCAGGAAGTCGGGCCGGTGCATCAGCCGCAGCACACCGCCGTGGTGCAGCACGACGCCCTTGGGCCGGCCGGTGGAACCGGAGGTGTACAGGACGTTGAAGGGGCTGCGCGGGCCCAGGCCGGTGGCGGGCGGGGTGTCCGGCAGGCCGGCCGCCGCGCGCTCGAGGTCGTCCGCGCTGCGCACCGGCACGCCCCGCGGGGCCCGGTGCGCCCCGGACGGCTCGGTGATCAGCAGCCGGGGGCGGGCGTCGTCCAGGACGAGGTGGAGCTGTGCGTCGGGGTAAGCGGGGTCGAGCGGCAGGTAGGCCGCGCCGGCCAGGGACACGGCGAGCATCAGGGTGACGGTGCGCACCCCGGGGTCGAGCAGCAGTGCGACCACGTCGCCCTCGTCGACGCCGGCCTCCTGGCGCAGCCAGTGGGCGGCGCGGGCCGCGTCGCGCACCAGGGCGTCGTAGGTGATCCGCCGGTCGCCGTGGACCACGGCGACGGCGTCGGGCACGCTGCGCGCCTGCGCCAGCACCAGGGCCGGCACGCTGGCCGCCGGCAACGGCCGCGGTTCGTCGGCGGATCCGCCGACGGCGGACGTGTCCGCCAGGGCCGCGACCAGGTCGCGGCAGCCGGCCCCGGGCCGCTCGGCTGCGGCGAGGAGGGCGTCGAGCTGGCGCACCATCAGCTCCGCCGAGGCGGGTGTGTACAGGGCGGCGTCGTAGTCGACGCGCAGCACCAGCCGGTCGGGGTGTTCCTGGGCGGCCAGGGCCAGGTCGTACTTGGCCGAGGCGGTGTCCAGGGGGGTGACGTGCACGGTGGCACCGGGGACCTGGCGCGGCCGGTCGGCGCGGGGCTGGTGCAGGAACACCGCCGCGTAGCGGGGGGCTGTCGCGGTGGGGGGCTCGCCGGTGTCGGCGAACGCCTCCATGGTGTCCCAGACCTGCTCGCCCATGCGCGCGGCGTAGGCGTCGAAGGTCTCACCTGCGTCCAGCCGGCTGCGTACCGGCAGGACGCGGGTGAACAGGCCGACCGCGTCCTCGGTCCCGGGGACGTGGCGTCCGGCGAAGGGCACGCCCAGGACGCCGTCGTGCTCCCCGGACCAGGCGTGCAGCAGCAGGCTCCAGGCGGCGAGCAGAACCACGGCCGGGGTGACGCCGTCGCGTACGGCGATGCGCCGCACCGCGGCGAGCCGCTGCCCGGACAGGGTCCGCTCGGCCCAGGCCGCCGCGCCGCGCAGCCGGTCCTCGGCGCGCACCAGGTCGGGCAGCGGCGCGAAGGCGACGGGCTCGTCCTCCAGCAGGCGCTCCCAGTAGGCCGCCGGCCCGGTGGGCGCGGTCGCCGGGGAGGCGGCCGGGGCCACCGCGCCGGGCCGGCCCACCGGTGGCTCCTGGCCCGCGCGGCGGGCCCGGTAGGCGGCCAGCACGTCGTCGGCCAGGATCTCCAGGGTCCGCCCGTCCGCCACGATGTGGTGGACGGTCAGGACGACGACGGCGCCGTCGTCGTGGTGGAGGACGTCGGCACGTACCGGTGGGCCCGCAGCCGGGTCGAGGGGGCGCTGCGCGGCCTCGACGGCCGCGCGCCGCGCGGCGTCGGAGCGCATCGGCCCCGGGCACGCGAAGCTGCCGAGCGGCACGACCGCCGCGGGCTCGGGCACGAACCGCAGCTCGCCCTCCTCCACGTCGAACCGGCCTGCCAGGACCGGGTGGCGCACGAGCAGGTCGGCCAGGGCGAGGCGCAGCACGGGCAGGTCCAGGGTGCCCTCGAAGCGCAGCGCCACGGGCACGTTGTAGCGGCCGGACTCCGGCTCGCAGCGGTCGGCGAGCCATATCTCGGTCTGCGCGGCCGAGACGGGCGCCGGCGCGGTGGTGCTCATGCGCCGGCCTCCCGGACCGCGGTCGAGGTGCCGGGGTCCGGCGCGGCGAGGACGGCGGCCAGGGAGCGCACGGTGGGGTGGCGCAGCAACAGCCGCACCGGCAGCCGGCGACCGAGGTCGCCGCCGAGCCGCCGCATGATCTCGACGGCGTCCAGGGAGTGCCCGCCGATCTGGAAGAAGTGGTCGTCGTCGGTGAACTCCTCGTGGCCGAGGACGTCGGCCCAGGCGTGGTGCACCAGTGCGATGAGTGCGTCGGTGCTCTGCACCGCTGCTTGCGTCGCCATAACGTCAGTCATGTCCTTCGAGTCGAGGGGGCGGGGCTGTGGCACGGGGCGGCCGGGACCGGCCCACCGCGGGAACCGGGGCTAGCCGTCGGGGACGAGGTCGCGGTAGGTCTCGTCCACGGCGTCCCACAGCCGCGGGAACAGGCTGCGGTCGGCCATGGCCCGCACGCCGGCGGTGGACTGCCCGCGCAGGCTCTTGGGCAGGTCGTCGCGAGCCTGTGCGGAGGCGGGCCGTCCGGGGGCGGGCCCGGCCGTCGGCGAGACGGCCTCCGGGTGGCCGCCGAGCTGCGACCAGACCATCCGCAGATGGTGGTGCTTCCAGGCGGCGACGGAGTCGTCGAGGCGCAGCAGCGCCTGGCGGACCAAAGCGAGGGCGGGCGCCCGGTCCCCGTCGGCGGGCGGGTCGAGACGGCCCTGCGCGGCGACGAGTTCGCGCGGGCGGAGGCCGGCGCGGGCGACGGCTGCCTCCATCTCCCGCCACAGCGCGGTGGCGGCGCGGCGCAGGTTGCGCGCGCCGGGCGAGTCCAGCCCGGTGGTGTTCTCGGGGAACGTCTCACGCATCGTCAGCAGGCTCTCCTGCGGCAGATGGTCCTGGAGGACGCGCACCGCGCGCGCCGTGAGCTCTCCCAGGGCCGCGGCGCGCTCCAGGAGCCGGGCGGCGAGCAGGTCGTCGTCGTCGCGCAGCGAGGCCGCGGCGCGCCGCATCTCGTAGTGCATGGCGCACCAGGCGTACTCGGTGATCAGGTGGATCGTCTGGAAGAGCCGCTGGTCGGGATGGACCAGTGTGTCCTCCGGGAGCAGTACGGACAGGGCCTCGGTCAGCCGGGTGTCCTGTTCGTAGTTGCTGCCGCGGTCGTACTCGTACCGGAAGAGCGGGTCGTCTTCGCCGGGGTTCATCACCCGGCGGGCCCGTCCGGGCCGCCCGGTCTGGGCACGCTTGCTCATGGTGGTGGACGCCTCCGGGGAAGGGGTTCGGGGGAGAGGGTCAGCCGACCAGGACGCTGTCGCGGTCGGCGGCGGGGAAGAGACGGTTGTCCAGGACCGAGGCGAGGTACGGCACGCCCTGGGTGTAGCCGGTGCCGGTGCGCTCGCCGAGCATCCGCACGGCCAGGCGGTAGTGCGTCTGCTTCCACCGCTGGTGCACCGCCTCCAGCCGGGCGGCGGCCGTGTCCAGCGCCGCGTCCGCCTCCGGTGCCAGCCGGTGCGCGGCCGCGAGGTCGCGCCAGGTGTCCTGCACGGTGGGCCGCCCGTCCAGGACGCGGGCGCGCACGGCGGGCACGGAGGTGAAGGCGGGCGAGTCCAGGCGGGCGGCGGCCGGGGTGGAGCACAGGGACTCGAAGGTCTTGTAGGCCGCGGACTGGATGGCGCTGGCGCCCTCGGTGAACTCGCGGAACGTGCGGAAGGCCTCCGGGCGCATGGTGGCGAGCAGCGAGAACAGCGGCAGGGACTCCTTGAGGACGCCGGCGACCGCGTCGATCAGCGTGGCGGCCTGCTCGGAGCGGTCCTCGCCGAGGCACCGCACGGCCGCGGCCAGCGAGCCCGACATGAAGGAGAACGTCGTCTCGAAGGACTGCAGGGTCCGCAGGAACAGGTACTCGTCGTGCAGCACGTAGACCGGCTGCATGCTGGCCGAGAGCACCAGCTCGTCGTGGGCGGTGGCCGTGCGCAGCACGGCGCGGGCCAGCGGCACGCCCGGCGTGCGGCCGGGCACGGCCGCCACCGCGGACGGGTCGACGATCCCGGGCGGCAGGATCCGCAGCGCCGCCGGCTCCATGACGCGGACGGCCAGCCGGATGCGCTTCGCCACGAGGTCGGCCCGGGGCGGCATGCCGTGCGGGGCGACGGGATCGTCGCCCAGGGCCCGCTGCTCGAAGCGCACCAGGTCGGCCAGGAGGAGCAGCAGCGTCTCGTCCCGCACCCGGCGGACCTCGTGCCAGGGGCCGGGCGCGGGCCGGGCGAGCAGGGGCAGGGCGGTGTAACTGGGGTAGTCGTAGCAGCCGTCGTGCTTGTCCAGGACGACGTCGAGGAACGTCCGCAGGAACCGGGCCGAGGGCTGCGCCGTCGAGGCGGCCCCGCCACGCGGCAAGGAGCCCGGGGAAGCGACGCGGGGCAGCGTTTCCCTGACCGCGGCCAGCCGGTCGAGCAGATCCCCGGTCAGGAAGTGCTTGCCGACGGCGCGCAGGTGGCCCAGGAGCGTGAGGTAGGGGAAGACGCGCGGCTCGGCGGTGCGCTGCCAGGCGTCGAGCGCGCGCATCGTGTCGGCGAGCGAGTCCGTCGGCGGGGGCGCCGTGATGGGCACCGCGTTCATCGTCCGGTCCCCTCGGGGACGGTCCGCCGACGGGCGGGGACGGGAAGGGAAGGGGGAGTGGGCATGGGCGGGCCCCTCTCTCAAGGAGGCAGGCGGTGACAGCCGGAGAGCCGGGGGCCTCCTCGGGGGCCCGGCGGCGATCTCCTGTGCGTCACCGATCCTCCATCCGCCCGGGGGTTCGGGACAGTCACCGTTTACCGGTCACGGAACCACGTGACGGGCCGCGTTCTCCGGTGCCCGGAGAGGAGGTCATTGCTGCCCTCGCACGGCATGATCCTGCGTCTACGACCATGATCCCGCCCAGCCCGCCGACCACCGTCACCGTCCCGTCGCCGAGCTGGAGGAGCCCGACACGATCCGCTTCGGCAGCCACTTCGCCGACGTCGTGTTCGGACGGGTCCGGCGGGCTCACAGTCCCGCCCGGCGGTCCCTGGACGCCGGGGACGACCGGTGACAGCGACCACGGGCCCGCGGGCGCGCCGCCAGGCCGCGCGCCGAGTACCGGCCGGGCATCATCGCTGCCGCGCTGACCGCGACGGTCACCGTGATGCCCGGCTTCACCCGGAGGTGTTCGGCCTGTTCCGCGGCTACACCGTCCGTGAGTTCCTCGTGTACGCGGCCTGGTTGCGGGAGATGCCCCACGACGAGATCCCGGCGGCGGTGGAGTGGGCCGCGCGAGCGGTCGGGCCGGGCGACCGGCTCGGGCAACGGCTGGGCCGGCTCTCGGGCGGGGAGAAACAGCGCGTCGGCATCGCCCAAGCCGTCATCAACTCGCCCCAGCTGCTGTTCCTCGACGAGCCGACGGTCGGCCTGGACGTGGGGCGGCGAGCCCGCTTCCACGCCCTGGTGCGCGAGCCGGGCCGTACGTCCTGCGTCCTGCTGTCCACTCAGCTCATGGCGGAGGACGTCCGCGGCGTCTGCACGGACGCGATCATTCTGTACCGCCGCAATGTCGTCTTCCACGGCACGCTCACCGCACTGGACGACGCCGGCGGCTACGACGCCTTCGTGCCGCCCGGACAATGAGCCGACAGGCCCACGCGCGGGCGAGCCGACGGTGTCTGGCTGACGCGGTTGCTGTCCTGAGCCGGCCTGGCCCGGCCGTCGTCTCACCGGCCGGGCCAGGCGTGAGCGGACGTCTGTGCCGCGGGCGTGCAGGCGACGGCGGTGTCGTCGCAGCTGGTGGCGAGTGGCGTTCGTGTTCGCGGCCGCCACGGCCGCCAAGGTCGCCAACACGGTTGCCGTGCCGGAGAGCACTGGCCGCCGCTACTGGGCACCCCGCCGCTACGACAGCTACCACCGAGGCATCACGGCCCGCGACCACCGACAGGCCGTGCAGGCCGACGCGGAGGACGAACGCCGCCGGGCGGCTGGGCGGGAGGCCCGACGCTCGGTGCGCGAGCGGTGCGGGGCGAAGTTCACCGACGAACGAGGGGAGGAGACCACCGCGCACGGTGGCGCATGGAAGGCCGGCGACCTGTCCGCGTGCGGGCCGTGCCACGCCAACGACGTCGCCCGGCAGGAAGCCGCCCGACGCCAGGCCGCCGCACCGCCGGAGCCGGACGACGACCGCGACCAGGAGCCGATGGGCGTCAAGCCCCGCTACCGGTGATCGGGCCCGCAGGGCGTGGACACGGCACGGACCTCGTGATCACCGGTCGCGACCGGAGGGCCAGGGGCTGGTCGGCTGGAGCACGGCCTCGGCCAAAGCCCGGGAGCGCAGGCCGGTGATCTCCTGGTACTCGGGGTCGGCCACCATGCGGCTGAACGCCGCGCGATCGGGGTAGCGGACGAGCAGCACCGCGTCCCAGGCCTGCCCGTCCTCGGCGACCAGGGGAGTGCCGCCGTCGCCGGCGTAGAGCAGTTCGCCTCCGTACCGCTTCAGGAAGGTGGCTGCCCGTCGCGAGTACTCCTCATAGGAGGCGCGGCCGTCGGGAGCGAAGCGCAGCAGGTTGAGCATGACGACGGGACCACCGGGATCCTCCGCCATCAACCGTGCGAGATCGGCTCCCCGAGGGTCGACGGCCATGGGCTCCTCCTTTTCGTCGGGGGCGGCGTGCTGGTTCCGGCAGGGGCGAGGTGTCAGGCAGAAGCCTAGGGGTGACGCACCCCTTTGCATACCGTCTGGTCGGTCCGCCTTTCGGGGTGTCCCCTGTGCCGGGACCGCCGCGACCTGTCGTGCCCGCGGAGGGCCCGCGAGCGGCCTTGACGGTTCTGAAGGAGAGGGGTGGGTGAGGCCCGTAGCGGGCCTCCGCCACCGGCAGGTCCCGGTGGCGGAGGTATCGCGCAGTGGTCGCAGGGCCTTGGCCGGTCGACGGGACGGGAGTCGAGTCTCCGGCTGTCAGCCCAGGGAGGTGATCAGGTCGTTGCATGCCTGTTCGCAGCGGCGGCACGCCTCGGCGCAGACACGGCGGTGTTCGTGCTGGTCGGCGTGGCTCGCGCACTCGTCGCTGCAGGCCTCGCAGACGGTGGCGCACGCCTGGGGGATCGCCCGGGCGACGTCGGCGTCGTAGCCGGTGTGGCGGGAGAGCGCGGCGCCGGTGGCGTTGCAGATGTCCGCGCAGTCGGCGTTGGTGCGGATGCACTTGGTCAGCTCGTGGACCATGTCCTCCGACATGCAGGCGTCCGCGCACGCGGTGCACGCCTGGGCACAGCGGGCAGCGGACGTCGGAGGGCAGCGCCCGGCCGCGTTCTCGTCCATCCCGGCCCGGACGCCGACCTGTCCGGCAAACGTGGCCGGAACGGAAGCGGGCAGTTCCGCGGGCGGCCGGGCGGCCGGGAGGCCGGGAGGCCGTACGGGCGGAGGGCCAGGACGGCACCCGTCAGCCAGGACGGCACCCGTCCGGCCGGCGCGGTCAGCGCGGCCCGTGGCACCCGCTCGACCGGTCCTCGACGGTGCGGCGGCTCCCGGTCAGTCCTGCGACCCCCAAGGCGGCCCAGCCCAGAGCGCTGACGGCGGCTCCCACACGGCGGACCCGGCCGGGAAGGGCGGCGCCGAACAGAAGGGCGTCACCCACATCGGAGGCGATGCGCACGGCGGTCGCCGTGGCCAGAGCCGGGCCCTCGGGAGCGACGAGCATCGCCAGGCCGGTGGCGGCGTCCCGCCACGCCATGGGACGTACCACCAGGGCGCCGTGCGGATGGACAAGACCCAGGGGACGGGCCAGCAGGCCCGGCCGGTATGCGGCGGCGACCCCGTACGCGCACGTCGCCGCTCCGAGTGCTCTGAGCAGTGCAATGCGCATGGCTGGCACCTCCGCAAGCCGATGCCCCCCTGTGTCCCGTTCCACGGCCGAGTACCCGGTCCGGCGCACGGCTCCCGTCCCTGTCCACCGGCCAGGGCTCTGCGACCACTGCGCGGTACCGCCGTCAGGACCGCTCGCAGGCCCCCCACCGCACGGTCGGCCGCCGGCCGGCGTGGACGACAGCCCCGGCCTGCCCCGTTCGGAAGCCGCCTTCGCCCACCTCTGCGAAGCCGCACCGGTCCCGGCCTCGCCCGGACACACCAACCGCCCCCACCCCGACCGCGGCGGCGACCGCGTCGACAACGCCCTGTACACCCATGTGCTGCTCCACACGGGACGCGACCGGCGCACCCGGAACCGCGCTGCCCGACGAACCGCTGAAGGCGTGATCAAGAAGGGCATCGTCCGCTGTCCGAACGGTTCGTGGCCCGCGAGGCCCGCGCCACCTGTCCCACACGATCCGAACCCGCAGACCGCTACCGCAGACGGCTCGACGATGTGCAGGAGCTTCAGTGAGCACGGGCATGGACCTCTCGGTGCGGGGCATTCGAAGGCCTGCTGGACGTTGCTCGGCAGTGAGCCGCGGCGGTTGGAGGCCAGGGAACAGCCGAGTTCCTCGTGGTGCGGCCGGCTGTCCCGTGGGACGGGTTCTGGGGAGAGGTACCATCATGATTCTTCCGGCGGAGAAGGAACTGCGGGCTGTGCTGGCCCGGTTCGCTCAGGCACGCATCGAACACGACGTGCGCCCCACCGGCCGCACCAGCCGGGATCTCGAGGACTCCACGTACGCGCTGTGTGTGATGACCGGAGCTCGTACCGCCGAGCAGGCCCTGCTCGCGGCAGACGCACTGCTCGAGCAGTACGGGGCGGACTGCGTGAGCATCTCCCCGAAGGACGGGACGCTGGCCGCGTAAGGCGGCGTTCCCCCTGCTCGCCACTCCGTCAGGCGACGGTACGCGGCAGGGTTTCTCGGTCTCGCATCGGTGGCTTCGCCCTGCCGGGCCGTGGGAGCGGCGCCGGCCGGCCTGTTCGGGGAGGCCGTGCCGCTGGGTCGGCCTGCTGCGTACGTTTCGAGGGTCGGGGTGGCCCGGTCGGCGGTCGGCCCGTTCCTCCGCTGTCGGGGAGTGGTCGGATGCGCGCCCTGTGGGCGGGTACACGCTCTGCGCACGATCAACCGGGTGACTCGATCGGCCCCGGGGGCACGAAGGAGGCAGGATGCCGAGGCGGCGGTACGGCTCGGGTGTCGCTGCGGGCGTGATGGCGGTTGCCGTCCTCACCTCGTGCGGAGCGGCGTCTGAGCGGCGTGATCGTGTCACCGAGGATGTCACCCGGTTCGAGAGCGCGCTGCAGGCCGGGCGGCACGCGTCTTTGTGTGCCGCCCTCGCGCCCTCCACCAGGGAGGAACTGGAGCAGTCGGCCGGAAGCCGATGCGAGCAGGCAGTAGGCAAGCAGAAGCTGCCACTGGCCGGGGCGGTGCGGGGTGTGGACGTGTACGGCGGCCAGGCCCGGGTGGTCCTGGAGCACGACACCGTCTTCTTGGCGAGGTTTCCCACGGGCTGGAAGGTGACCGCGGCCGGATGCCGGCCACGTCCTGAACAGCCGTACCGGTGCGAGATCAAGGGCGGGTGAGAGGGCCGTGAGAACGCTGTTCACGGGGACGGTCTTGGTGATAGCAGCCGGTTTGTCATATTTCATGGCCTTGGGGTTGATGCGTCGATGAGCAGTACGGCGCCGGTCCCCGAGCAGGACACGACTTCGGCCGGGCGCCGCATACGGCGGTTCCTGCGCCACAACAGCCTGGGCCTGCTTTTCATGACGGCGTTCCTGATCTGCCTGGCAGGCCAGGCGGCAGCAGGTCATGCGGAGTTCAACAACCAGCTCAAAACCGATGGCATGGCACCCCTGAGCTTCGGCGCCTACCTCACCACATCGGATTTCGCCGTCGATGTCGCCGAGAACTGGCAGTCGGAGTACCTGCAGTTCTTCCTCTACATCTTTGCCACCGTCTACCTGCTGCAACGGGGCTCTCCGGAATCCGAGGAACTCGACAGGTCCGGTACCGAGTCCGACGAGGACCAGATGGTCGGCGAGCATGCCCATGACGACTCCCCGCGCTGGGCCGCAGACAGGGGCTGGCGCCAAGTGGTCTACTCCCGCTCGCTCGGCTTGGTCATGGGCAGTATCTTCCTGCTGTCCTGGTTGGCCCAGTCCGTCGCGGGCGTCGCCGCCTACAACGAGCAACAGCTGCGTCAGCTGCAGTCTCCCGTCGGCTGGACCGAGTACCTGTCTTCCGCGGATTTCTGGAGCCGCACTTTGCAGAACTGGCAGTCCGAGCTGCTGGCGGTCGCCTCGATGGCCATCCTTGCGATCTACCTGAGGCAGCGTGGATCACCGGAGTCCAAGCCTGTTGGCGCGCCGCACTCCGCCACCGGCGTGGAGGGCTGAACGCCCCTGTGGCGACCTTGCCACGGGCTCGCCCGTCAGGCGCCGCACGCCTGCGAAGGCGAACCCCGGCCGGCGCCCGGTGGGACCGTCGGCCGTACGGCGGTGTTCAGCCGGCGTCGGTGGCAGGCGCTCAGCCAACCGGTGCGGGCAACGGGCCGGCGCCATGGCGGGCCAGGCCGCGCGCAGTTCCCCCAGCAGGAGGTCGGGCAGCGCCCCCCGGGCGTGCTTGAGGAACTGTTCCGCGACCGGCGGAGAGTTTGACGGTGGTGTGCTGGGAGATCTCTCGCAGCACCGTGAACCCCTGGCACGGCTCTGTCCGGCCCAGGACGGTCAGAACGCCGATGCCCTGGTCGACCACGGCGTGTGAGGCGAGGGCTTGCTTGAGCTGTCTGTACCACCCCGCACCGCTCCGAAGCATGATCCGCGTTGCGATGATCGACCTGATGAGCCGCGGACTCACCCGGGAGGCCACTCCGAACCGGAGGGACGCGTAGCCGTCAGCCCACCCAGGACGAACCCGGACAGCACCATCGGGCACTCGGCCGCCGAGCCACACTGACCCGCGGCGACCAGCAACGGTAGTAAGCCCGTTCACCGGTGGTGCGGTTGCGGCGGATCAGCAGTCGGTGGCTGCCGAGGCGGGGTTCGACCAGGTCGATGACGGCCCAGTCGTGGAAGCGGTGCCCCTTGCCGCCGGCCCCTGCCGACAGCTTCAGCCAGGCCCGCCTCGGCACCTTCACGGCCAGGGCCTCCGCACGGAACTTCCCCGCGCCCGCGGTGACTTCGGCCGAGCAGGCAACGGCGAGCACGCAGCCGACCCGGCGCTCTTCCAGCGCGGCCCGCAGCTCGGGGTTGCCGCCGTAGACCTCATCGCCCGCGACCCAGCCCACACGGTGCCCGGCGTCAAGGAACCGGCCGATCATGCGGACTGGCCTGCCCGGCCCACTCGGCGATGCTCCAGCAGTTCCTGCGCGGCAGGTCCGACAGCGGCCCCAGCACCAAGTCCCGCACCCGACGCCGGGGTTCGACCCGCGCGAACCGGCCCGCCGTCCGGGACATCAGGACCTCGAACGCCTCCTGCCGGCGGGCAGGGTCTACGCTGTGACTCGCGGCCACCGCATGATCTTCAGTCTTCACACACCGATGATCAACGGTGGCCGCGCCCGTCTTCACCGCCCCTCGGTCACGACGTGCGAAGACGGGGCCGCATCCCTTCCGTGTCCCGCACGGGGCACGCAGCGTTCGCCCGCCGTCTCGTGCCAGGAGGACACATGCAACGCGGTGAAGTCTGGTGGGTCGACTTCGACGAGCGACGCCCGGTCGTGCTGCTCTCGGACGAGGAGTCATCCGGGTTTCAGGCGATGCAGGTCGTTGCGCCAGCGGGCGTCGACATCAGCGGCCTGGGCGTTGAAGTGGCCGTAGGAGCCCCGGAAGGACTGCCCTTCGAAGGCGTGCTGCGGTTCGCGTTCCCGCGTCCAGGCTTCACTCCGTGCACATGGCTGACCACCGTGGCCCGGGAGGACCTGATCGAGCGGGCGGGCGTGTTGTCCTCCGTGAAGCTCAGCGAGGTTGGAGAAGCCCTCCGTGCCGCTGGACGGAGGAGGGAGTGGACCCCGATGACGGCTGCCAGGTTCCACGAGATCAAAGATGCCCGCCGTCTCGAAGGACTCGAGTAGCGGACGCCTGTGCCGCCCAGCTCGATCTCGTCGACGACCGACCGCGGCCCCCTCTCCACCGCACTCCAGCAACAAGATCACGATCTACGGCTGGAGTACTGAGCACCGTTGCGGTATCAGAGCCCCGGCACTGACGTTCCGCCCTCGGGTTGCGCGTCCGATGCTGGTCTAGTTCGGGCACTTCACGCTACTGCCATGGCCCGGGAGCTTCTCGTCCCAGATCCAACCCTTGAGCACCAGATTGCTGTAGTACGCGGTGACGTGTGTCCACGTGTTCCCGTACAAGTTCTCCGTGTAGCAGTCGTAGACGACCTTTGTCTGCTTGGTGAGGCTGTAGCCAGGTGTGCAGTCGCCATACGGACCCGCTTGGTGCAGCACGACTCCGTCCTGGGTCAGGTATGCCACCGTCCCGTCCAGGGATCTCCAGTTCGCCGACGTGCACGCGGCAGCGCCAGAGGGAGCGGCTTGGGTCGGCGAGGCGGCGAAGAGAAGTGAAGCAACCGGTTCCCGCCATCGTGTTCGCCACACATCGGCGGTACCGCTCTCACGCGTGGTCGACATCCGGGCCGGCATACGTGCCCGCGGGCCGGGACCACAGCAGCTCGAGCCCTCCGCTCCCTCGTCGCCGAGTCACCGCAGAACCTGCTGCGCGGCTCATGGACCACCGCACCGCTACTCGAAGGGAGCGTGCAGCGGGTGTGGGTGCGGCGCCTGGTGGCGCGGGTCGCACGCAAGCCGGCGGCGAACAGCGCCTGGCAGCCGTTCGGGTCCGAAACCTCGGCGTCCGGCTCGACAGCACGTGGCCTTCAGCACAATTTACCCATTTATGGACATAGGTGGGTCTATAAGTAGTTTCAAGGCTGGTTGCCCTCTTTTGGCGATCGGTGCAGGCACGCAAAGACCAGTAGCAGGGAGAAGCGCTTGATCACCCCCCGTAAACGGCACACCGGGCTGGCGGCTGCGGCCGTCGTACTCGGCGGTGCACTCGCAGTCACTGCCCTCGGCGGTACAAGCAACGCCGCCACCGGCGGCAACGAGGCCGGGAGCCCCCCGAATTCGCAGACGCCGGCAAATCAGGCGGCCGCCCAGGAAGCCTCCGACGCCCGAATAGAGATCACGCCCGGGCAAGGTGCCCACAACGTCGAGATCAACGGCCCGGTCCGTGTCACCGTCAGCCACGGCAAGCTCACCGAGGTGACCATGACCGCCGTCGCGACCGGTGCCGAGATCCCGGGCACACTGTCCGCGGACAGCACCTCCTGGAAGCCGAACGGCCGGCTCGAGCGTGCCACCAAGTACCAGATCGCCGCAGAAGCCGAGGACACCAAGGGCCGCTCCGTCACCGGTAACGCCACGATCACCACGGTCTCCCCGGCCAACGACTTCATCGGGCACGTCTTTCCCGAGGACGGCTCGACCGTCGGCGTCGGCATGCCGGTGACGGTCGACTTCGACCGGGCGATCAGCGACAAGGCCGCCGTGCAGTCCGAGATCCAGGTCAGCTCCAGCAGCGGCCAGCGGGTCCTCGGTCACTGGTTCAACGACCACCGTCTGGACTTCCGCCCCGAGAACTACTGGAGGCCCGGCTCCACCGTCACCGTCACGCTCAACCGCCAAGGCATCCAGAAGACGGTCACGTTCAAGATCGGGCGGAGCCAGATCAGCACCGTCGACGCACGGACGAAGCAGATGACCGTCGTGCGGGACGGCAAGACGATCAAGACCATCCCGATCTCGTCAGGCAGTCCCGAGCACCCGACGTACAACGGCCAGATGGTGATCTCCGAGAAGTTCCGGCAGATCCACATGAACGCTGCGAGCGTCGGCCTCACGGAGAAGGACGGCACGCCCTCGTACGACATCAAGGACGTACCGCACGCCATGCGCCTGACCGACTCGGGCACGTTCATCCACGGCAACTACTGGGCTGCCGACTCGGTCTTCGGCAAGGCCAACACCAGCCACGGCTGCGTAGCCTTGAACGATGTCAAGGGCGGCGGCGACGGCACGCAGTCCGCCGCCTGGTTCTTCGACCACTCGATCATCGGTGACGTCGTGATCGTCAAGAACTCCGAGGACAAGACCACGCTGGCCCCGGACAACGGCCTCAGCGATTGGAACATGGCATGGAGCGAGTGGGCCACGGGCGGCACGACGCCCTGACACCACGCCCCTCTCCACGCGGCCGGTCGGGGTCGGAGCCTGTCAAACGCACGGTACGACCAGGGTGGTCGGGTTACTGGCGGGCTGCTGAGGGCCGGCCGTCGAAGGTGATGCCGAAGGCGTTCAGCGCGGTCTTCCAGCGCACGGTCCAGCGGGCCTGTCCCCTGCCGGTGGGATCGAGCGACATGAACGCCGCATAGACGCACTTCAGGGCGGCCTGCTCGTCGGGGAAGCGCCCGCGGGCGTTGACCGCTCGCCGGATCCGCGCGCTGACCGTGCCCTTGCCGAAAACCTCATCCGCCGAGGCGGGAGCCGGTGTGCGAGACGCGCGGGTTCTCGAGCACGGACGCTGGAACCGGTGCTCTCGCGGGACTGGCGATCACCCCGGCATGATGGCTGGTCACGCTGCTGCGACCGGCTTACCCGACCGTGACGGACACGTTCGCCGTGCTGCGCCCGCTGCCCATGAGCGACCGGGACAAGGACACGGAGATCCTCGCCCTGCGGCATCGGATCACGGTGCTGGAGCGCCGACTCGGTGGCGAGAAGGTCCGGTCCTCCCCGAACGGTCGCGCGTTCCTGGCGGCGTCGCTGCACCGCCCGCCCTCGCAGGTGCCGCGCAGGATACGGCTGGTGGTGCGTCCGGACACCGTGCTGCGCCGGCACCGCGATCCGGCCGCACGCGGCCACGCCGCGCGCTCCCGGTCCGAGCGCCAGGGAAGGCCGCGA
This sequence comes from Streptomyces sp. NPDC017936, assembly GCF_044328485.1. Taxonomy (NCBI): domain Bacteria; kingdom Bacillati; phylum Actinomycetota; class Actinomycetes; order Kitasatosporales; family Streptomycetaceae; genus Streptomyces; species Streptomyces sp. NPDC017936. The sequence continues at coordinate 49,641 of NZ_JBIRHK010000017.1, read as the reverse complement.
CCGTCGCCTTCACCCGGACCCTGACCGGTGAACTCGCCGACACCCCCACCCGCACACAGCTCCTGCTCCCCGGTGTGATGGCCACGGACCGGCACCAGGGAGCAGGTCATCGGTCCGCATCGGCGGGGCGGCCGCCGGCCGGTGTGACGGGACCTGCCGACGTCGGTACGGTGCGTGCGGAGTCCTGGTGGTGCAGGCGACGCCATTCTCGGGGGGTGACTCCGTAGGCCGCACGGAAGCGGCGGGTGAAGTGGCTGGGGCCGGCGAAGCCGCACCGGGCCGCCACGGCGGAGACGGGCAGGCCGACGTACTTCGGGATGGCCAGTAGACAACGCAAAGATCCTGTACGAGGAACTCCAGACCAAGGGCTACCCGGCGGATGTCGCCGCGGCACCGGCGCTCCGACGGAAGGTGCCGCGCGGACTGCCCGCCCGTGGCGGGCCCCTGCTTCCGGGCGTGTGGGGCCGGCGGGCTATCGTCCAGCTGTTTGTTCCATTTTTTCTCACAGGAGCCACATGCGCCTCAGACAGGCCTTCCTGGTCGTGCCCTTCTCGCTCGTCACCGGCCTGACCGCCGCCACCGTCGGACCGGCCGGCTCTGCGGCGTACGCCGACGACGCGGCCGCGTTGGCGCTGTCCGGTTACGCGCACCTGGTGGTCGACCCCGCCCACCAGCACGTCTTCGTCAGCCAGGGCGCCGGCTCGACCGGCATCGTGGTGACCGATCTGTCGGGCACCCCGGTCGCCACTGTGGCGGGGGAGCAGGGCGCCACCGGTCTGGCGCTGTCGCCCGACGGCGGCACGCTGTACGCGGCGCTGGCGGACGGCGGCGCGATCGCCGCGATCGACACCGCGACGCTCACCGAGACCGCCCGCTGGTCCACCGGCGCCGGCAGTTCCCCGGTCTCCGTCGCGGTGGCGGGCGGCCGCGTCTGGTACGGCTACACGTCCGACGGCAGGGGCGGCATCGGCTCGGTCGACCCGTCCGCGCCTGCGCCGGCAGCGATCCCGCAGCCGGCCTTGTCGCAGTGGACGACCGCACCATTGCTCGCCACGGGTGGCGATGTGCTCGTGGCCGAGGAACCGCAGGGCAGCCTCAGTCACGTGGCGACCTTCGGCGTCGCTTCGGGTACGGCGTCGGTCAAGGCGGACACCCTGGTCTACGGCGGCACGGCGACCGGGCTCGCCGTCACCGGCGACGGCACGCGGGTGCTGCTGGCCGCCCCGCAGCAGCTCGCCCTGCGGGCGTACCGCAGCACGGACCTCGCGGCCGCGGACCCCGCCGCGTACTTCACCGGCGGCTCCGGTTCCGCGCCCGGCTCGGTGGCCGTCGACACCGACGGCACGGTTGCCGTCGCCGGCACCTCCGGCGTCTACCTCTACGCCGGCACGAACGCCCTCGCCGAGAACCACCTCACCTTGCCGTTCGGCACGGTCGCCCCGGACGGCCTGGAGTGGGGCGCCGACGGCACGACCCTCTACGCCGTCACCAAGGACTCCTCGGGTGCCTACAGCCTGAACGTGCTGGGCGCCCCGAAGCTGACGGACACCGAACTCGCCCTGCGGCACCCGCAGTACGCGGTACCGACCGAGCGGTACACGGTCGGTGGCTCACTGAGCACCCGCGGCTTCCTGCCGGCCGGCGCCGCGCTGAAGGTCACCAGGGACGGCACCGCCCTGCCCGACACCACACTCGGCGCGGACGGCACGTTCACGTTCACCGACCTCCGGCAGGACGAGGGCACGTACACCTACCAGGTGGCGTACGCCGGTGACGCCGCCCACCGCCCCGCGACGGCCTCGCTGACCGTGAACGTGGCGAAGCTGCCGACCGATGTCGTGGGCACCGACATCACCTCGGCGAACCCCGGCTCGGTCGTCATCACCGGCCGCCTCATGGCCCAGCTGGGCCTGGGCGCCTTCCCGCAAGGCACCACCGTCCAGGTGGCCCGGCGCGACGAGGCCACCCAGCAGACCGTGCCCCTGGGATCCGTACCCGTGGACCCGGCCACCCTCCGGTTCACCGTCACCGACGCCCCGGGCGCCGCCGGCTCGTTCACGTACGTCCTCACATACGCCGGGGACGCCACCCACCAGTCGTCCGAGAGCGGCACGAGCATCGTGGTCGCCCCGTACGCCCCGGCGCTGACGCTGAGCGCCCCGGCGACCGCCGTCCGAGGGGCAGCCCTGTCCTTCGGCGGCAAGCTCAGTGGCGGCCCGTACGCCACCGGCCGGACAGTCACCGTCTCCCGCAAGGACGCCGCCCACAGCACCCCGGTGACCTGGACCACGCCGGTGGCCGCCGACGGCACCATCACGGTGAAGGACACCCCCGACACCGGCGGCGCCAACACCTACACGGTGACCTACCCGGGTGACACCTCCCACAAGGCGGCCACCGCGGTCGCCACCGTCCAGGTGTCCCGCGCGTCGACCGCCCTGACCCTCACCAGCAGCGCGCCCTCGTACGCGTACGGCGTGACGGCTACCGTCACCGCGCACTTGGGCACCACGTACAACGGCCGCACGGTGTCGATCTACGCCACGCCCTACGGCGGGGCGAAGACCCTGGTCACCACGGGCACTGTGGACACCTACGGCAACTTGAGGACCACCTACAAGGTCACCCGCAACACCACCTTCACCGCGTCCTTCACGGGCGACTACCGCTACGCCCCCGCGACGGCCACCCGCGCCGTCAACGGCTACGTGAAGATCGCGACAGCGCTCGGCGGCTCCTACACAAGCACCTCGTACAGCGGGATCACCTACCGCGTCTTCCACAAGACGGTGAAGCCCACGGTGACCGCGACCGTCACGCCCAACAAGTCCGGCCAGTGCGAGCGCTTCCACGTCCAGCAGTACTACAGCGGCGCCTGGCACACGCTCACCACGTCGGGCTGCTACGCCCTGTCGTCGACGAGCAGCGCGAAGGCACAGCTCAGCCTCACCAACGCGCTCAACCAGAAGTTCCGCGTCCGCCCCAAGTACGAGCGCTCCACGAACGACCTCAGCAACGTGAGCACGTGGGGCGGCTGGCTCTACTTCGTAGTGCGCACCTGAAGTCCGTGACCTGGCCGGAGACCGCCCGGACGACCCTGAGCTGTGCCATGGCGTGCGCCCCGGCACACGCCGCGCCGGACCCAGCTGCCCCGGTGCGAGCCGTTGGACAATCGCTGGCGGAACCCGTGACCACAGCCGGCCCGGCCGTCGTTCCGGCGGCCGGGCCGGTGTGCGTGCCGTCGCCTACCCGGCGGGGAGGCAGGTGACGGTGGTGTCGCCGCAGTCGGCGGCGAGTTCGGTCTGGCGGGCATGCTCGTCGGTGTCCGTGATCGAAGCCTCCGCGACGGCGGACTGGCGAGCCTCTTCGGACTCGCGCAGCCGGTTGTCGTCCCGAAGCGGGATGGCCGCTCGACGAGCGGCGTGTCCATGACCGGCCGCTCCCTCTGGAATCCGGCGACCAGACGGTCTCTGGTCGTCATCGTCTGCTCGCCGGCGTCATCGGTGCGTCAGGAGGTCGGCCGCAGCGCGGACCGCGCTGTCTGCAGCGGCGGTGAGGACGACGTGCAGGACGGTCGAGGTTGCGGGGTGATCACGGACCGCGTGCAGGGCGCGGGCGAGCCGCGGGAAACAGAACTTCACGAGGAACTCCTCCGGTCCGGTCCGGCACGACGCCGGGCTGGCGCCGAGAACTCGACACGTTCACCAGGGGGTTCGACGAGCGGCCTCCGGTCCCGAACGGCACACCGTCCTGGGCCAGAGGGGCAATCGGAGAGCGAGATGAAGAAGCGGTGGCAAGCGCAGATCCGCGCCAAGGCCCGGCAGAAGGCGACCACCACCGGCGGCATCGTCATCGACGCCCGCGCCCGCCTCGGCTGCACCGCGCCGATCGGGTCGACGGACGAGGACCGCGTCCGGCACCTGACCGTCGTCCTGCCCCCGCAGCATGCGGCTCGCCTCGCCGACGCCCAGGAAGCCGGCGTCGGCGAGCAGCAGCTCCAGCAGGTCGCCGCCGACGCGCCGCGCGAGGTGTAGTCCCCGGACGGCGGCCGCCGCGCCGGAAGCCTGGAGGAGGTCCGCTTCACCGACATCGAACACCTGGAGTGCGAGCTGCAGCCGCCACCGCACACGGCGCGCGCGCCGGACCGCTACTGAGCCGAAGCACGATAGTTGTCACCAAGGCAGACTGTTGTCACCAGGACTTCCGGACAGGGCACGCGAGGCTGGAAGCTGTGCCCGAACCCGTGATCTGTGACGTTCTGCATCAGTGGACCGGTCGGTAGAGCGCTGTCCCGTGGTGCGGCTCCTCGGCAGCCACTTGAGACTCATCAGGTTCTCGCTTCTGCAACCCATTTCGACGACCCGGCGTCCAACTCCATGACGGACGACTGCCGATCACCCGGGAGAGCACGTGACGAAGAAGGACCAGAGGACGGACGCGGCGAGGGAGAAGGACCGCGAGAAGTGGATGGCGCGTTTCCAGGTGCGGCTGGCCATGCAGCCGGGCGTGGACCGGGCGGTCGTGCTTCAGGCGGTCAAGGATGTCACGGCCCACTGTGCGGATACGGGAGAGCATCCGCGGGCTGCCTTCGGCGACCCGGACGCCTACGCCGTGCAGGCCGCCGCGCGGCTGGTGCCGGCCGACCGGGCGGCACGCGCGAGGCAGCACAACGCCGTGGTGGACGCGCTCGACTCCGTGCTCAAGAAGGCCGGGGACGTCGCCGGTCTGTGACCGGTTGAAGCGTCCGTCGCGGCCTGGCGCACGGGTTCTGACACAGCCTCTGTCCGCCGGGGACGCTGGGCAGCTCAGGCGATGGGCGGAGCGCCGGAGCCGGTGACACCGATCTTGCGTCGCGCGCTGCTGGTGACAGACAGCGCGCCGCCCCGGTGACGACCGTCGTGCTTCGCCCGGTCGAAGCCGCAGGTCAGCCGGTGCCGCAGGTGACACCTGTCGTGCTTCGGCTCAGACACGGTCCGGGGCGCGCTCGCCTGTCCACCGGCAAAGTCAGCCGGCCGACGGGTCGGGCCTCGTACTGATGCGGCCGCGCGTACTCGATCAGCTTCACCGCCAGACGCTCACTGCTCAGAGTGGCCGCAGGCCGGCCCGAGCCCGCCCCCAGGTATCAGCCTGTCTGTGTGGTGGTGATGTCTTCGGGTGTCGGTGACTGGTGCATCGCGTGGTGGGGTCGTGGGCCACGGCTTGGTCGTCTTTTCGAAGTGGCCGGGGTGACGTGGGCCGGGTGAGTCGGATTCGCGCTATGCGACGGGATGTTCTCGATTCCGGGGCGTTCCACCCGGTATGGCGTGGGCGTCATCCGATCGGCCCGCTGGTGTGCCCGGTCCGCCTGTGCCGGATGCCGGGGGCCGCATACCCACCGTCTGCCGGGGGGAGAGATCCTGGATGAGACGGCACTCCTCGGAAAGGAGGCTGATCCCTCGGCGGGCGGCGTCTTGCACCCTGGTGGAGTGGGCCAGGGCGGCGGGGGCATGTCTCATTCGGCCGGGGCGAGAAGCGGCACCGTCGCCTCGCGGTCCCGTGAGGCGTCGTAGGGGACTTCGGCCGTGTCGGCTGCGGCCGCAAGACCAGCGATGGACAGCCGCTGCAAGCGGGCCGCGGTCGCCTGGTGCGTCTTCTGCAGGCTCTGGTGGTGCAGGACGTTGCCTTCGCGCAGCAGGTTCGGGAGATCCCCGCCGCGTCGGTGGCCGGGGCGGCCGCAGCCAGGTCGAGGAGGCGCTGGGTGGTCGTCATCATGAGCAGCGTCCCTCCTCGAGGGCGGTGAGAAAGGGCACCGGTCGGGTGGTGCTGGGCGGCGAGGCGGACGGCTTGGCGGGGCGGCTGCTGCAGCGTGCGGCGTACTTGTCTTTCCCGCAGGTCCGTATCGGGGCCGTCGCCCGGGAGGACGGTGCCGGGGGCGGGGCGGCGAGCAGACGGCTTTTGGACCCGTGATCAGGTCCTTTTCGGTCGTCCTGGTGGGGCGCCGGGGCGCCGGGGCGCCGCGGGGGTCATTGCCGGGGTCGGGGCCCGGCGCGTTTGGGGGTCCCGACCGGCACGAGGTCTCGGTTTTTGGGGCGGTGGTTCGGGCTCAGGCGCGCTGCGTCCAGTCCTGGTCCAGGCGGTCGGCGAGGCCGGCGGCGGTGAAGGCGGCCTCCAGGTCCTCGCGGCCCTCGGTGAAGTGGGCCCAGCTGTCGTGGTGGACCGGGACGACGCGGCGGGCGTCGAGGATCCGGGTGGCCTCGGCGGCCTGGGCGCTGTCCAGGACGATCAACTCGCCGTCGAAGATCATGGGGAAACGGGGTGCGCCGGCGAACAGGACGGCGGTGTCGACCGGGGCGAAGCGCTCGGCGATCTCCTTGACGGCGTCGAGGGAGGCGTTGTCGCCACTGACGTAGACCGTGGGCAGGCCTTCCCCGGTCAGGACGAAGCCCGAGGACCGCGCCGCATCCAGGCACACCCCACCGACCAGGCCGTCAGCCACGCACTGGCCACCCTCGCCGCCGACGCCGCCGACCTGCTCACCGGCCCGGACGCGGGTCTCCTCGCCGCCTGCGGCTCCGCCCCCTGCGACCGGTTCCTCCTGCGCACCCACGGCCGGCGGCACTGGTGCTCCACCCGGTGTGGCGACCGCGCCCGCGCCGCCCGCGCCTACGCCCGCCGCAGCGGTACCTGACGCGTTTCACGTCTTCGTCGCGAGGGCGGAGACCGAGCACATCCGCCCGCGATCTCTTTCGGCGGCGCACCGCCGGCGCGGAGGCAGAGCTGACCGGCCGGTGCGGACGCGGTCAGCGATGCGCCCGTCGGACGCGGCTGGGCCGTCATGCGTGGTCTCCAGACGGACATGGAGCGGGGCCTGGACACGGACCAGTGGGCCCCTTCCGGCCGGGGGGAGAGGGATCAGGCGAGGGAGGGGTGGCCGACGCCGACGCGTTCGGTGGAACGCATGAGGTGGGCCGGCAGCGCGTCTATGGAGACGGGGAGGCGGCAAGCTGTCGAGAATGCGAGGTGACGATCGGGCAGGGTGGAGGGATGCCTGAGTCGTCCTTGCCGGGGGGTTTCGTCAATGCTGTGGTGCGTGTCGGGGACACGGTGCGCCGTCCGGCCTCTGCGCGCACGAAGTTCGTGGGTGATCTGCTGAGGCTGTTCGAAACCGGTGGCTGGGACGGAGCTCCGCGATATCTCGGTGCGGACGACACGGGTCGTGAAGTGCTCAGTTACCTTGATGGGCACGTGGCGTGGGAGCCGCGGCAGCCTGCTGCCGTGTCGGCGGACGAGAGTCTGGTGGCGGTCGCCCGGCTGGTGCGCGAGTTCCACGATCTGACGGCCGGCACCCCACTGGCTGGAGACCACGAGGTCGTTTGTCACAACGACCTGTCGCCCAAGAACACGGTCTATCGGCTGGTCAGTGGCGCGCTTCGGCCGGTGGCGTTCATCGACTGGGACCTTGCGGCGCCGGGCGCCCGGATCCATGACGTCGCTCATGTCTGCTGGCAGTACCTCGGTCTCGGCCCCGCCGTGGCCGATGTCGGGGAGGCGGCCCGGCGCATGAGGCTGATCGCTGACAGCTACGAGTTGTCGGACCGGCAACGTCTTGTGCCCACGGTCTTGTGGTGGCAGGACAGGTGTTGGCGGGGCATCGAGACTGAGGCTGATGCGGGAGACGTCGCCATGGTCCGGCTTCGTGATGGCGGGGTGGTGAGGGAAGTCCAGAGGGCCTGTCAGTGGGTTTCCGATCACCAGGGTGCTTTGGAAGGTGCACTGCAGTGAGCGCGTGGCGGTAGTCGGTCCGGGCCGGGGAGGCTTTCTGTGCAGGTCGGTCAGAGTGATGAAGGCGCGTTCAATGTCCAGCTCCTTGGGTGTCGGGCCGGCAGAAGTGGGTGTGTGGGTGAGGCGTTCTGCGCGGGCCATGAGGGCTTCGCGCTCGTCGTCGGTGAGGTCGAGTTGTTCGAATATCTGCCGGACCGCAGACATGAGGGTCTCCGGGCGGGGTGCGGCGTCGGCTGGCCCGGCACCGAAGGGGGCGAGGAAAGGGGAGGAAGCGGTGCGGTGCCGGCAGGCGAACCGGTGCCCCATGAGGTGGTGCGGGTGGAGGGGGCCGGTGCGGCAGGTGGTGATCGGCCCGGCGGTCCGTTCTGAGCCGTGGAGCGGTGAAGTCGTTCTCGAGATCGGGCGCAGGGGTCGCAGGTTCAGGAAGAGGCGTGTCATCAGCCGTCATGACGCCGTCCTGTCCGGCGACGGCGACGGCGACGGTGACGGTGATGGTGACAGCGAGTGCGGGCCGGGTGCCGGGACGGGGCTCATTCCGCGGACGCGGCACCGGCGGCCGTGGCGGGCGCGGCGCAGACGGCGACGTGGTGCACGTGCCCGTGCCGGCCGAGGTATCCCTCGCCGATGGTGGTGATGGCACCGGGTTGCACGGTGTGGCACGGTCCCTCGGCGCCGTCCTGGTAGACGACCTTCACGGTCATCGTTTCGGCGCAGGCGTTCTCGGCCTGTGTGTACCGCCAGCTCTCGTGCACGGCGAGACAGGAGGGGGCCGGCTCCGTGGCCGGGAACGCGGCGGAGGCCGGGCCGGCCGCCATGAGCGGCAGGAGGAGCGCCCCTCCTGTACCCGCACCGGCCCATCGACGAAAGATTTGCATGCGCATGACTGGTCGCTTTCTTTCCCTGAGAGTGTGTCATTTCCTGAACACACAGGCCCCTGTGAGGGAGCGATGCGTTCAACAGCCGAAAGCTTTCAGGGGGAGTGGTCGGGCGCAACACGGTGTCCGTGCTTCCGGTCAGGGGGCAGTTTCATGCCCGCGCTCACGTGACCTGTGCGAACGCGGCGCGGACAGTGGAACGGTCGGGGTGACCGTTCAACCGTTTCGTGTACACCAGGAGGACAGGCGTGATGATCCGCAGGTCGCGGCCTTGTGGGCGGGCAAGGGCCTGCCGGGTCCTGCAAGGACTTCGGTGACGCATCGGTCCGGTTCTTTCCGTGCGTTCACCCGCCGTCGGGGCGCGGCACCGGCACCGCGAGGGCCCGGGCCGCGTCCGGGCCTCCGGCGGCCGGGATCCTCTGCCTTGCGACCGGCCCGCTGCCAGGGGGTGCCGCGCTTGTTCTTCTCTCCGGTGTGGGTGGCGGCGAGGGACTCGCGGAAGGCCTCGTGGCGCAGCGCGTCGGTGACGGCCGAGGTCTCCCGTGCCCGGCGGATCCCGGCATCACCGGTGTGGGAAGGGTGGGCCGGATCCTGGGGTCGCGGGGTGATCTGCGCCCACCGGCCGGGGGATAGCGGGTGGAGGGCGTGCGGGCCCGGCGCTTCGTCCGTGTACGTTGCCGCGGTCTTTGTCCACCAGCGGCCCGGAGCCGTCACCACGGCATCGGGCAGCAGCCGCGCGGTGATCTCCCGGTCCACCACGTCCGCGCGCTCTTGTCTGTTCAGGTTTTCTCCGGCGTCCTTCCCTGACGGGGCCGGTGATCCGTGCGTACTGCTGCCGACCCCACAACCGATGTAGCCGAACCCGGTCGACGCCTCCGCCGCTCCAGCGGCGTTGAGCACGGCACGTCCTTCGGGGCCCGGGCCGGGGCGGCCCGCGGTGCGGTGTGTGCGTGGGTGCCGCGTCCTCGCCACCGACGCGGCTGCTGCTCACTTCGGGTGCGCGGTGAAGCCGGCCGTACGCGTCGGCACGGTGCGGTTGCCGTCACCGGCTGACCGCGTCGAGGAGGTGGGGGCCGTTGTTGCGGACGTTGTTGACGGCCGTGGAGACCGGGCGCGCATCGAGGTGTCCGCCGGCGGGCCGGCCGAGGAGTGCGCGCAGTTCGTCGGGGTCTTGGTGTGTGGGGTCGAGCCAGGCCTCGTAGTGGTCCTCGGCGAGCGCCAGGGGCATGCGCGGATGCACGCGGCCGGCTGCGTCGGTGGCCTCGGTGGTGATGATGGTGCAGGTCATCAGCCAGGCGGCCGGGTCGTCGTCCTGGGTGACGGCCGGGTCGCGCCAGTACTCGTACAGGCCGGCGAGCGCCATCACCTGGTCGTCCTCGGGGTGGATGAAGTAGGGCTGCTTGTGGGCCTTGCCGGTGGCCGGGTCCTTGCCGGGCTGCCACTCGTAGAAGCCGTCCGCCGGAAGCAGGCAGCGGCGTTTGAGGAACGCGCGGCGGAACGCCGGCTTCTCGTGCACGGTCTCCACCCGGGCGTTGATCATCCGCGCGCCGATCTTCGGCTCCTTCGCCCAGGACGGCACCAGGCCCCAGCGCAGCGGCCGCAGCTCCCTCAGGGGCGCTGCGGCACCGCCGTCGTCGCGTGGGGCGCGTTCCAGGACGGCCCAGACGTCGTTGGTCGGGGCGACGTTCCAGTTGGGTGCGAGCGCCTCTGTGGAGGGCCACTCGGCGACGTGGAACAACTGCGCCAGGTCCTGCGGGCGCCGGGTGGAGACGTACCGACCGCACATGCGACCACTCTCTCACCGACCGGCCCCTCGACGAGGCACCGGGTCGGTGACCGGGCGGACGTGTCCTTTGCCGGGCCGCCGGGGGAGAGGCAGTGCCGCGATCCCGCCCTGTCGCCTGCAGACCCCCTTGAGCGCCTCTTTCGTGCCGTACCCGGAGTATCCGCCCGGCGCTTCTGGCCGGGCAGGGCGAGACGGTGACGGCGCGGCCGTTCTGTGTTCCCGCCGGCCCCCGGGCGGAAAGGAAACATCGTGAAGAGCGTCGGGGACGGCCTCTCCGCCCACGACGGCCGCTCGCCGAGGCTGCCCGGCCGCCGCGCGGGTGAGGCCGCCTGGCGGCCGGGATGGTTTTAGTGGCGGGCCGCGGGCGGGCAGGCTCATGGGTTGTGCCTGTGCGGGGCATCGGTTTTCGGTCGTGGACCTCTGCGTGTGTGGCCGGTTTCACTGGCCCGTTGGCGGTGGGGGGTGCCGGTCGGGTCCGGCGCCGTGGGCATCGTCGTCGTGGCCCGCCGTTCCCGATCGCATCAGCCTGTGGGGACTGCGGCTGAAGATCTGCCAGAGATCCGGCCAGTGGGCCGACGTCCGTCCGTTCCACTTCCTGCCCGGCATCACCAGCCCGCTGCGCAAGGCCGACGACACCGAACTCGACTGGGTCGTCGTCCGCGAGAACAACGAGGGCGAATACGCCGGTCTCGGCGGCTGCAACCTCTTTGGCCGCGGGCCCGGTGGCGAAGTCGCCGTCTCAGGCCTGTCCGGCCGATCATGCGGCTGATTCTGTACCGGTCTGATCCGGGGGTCGGGAGGGACACAAGGAAGCGCCGGGCCGGAGGATTCTTGGCGCGCTGGCCCTGGTAAACAGTGACTGGTGGGTATCCAGGAGCGTGAACGCAAGATGTACCGGCCGCTGCGGCGGGCCGGCCTCGAGGTGATCCCGGACGCAGTGCCGGACGGCACGATGCCGTTCGTCTTCGGATATCGCCCCGAGGACATCGTCGGACGCTTCTCCCACCGGTACGAAACCCCACGGCTCGTCGAGCGTCTCAACGAGGACTGGTACGACCTGGCGGTCTCCTCCGGTCTTCTCGACCCCCGGCGCGAGTTCCTCGTCCTGCTTCCCCACGGCATGCACACGCACCAAGCCGCCCTGCAGAAGAGGAACCAGCCCTATGGCCGCCGTGCCGCACCGGAGGTCTGGACCCGGGTCCGGCTCATGGACCGCTGGGACATCATGGGCCGGGGTGCGGCATCGGCGTTCCTCGGCGTACGTGCGGGCCACCCGGGCTTCGGCATGATGGCGCTCGACAGCAGTGTGTACATCAGCTGCTCGACCGGCGAGGTCGGTGTCGACGTGGTCGCGGTGTGCCACCCGGCCCGCTCTGAGAACGTCCTGCAGGAGCTGGAATGGTACGCACATTGGGACTGTCCCCGCGCCGACAAGGAGTTGCAGAAGCGGATCGCCGTCTGGCTCGCGGGCCGCGCACCGGGGACCATCAGCCGTTCCGACCGATGACCACGCCCCCGGCGGCGAGGTCGGCAAGATTGTCACCTCCAGCTGATCATGTGACTACTCCGTTGTCGAATCGTTCACGTGGTCATGGGCGGGGTGACCTGACGGATGCCGAATGGGAGCGACTTCGGTCGTTTCTGCGTGTCAGTAACGGTCGTTGTGGAAGGTGGCGGGATCACCGGCAGGTGATTGACGGGATTCTGCACCGGGTGCGGACCGGGGTGCGGTGGCGTGATCTGCCCGAACGGTTCGGGCCGTGGAAGACGGTCTGTGAACGCCACCGCCTGGGGCCGGCGGACGGGGCCCGGGAACGCCTGCTCCGGCAGGTCCAGGCCGGGGCCGATGCGACGGGTGAGATCGACTGGGACATTTCCGTCGACTCCACCATTGTGCGAGCGCGTCAGCACGCCGCCGGCGCCCGCACCGACCCGCCGCCGGCTCCCTCCTCAAAGGGGGACGTGCCGGCAGAACACCAGGACGAGACGCCGTGGCAGAGCCTCGTCGCCCGCCTGGCGGAGGTGGTGCGGGAGGTGAGGGCCTGGGCCGCTCGCGGGCGGGTTCACGACCAAGCTCCACCTGAGCGCGGACGGCCGCTGCCGCCCGCTGTCTCTGGTCGTCACACCAGGTCAGCGGGCGGACTGCACCCAGTTCAAGCCGGTCTTGGAGAAGATCCGAGTGCCCAGACCGGGCCTGGGACGACCACGCAAGAAGCCAGACAGCCTTGCGGCCGACAGGGCCTACAGCAACGGCCCCATCCGTGAGTACCTGCGGCGGCAGGGAATCCGCCACACCATCCCGGAGAAGACCGACAGCCAGGCGGCCCGCCTGCGCAAAGGCGCACGCGGTGGACGGCCGCCCAGTTTCGACGAGGACCGCTACAAGAAGTGCAATACCGTCGAGCGGGCGATCAACCTCATGAAACAGTCCCGAGCGGTCGCCACTCGCTACGACAAACGCGGCTACGTCTTCCCCGGCACCGCCACCGCCGTGGCCGTCGCAATCTGGCTCCGAACATGAACTACTACGCGACCCAGCAGTAGACGCCTTGGTTCTGGCGCCGGGCGCTGCTGACGGGAGCAGCCAGATCGCCCATGATCGCGTCGGCGATCTTCGTGCCGATGACCTCGCCGTCCTCCGCACGCAGCCGAATCCACGAGGCGGCGACGTCTCGCAACCTGGCGTGCCCGGCGTCCGCGAGTGCAGTGGACAGGCGAGGCGAGAATGCGAAGACGACGCACCCGTCATTGTCCTGGCCGGCGACGATGCGGGGCTCACCAGCCTCGACGAGTTCCTCGAAGCTGCCGTCGGCCAGAAGACATTCCCACTCCACCACGGCCTCTTCGGGATCGAAGTTGCCGAAGGAGAGCGACTCGAATGCCCGTCCCGGCCCGGACTGGAGGGCCAGGTGTCGTCCGGCGCCATGAAGAACTTCACGATGACGCTCACCCGGGCATCATGCCCGACTGCCTACAGCCATGATCGGCCGGACAAGTCCTGGTCAGCCCTGTTCACCGAGATCGGCTGCGAACGCATCGTCCGCTTCGCCTTCGGCCTCGCACGCACCCGCACCCGCACCCGCTGCAAGGTCTCCTCGGTCACCACACCAGGAGCAACGCCCAGCAGTACGGCATGGTCCTGTGGGACGACGTCTTCCAGCGCGCCGCCGCCGACTGCCCCGGCGTCGAGACCGAGAGCGTCCTGGTCGACGCCATGTCCGCCCAGTTCGTCCTGCACCCCGAGGACCTGTCGGCCGTCGTCGCCTCCGACCTCAACGCCGACATCCTCTGCCACCTCGGCAGCGCCCCGGCCGGCAGCCTCGGCCCGGCCGCCGGCGCCAACCTCACCCCCGAACGCCGCTTCCCCAGCATGTTCGAACCCGTCCACGGCTTTGCCCCCGACATCGCCGGACAGGGCCCTGGCCAACCCCGTCGGCGCGGCGACCGAATACGCGCCTCGCCGACGAGGTCGAGTCCAGCGACGACGTACCGGGCGGTGTCGCAGCCGTGGTCGTCGGCCTTGACCGGCTCCTCGGGCTCCGCCCTGTTCGTCACTGACGGCCCCGCCGGCTTCCCCCCACGTAAGCGGGCACCTCGTCGACGAAGCACAGCGGCCGGTTCGTCTCGGCGAGCTGCTCGTCACGCTTGACCGAAAGCGGCGCGCAAGGTCGCCGGAAGGGCAAGCAGACCGCCGTGGGCGGGCGGTACGCGGTGCGGCGCGTGCCACACCGCGGCCACCCGGTGCGCCCGCTCGCCGGGCACGTGTCGTACGGGCACGGCGTCCTTGCGGGCCTGCTCGCCGGCCGATGACGCCGGGCCCTTGGCCGGGAGCGCGCCGCCCTCCGTGCGGCACGCCGGCAACGTCGCTCGGGTGTGTTCACACCAAGAGCGCAGGAAGCCCCGTCGGGGCAGGGTGACCAGATGGGTCTCCTGCCCCGACGGGGCTCGGTCGGCCGGGCGCGGGTCACCGGCGCCCGGCAGGGGCCGGTACCGTGTGCGGCGCTCTCCGGCTCAGCCGAAGTTCACGTCGCTGCACCACATGTAGGCCTGGTCGAGGTGCGAGGCCTGCCAGATCACGAACAGGATGTGGTGTCCGGTGTAGCCGGAGGTGTTGACGTTGAACCTGATGTCCTGCGCCGGGGCGAAGCGGCCGGTCTGCGTGATGAAGTCGAGGTTGCCCCAGCCCAGGGTCTGGGTCTTGGGGTTGAAGCCCTGCTTGCTCACGTAGACCCTGAAGTAGTCGGCGCCGTGGGACGCCTGGTCGTACAGCTGGACCGTGAAGTTGTTGCTGACGTTGGTCGTCTTCCACTGCCCGGGCTTGTCCAGGCTGGCGTTCCTCGAGAGGTTGTTGCTGCAGAGCGTCCCGTCGGGGGTCCGCGCCTGGAACTGGCCACCGAGGCCGTCGCGGAGCGCGCTCATCCAGTTCCACATGGTGTCGGGGTTGGCCTGGAACGCCTGGTAACACATGGGGTCTTCGGTCTGCATGGCCGGGCTCGTGTGGTTGCTGCCCCACGTCTTCCAGCACTGGTACGCGCGGGAGGCGGGGTTGACGATGGTGCCGTGAGCCTGGGCGGGGGCCGACCAGGCCAGTGCGCCGACCACCACGGCGAACACCATGACGAGCGCCTGGAGAGGCCGGCGGAGGGACGACCGTGAACGCCCGGTCAACGGACTCTGTTTGCGCATGTGGGGGGACTCCTTCCAGTGGCAAAACTGTCATGGGAGCGCTCCCAACGTACGTCTTCCGAGTGAAATGTCAATGAAACAAACAAAGTTGATCACAGGGGCGGGCGGTGAGCAGGGAACCTGCCGTGAGCCGGGAGTCAGAACCGTTCCCGGGACCGGAAAGCGAGGACGCGGCCTGGACTGGTGTGCGGGGCGATGCCGGGGAGGGGAGTGCGCAGCACGGCAACGGGACCTGGTTCTGGCGTGAGGGCTGTCCGGTTCCACCACATCAACCGCTCCGGGGCCGGTGCAGGCTCTGTGCGTTGGCTCCAGCCGCCGGTGGGGACTGGCGTGGAGCGTAGTGGTCGGTCTCCTGCTCATGCTCGTGGGGCGGAACGTCACCGATCGCACGGTGGAGGCGCTGACGGTTGAACCGGTCGGCCCATTCCGCGGTGCCGAGTTCCACGTCGGCCACGCCCCGCGGGCCGGGACCGATGTCGTCGTCTGCCCCCACCTTGACCGCTGTCCGGGCCCACGCACTCGCGGTCGCCGCCGGACACGTCCTCCTCCACGCCGTGCCCCGCCTGACCGCCGGCACCGTTCGCACTCGCCGACCACAGCGGCGCCCCGCACCCGGCCCCCGCTCGTCACACCGCCGCCCGCGGAACTCGGTCGGCGGGTGCCGGCCGCCGGTGAGCGCGACAAGGGATCTGCACGAGCCGGTGCCGTCGTGCGTCCTCATCGCGCGGCCGACGCCAGGTAACCGGGACAGGCCCGCCAGGAGCTGCCGTCCGATTGCGGCAGGCGGATCGCGGCCGTGCAGCCCTCCACCTCGCTCCAGGACTTCTGGGCCCGGGCCCGGCCGAAGCTGCCGAACGCCGAGCGGCTTGTCCGGATCCGTGCGCTCGACCACCTCAAGGGCGAGGCGTCACGGCGGGACCTGCTGCTGCAGGCGACCGGGCTCCACCGCCACGCCCGCACCCGTCCCGGCACCGGTCACCGCACGACAGGGCATCTCCGCAGGGAAGGTGGAGGAGCCCCTCGCGGCGTCCTCCGACGAGGCGGAGACCGGCGTACCCGAAGCGTCCGCCGGACGTCCGGCGACCCTGAAACCGACCGCCACGCGCTGAGGCGCGGCGGGTGCACGTTCCGGCCCGGCGCCGTGCTCGTCGCAGCACGACGCCGGACCACGCACGCGAGAGCGGCGGGGTCCCGAACGGTCCGCCGTCCGTTCAGCTCGACTCGCGGACCACGAGGTCGTTCGGCATGATGACCGGCTTCCTCGGGCCGCCCTTGATGAGCGCCAGCAGCAGACGCACCGTCGCGGTGGCCTGGTCGGCCATGGAACTGCGCACCGAGGTGAGCGCGGGCGTGGTGTAGGCGGCGGCCTCGATGTCGTCGAACCCGACGACGGCCACGTCGTCGGGGACCCGGCGGCCCGCCCGGTACAGGGTGCGCAACGCCCCGATGGCCATCAGGTCGTTGGCCGCGAACACCGCGTCGAGGTCCGGGTCGTCCTCGAGCAGCTGCCGCATGGCCTCCGCGCCCGACACCCGGGTGAAGTCGCCCAGCGCGACGATCGAGCGGCGCCCGGTGTCCCGCAGGGTCGCCCGGTACCCCTCCAGCCGTTCACGGGACTCGTACAGGTCCAGCGGCCCGGTGATGGTGGCGATGCGGCGTCTGCCCCGGTCGAGCAGGTGCCGTACGGCCAGCTCCGCGCCGCCCGCGTTGTCCAGCGCCACGTACGGGACGTCCGTCGCGGCGGTGCGGTTGAAGGACGCGACGGGCAGGCCCATGCGGGCGAGCGCGGCCGGCAGGGGATCGGCGCCGTGCAGCGCCACGAGCATCACGCCGTCCACGTGGCCCCCCGCCACGTAGCGCTCCACCCGGGCCCGGCTCTCGTCGGACTCGGCGAGGATCAGCACCACGCGTCTGCCGACGGCCTCCAACTCCCGGCTGACGGTGCGCACCACGGTCGAGAACAGCGGGTCGTCGGACACCACGCCCTTGGGCGGATCGGAGACGACCACGGCCACGGCGTCCGTGCGGCGGGTGACCAGGTTGCGGGCCGCGGCGTTCGGCACGTACCCGAGTTCCCGCACCGCCTGCATGACGACGTCCCGGATCTCCGGCGCGACGGTGGTCTCCCCGTTGATGACCCGGGAGACGCTCGACTTGGACACGCCGGCCCGGGCGGCGACCACCGCGAGCGTGGGTCGTTTCATCGCCTTCCGATCGCCGGTGCCCGGTCCTCGAGTCCAGGGAGCGTTTTCCCCTCAGGATGACCTCGGCCCGATCCGCCTGTCAACGGCCCCTTTTTCCGCATCCCGGTGGGGGAACTCGCCGTCAACCGACTCCTTCCGGCCGCCTGTCGACGGGTGCCGTGCGCACCGCCGAAGTGGATCTCAGAAACCGTTCCCCGGCACGGCCCGTGTGCGTCAGGGGTGTTACGGGCCTGTTGCTCAAAGTCTTGACAGTCCATCGGGACCGGCTCATTCTCACCCCTCAGGGAGCGCTCCCTCACCCTTCCCCCACTGAGGAGTCGCCCGTGCATCCCCTGCTCCGCCGCATCGGCTTACCCGCCGTCCTCGCGGCCGTCCTGCTCACCCTCGTCAGCCTGCCCGCGCCCCGGGCGCACGCCGCCGAGACCCTGCTGTCGCAGGGCCGGCCCGTCGTCGCGTCGAGCACCGAGGACCCGTTCGGCGCGCCGGGAGCCGTCGACGGCAACCCGGCGACGCGCTGGTCCAGCGCCTTCTCCGACCCCCAGTGGATCAGGGTCGACCTCGGGGCCCCGGCCCGCATCAGCCGCGTGACCCTCCAGTGGGAGGCCGCCTACGGCAAGGCCTTCCGCATCCAGGTCTCGGACGACGCCGAGACCTGGTCCACCGTCCACGAGACGACGGACGGCACCGGCGGCACCCAGAACCTGACCCTCTCGGCCACCGGCCGCTACGTCCGCATGTACGGCACCCAGCGCGGCACCGGATACGGCTTCTCCCTCTGGGAGTTCCAGGTCTTCGGTACCAGCGGCACCGGCGGCGACCCGGGCGGCGGCGGAGGGGACACACTGCTGTCGTACGGGAAGACGGGCGCGGCCTCGTCCTCCCAGAGCGACCAGAACTGCTGGGAGTGCACGCCCGCCCGGGCCTTCGACCGCGACCCCGCCTCGCGGTGGGCGACCAGCTCCACCACCGGCTGGACCGACCCCGGCTGGATCTCCGTCGACCTCGGCGCGACCGCGCAGATCAGCAAGGTCGTCCTGCAGTGGGACCCGGCCTACGCCAAGTCCTTCCAGATCCAGGTCTCGTCCAACGGCACCGACTGGACGCCCGTCTACTCGACCACGTCCGGCACCGGCTTCAAACAGACTCTGGCGGTCTCCGGCACGGGACGCCACGTACGGATGTACGGCACCGAACGCGCCACCCCCTACGGCTACTCCCTGTGGGAGTTCCAGGTGTACGGCACCGGAGGCGCCCCCGTCCCGGCGCCGCCGCTGCCGCCGGAACCGGCGCAGCCGCCGCGGCTGGTGTGGAGCGACGACTTCGACGGAGCCGCCGGCAGCAAGCCCGACCCGGCGAAGTGGCGGGCCGACCCCGGCACCGGGCAGAACGGCGAACTGCAGTACTACACCGACCACCGCAACGCCGCGCTCGACGGCGGCGGCCACCTCGTCATGGAGGCCCGCAAGGAGGCCAGCCCCGGCCGGGCCTGCCCGCCGGACCCGCTGACCGGCAGCACCACCTGCCAGTACACCTCGGCCCGCATGAACACCGGTGCCACCTTCCAGTTCACTTACGGGCGTGTCGAGGCGCGCATCAAGGTGCCCAAGGGCAACGGGCTGTGGCCCGCGTTCTGGATGATGGGCGCCGACTTCCTCACCGGCCGTCCGTGGCCGTACAACGGCGAGGTCGACATCATGGAGGTCCTCGGCAAGGACGTGAAGACGGCCTACTCGACGGTGCACGCCCCCGCCTACAACGGCGGCGGCGGGATCGGCTCGCCGTACCGGCTGCCGTCGGGCGCCGACTTCTCGGACGACTTCCACACCTGGGCCGCCGACTGGAACAGCAAGGGCATCGTCTTCAGCCTCGACGGGCGCATCGTGTTGACCCTGGACAAGGACCAGGTGGAGCGCACCCGGGGTCCCTGGATCTTCGACCACCCGCACTACATGATCCTCAACCTCGCGGTCGGCGGCGACTGGCCGGGCCCGACCGACGCGTCGACGCCGTTCCCGTCCCGGATGCTCGTCGACTACGTACGCGTGTACCAGTAGCGCAGCCGGCACCGGCCCCCTTGTCAGGTCCGGCCCGGACACCTCGGTCGCGGGCCGGACCGCAGCCGCACCACGCCCCGCCCCCTCCGATGAGGAAGTGACATGCGCAGATACCCCTTATATCTCTCTCCCGTCTTGGTCGGTGCCCTGGCGATCGCCCTGGCCGCCGCCCTGGGCATCACCCTCGGCGCCCCCGCCGCGCGGGCCGCCACGATCACCGTCCAGGCCGAGTCCTACGCGGCACAGTCCGGCGTCGCCCTGGAGACGACCGCCGACATGGGCGGCGGGCAGAACGCCGCCTACCTCGCCGACGGCGACTGGATGCGGTTCGACCAGGTCGACCTCGGGGCCGCCGGCCGTCTGACGGTGTCGGCGCGCGTGGCCTCCGCCACGGGCACCGGTTCCGTCGAGCTGCGCACCGGTTCCCTGACCGGACCCCTGCTCGCCGTGATCCAGGTCAGCCCCACCGGGGGCTGGCAGACCTGGGCGACCCGCAGCGCCGACGTCACCACCCACCCGAGCGGGCCCCAGACCGTGTTCGCGGTGCTGCGCAGCACCACGCCCGGCGACTTCGTCAACATCAACTGGTTGTCGTTCGTCAGCGGCGGCGACGAGCCCGCGCCGGGCTGGGTCGACGTCGACCAGGCCAAGTGGCAGGCCCAGCTGACCCAGTTCCGGGCCATGACCCCGGCGCCCGTGCCCGCCAACGCGGTGCGCGTCCCCGAGTTCAACGCCACCTGCACCTACAGCCACTCCAAGCCGGACGACCCGATCGTCGCCCCCGGTCTGCCGGGCGCGTCCCACATGCACAGCTTCTTCGGCAACAAGAGCACCGACGCCTTCTCCACGACCCAGAGCCTGCTGGGTAACACGGGCACGAGCTGCACACCCGCCAAGGACCTCTCCGCCTACTGGATCCCCACGCTCTACGAGCGCGGCAAGGCGGTCGAACCCGACGGGATGATCGTCTACTACGGGTCGCGGCTGCCCGACCCCACGGCGACCGTGCCGTTCCCGCAGGGCTTCCGCATGATCGCGGGCAACGCCAAGCTGCAGGTGGCGACCCCGGCCGGCTCGCCCAACCAGTTCTGGTGCGCCGGACCGGGCGGCGAGACCGGCCGCAGCGGCGACGGCAACTGGCCGCTGTGCGCGCCGACCGCCAAGCTGGTGTACCAGCTGGTGTTCCCGGACTGCTGGGACGGCAAGCACCTCGACAGCCCGGACCACAAGTCGCACGTCGCCTTCACCTACGACGGCAAGTGCAGCGGCGCCTACCCGGTCGCCATCCCGTCGGTCTCGTTCGTCATCAGCTACCCGACCAGCGGGAGCGCCGACGGGTTCTCCCTGGCGTCGGGCATGGCCTCGTCCATCCACGGGGACTTCTTCAACGCCTGGGACACCGCGGCCCTCGGGCAGCGCGTGAAGGACTGCATCGTGCAGAGCGCCAAGTGCAACTCCGCCGGAACGTTCTGACCCGGCGGACGGCGGCCGCCCTGCTCCTGGGCCTGGCGGTCGCCGGCTGCACCCCGCAGCCGGCGGCCGACCGGCCCGCGCCCGCCGCCTTCAACGACACCGACACCGCGTGGATCCAGCTGATGATTCCCATGGACGAACGGGCCGAGCTGCTCACCGACTTGGCGCCCGCACGCGCCGGCCGCCCGGCCCTGGCCGGGTGGGCGAAGGACGCGGGAAGGGGACTCGAGGACGAACTCGTCGATCTGCGCGAGCTGTTGCGGCTCTCGGGCGTGCCCGACACCCGCCCCCACGAGGGCCACGACATGCCCGGCATGGTCAGCCTCGACACGGTGCGCAGGGCGAAGACCGTGTCCGGGGAGAACTTCGACCGCCTCCTCACCGAGAGCATGCGGGCCCACCTCGTGCAGGTCCGCATGCTGTGTGCGAGCGAACGCACGTCGGGGAGCGCCGAGCAGGCGAAGGACCTCGCCGCCGCGATCGAAAGGACCGCGGCCGAGCAGATCACCCGCCTCGACGCGGTCACGTGAGGTCGCCCGCGCCCGGCCGTCGCCGTCGGGCGAGGGCGGAGCCGCCGTCACGCACCGCCCCGCACGGACGTGAAGAACTCGAGCATCCGCTCCAGCCCCTTCTCGCCGAACATCGTCCCCAGGCTGACGGCGGACTCGGCGGCGGACGCCCCGCCGCGTACGGGAAGAGCGCCTCCCCCCGTACGCGGCGAGGACCGCCTCCGGGTCGCCCGGGCGGGCGGCAACGGCCTCGGCGAGCTCGGCGAGCTCGGCGCCGTCCAGCATCGCCAGGTCGGCGCCCCCGCCGGCCAAGGGGGACACCAGGTGGGCCGCGTCGCCGAGCAGGGCCACGCCGGGGACGCGCTCCCAGCGGTGCCCGACGGGCAGGGCGTGGATGCGCCGCGGGAAGGAGCCACCGCGGTGACCACCCACCGACCCCCGGCAGGCACCCGGCGCGCCCGCCCCGACCACGGGCCCGGCCAGTCCGGGCAAGCCGCCCCGGCCTCCTGCGGTGCGCACTCGGGAGAGCACTGCGGAACCCACTTCGGTGCCCGGCACCGAGCCGGACGGGAAATCCCCAGGTCACCGCCCAGATTCGGACGTGCGCCGCGCTGCCACACCCCTCTTCTCTCCTCCTGAACTTCTGGGTGATGCCTGTGGAGGAGGAGAGCATCGGGTCCGGAGGCCGGGTGCCCCTGCGGCCGGGCGCGGCCGGCGCTCGGCAGGTGGCCGCGCGCGCCAGACGACGGGGAGGGAGCGCAGCTGATGGCGGTCAAGCGTGAGGAGAACCCGGCGAGGTCGTCGAACAACCTGCGCGGTGACGTGCCGCGCGTGCTCGGGGTGCTGAAGGTCGCGACGCTCGAACAGACCCAGCAGATCTCAGCCCCGCACCTGAGCTACCGGCACACCGACAAGCCGACCCCGTCGAAGCGGAAGCAGGCCCGCACCGCCTCGCACACGGGTGCGCTGTCCGATCTGCGCGAGCACGGTCTGGCGGAGAACGGCGGGCAGGTCCCGGACGGGGGCACGCTGCGCAACCTGACGCCCACGGGCCTGAAGGCCGCTTCTCGCGGGTTGGGGCGGCCGGTGGGGGAGAGGGGAGAGGGGCGGTGCGGCCCGCGGCGCGGCCCGCACCGGCGCCTCCCACCCGATGACGGCCGACGAAGCCGTGCTCGCCCTGCTGTGCCCGAAGCCGGACCTGTCCCAGCTCACAGGCGAGCCGGCCGGCGTCCTCGCCGCCGCGCAGACGGCGGTCGACGCGCCGGACGGGCTGGGCACCGTCGCCTCCTGTGCGACCGAGGTGGCGCTGCCCGCGACGGGCACCTGGTCCGACCCGGGCAGGGGCGGCGCCCAGGCGGACATCGTCGTCACCGCGTCCGGGGACGGGGTGCCGCTGCTGTTCGCGGAGATCGGCAACTGCTTCGAGTCCGCCCAGGTCCTCGCCGCGAAGACCGACAAGTACACGCGGTTCGGCCAGCGGAAGGTGAAGGACCTTGACGGCCGTGAGCGGCCGATGTGGCGCACCCGATGGTGGGCGCCCGACGGCCGCCACGGCGACCAGCCGCACCCGCCGCCGCTGCTCGTCTTCAACCGGATCGGCCCGCGCGACCCGGGCACCGACATCGCGCAGCTGGCCGAGCTGACCCAGCGGCACTGGAAGGGCACCGCCTACGAGGGCGGCTTCCACACGTACGACGGCAAGCTGCCCATCGTGGTCACCGGCATGGAGCACCTCCAGGAGCACGGCCCGGCCGGAGCGGTCTTCCGGCGCTTCGGCCGACCGCAGAACCAGACGCTCCTCGAGGCGATCGACAACCCGCGCCGCGAAGCCCACGACGCCCGCAAGCACTCCGCCCGCCAGCAGGAGTACAAGGAGCAGCCGCGTCGCATTACCGCACAGGAGAAGGCCGAACGGGGGAGGCCCGCCGTCCCGTGTGCGCCGACTGCGGCACCCGGTTCACCGACGCACGGTGGAAGGCCATCGAGCCCGCCGGGTGGAGCGCCCCGCGTGAGACCCACCCGCACCTGTGCGACGACTGCAAGCAGCGCGCCATCACCGCCGAGCGTCAAGCCGTGCAGGCCGGGCCCGAGCACCAGCAGCACGACCAGGACGTGCCCGAGCAGAAGACCGGCGGCACCTGGCTCTCCCGCTTCCGCGGCTGACGTCCGGACGCAGACCACGGCCGGGCAGGACCGTCCTGCCCGGCCGTGGCGGCTCCTCCCAGGGCCTCGGCAGCGCGTGCCACAGGGCTCCGAGCCCGTCGGGCGGGTTGGCGAGGAACTTGTCCACCAGCCGGGCCGTGGTCCGGTGAGACTGCTTCTCATTCAGATCTTCCGGCCCTCCAGAGATTTCCCAAACCAATGACGCGTCTGAGCCAGTCACGCCAACACGCGCAGGTACCTCTCCGTCCGTTGGGGTTGCGGTTCCGCCGACACCATCAAGTGACCCGCAACCCCATGCAGCAGTTCATGAAAACAAGTCCCTGGCGATCTCCTGGGCGGGCTGGCGCAGGGGCGCTATTGACCTCGATGTTCCATCGGTGAGAAGTTTCAGCACTTGTGAAGTGCCGTTGCAGTGCCACTGAGGGGATGTCGTCACTGAGTCAGTGAGCTCTTTCAGCGTTGCCTCTCCAGGGTGAGGACGGCGGCGGTGATGGCGGTCATCCGGTTGGGACTGCAACGGGACCGGCGGAAGATGCGCCAGGACTTCAGTCGCGCGACGCTTCGTTCGACGGGTGCTCGTGCCGCCGACAGGGCCTGGTCGATCGTCCGCCGGGTCGCGGTGAGGTCCTGGTGCGGAAGGCGTCTGATGGGTGTGGTCACCCAGGAGCCGGCGCCGATGTAGGCGCGGTCGGCGAGGACGGGCACGCCCTGGCGTTCGCAGATCCGGATGATGCGGTGGGCGCGGGCCGCGGTCAGGTCATGGGTGCGGCCGGGCAGGGCAGACGAGATCCACAGCAGGTTGCCCGCAGGATCGGCGACGACCTGCACGTTCACGCCGTGGCGGCGGTGCTTGTGGGAGAAGTCGGCCCGGCTGTCGCCGACCCGGTCGCACTCGGCGAGCGTTCCGTCGAGCAGGACGTACTCGGGCTCGGTCTCCCGCAGGGCCCGCAGTAGGCCGGGCGCTCGGCGGGAGAGGTGGCCGACGACGGCGGTGACGTAGGCGTGGGCGGTGCCGACGGATATGCCGAAGCCGGTGGCGATCTGCGTGAGCGGGTCGTGCCGGCGGAGGTAGACCAGGGCGACGAGAGCACGCTGGTGCGGCCGGAGCTTGCAGCGGCGGTCACCCTCACGGGTGACGATGAGGTTACCCACTCGACCAGCGCGTGAGGCAGGTCGAGTGAGGCAGGATAGGGAACCAACGAGGCTCCTGAGCTGATGAGTTGAGACGTCGAACACCTCTCTCAACGGCACAGGAGCCTCGTGCGTTGCGGGACGCCCGCCGGTCACCCGATCAGTGGCCACTCTGAAAGAGCTCACTCACCCTCGACGACGGCGTGCCGCTCGCCTACAAGCCCGGCCACCCTCCCGCCCCCGTCTACGAGGTCGCTCTCGTCGAGCTGGATCTGACCGAGGCCGATGCCACCTGGCTGTTCTAGGGCTTCCGCCACCCGGTCCAGGCCCGGGCCGTCCTGCACCAGCTCGCCTCCGGCGCGGACGGCATCGACCGGACCGGCATCGACGTCCACCCGGCGATGTCCTGACAGGCCCCACCCTGCGGCCCCGCACCCCTGTGGCCCCGCACCCCTGCGGTGCGGGGCCGTGCCGTGTCTGCCGCGCCCGCCCCTGCGCGCGGCCGACTGCTGGTCCAACCCTGCCCATTCTCAAGGTGCCGTCACCGTCCGGCCTTCGCTGCCCGGCGCTCACCACACCCCTCGTTCGGGGGGGGGCTTGCGCTGACAGCTCAGTCCGGCGAGCACATCTCGGTCCGCTTCTTCACCGGCGGTTGCGGTGACATGCTCGGCTTCACCCGTGCCGACTTCATGTTTCTGCACGCCGCGAACCACCACCCGGCATCAGGGAAGTGGTCACGGCCCGCAGCAACGGGCCGGGCCTGTTCGTCAAGGAAGCAGACCTTTCAGAGCGCCGATCCGCGCACCGGGCCCCCGCGCAGGTTCTGGTCGCTTCCCCGATCTGCACCGAGGCCTCCCCGAACAGCGGCAAAGCTCCCGGAAAGCCGACCGGGCTGGACGACAACAGCCGCCCGAAGCCAGGTAGGTCGGCGCGCTGCAACTCTTCCTGCCGCCTGCGGCCGTGCTGCGACAGGCGGCACCTCTGATGCACGGGTTCCTCTCCCCGTGGGCCGGGGTGTTACAGGTCGCCGAGGACTTCGCGGCGTGCTGCCTCTGCCTTGCGGCTGAGGGCATTGCTCATCCGTGCTGGCACACCAGATCGGATAGCACGGCAGGCGGCAGGGATGGGTTGGCTGCTGCTGCTTCCGCTGCTTGCCAGTCCGCGTCGGCGAGCAGCTCTACGATGACCGGTGGCGGGAGTGCTGGATGCCTGGCGGCTACGGCTCTCGCCTGTCTGTCCGCGAGACAGACGAGCAGCGCCGAGGCCGTTGCCGCCCGATGTCGGGCAACCTCACGGAACACCTTTTGCACCGTTGGTTTGTGCCGGACCACTTCCTCCAGCAGTGCCGGGGGCGCGTCCGGGTTGGTCGCCACCTTGGCCAGGACACGGACGCCGTGTCGGTCGACCATGGCGCGCAACTGCGCTTCGCCGAGGCCGGGGTGCGGAGCGAGGGCCTTGACCACCTTCGCGTCGGGGTCGTCGGCCAGCCGGTCGCGTATCGCGGACGGCAAATTGCGCAGTTGGGCCACGAGCATTCGGGCAGCCGGGTCCGGTGACTTGGCCAGTTCTTCCACCTCGGTGGGAGAAGCGGCGGCAATACGGGGCAGAAGGGTGCTGCCGATCTTGGCAGTTCGGGCCAGGCGGGTGAGCACGTCGAGCGGCACGCGGGGATGGTGCGCAACCCTGCGGCGCACGCCGGGGTCACGGTCACCGGCCAGCGCGCGGATCAGGGCATCGTCGATCGCGGGATTTTCGGCGAGGTCGGCGCGGACACCGGGAACGGGGTCCGAGGCGAGGCGTGCACACGCCTGCCGGGACAGATCTTGGCGGGCGGCGAGCGCCCAGCGCAACAGCATCGACGGATGGTCCACGAAGCCGACGACGGCTTCGATGGGGGTGGCAGGGTTGCGCAGTGCCGCCTCCCGCACGTCATGGACGGTGGACTCGTGGGAGCCGTCGCAGGAGGCGCCCGGCGGCAGATCGCAGTCGAGCCGTGGGCACTGCGGATCGTGAACGAAGGGGGTCTCCTCGCGGTCACAGACCAGACAGCGTCGCGCCGCAGGCAGCCCCTCTCCGGTCACCAACGCTGCCAGTACAGCGGGAGGCGTCGCCTCGTTGCCCGCCACCGCGCGGCGTACCTCGGCGTGCGGATGCGCGGCGAGCCTCGCGGCCACGTCCGGGGTGGTCCACAAAGCGAGTTCAGCGACGACACGTACATCCGGGTCCGCCACGAGCGTGTCCACCACGTCGGACGGGAGACCGGGGCAAGCTGCCAGCTTCTCCCGGCGCTCACGGGCCGGGTCCGCCGCGAGGAGACGCGCCCACTCCGGGCGGCCGACACCTTGGTCGAGCAGGGCGAGGGCGGCATCCGGCCAGACAAAGGGATCGACGTCGGCGGTGGTCAGCCGACCCTCGTACGCGAGCTGCACCGCGCTCTCGTCGACGCGCTCGGCCAACGCGATCGCCTGGGCGCGGCTGAGGTCCGCGCGACAGGCGAGCTCCGTGGCGATGTCATCGTCCGCGATGGATATCAGCCGGTCGACCAAGTCGGGCGACAGGGCTGGATTGGCGGCGAGCCCGCGCAGGATGTGATGCACAGAGGCATCCTGCCAGGAACGTGAATGATGAGGTCGGGACTTTCTGGGCTGTGGCGTCGGCTCCACCGGGCAGTCCTGGACGACCTCGGTGCGCGGGGCGAGCTGGACTGGGCCTCGGCGATCGTCGAGGCTGCCTCGTCCGGGCTGAAGGAGGCACGCTGACCGGGCCGACCCGATCGATCGCGGCCAGAAGGGCAGCAAGCTGCACGTGTTGTCCGAGGCCCCGGGCATCCCCCTGGCCGTCGCGGTATCCGGTGTGAACACCCATGACAGCCTGGCTCTCAAGCCGCTGATCCGCGGCATACCCGCCGTCCGCTCCCGCGGCGGGCCACGGCGGCGCCAACCCGTCAAACTCCGAGCGGACAAGGCGTACTTCTTTGCCGAACACCTCACCTGGTTGCGCGAACGCGGACTCGTCCCACGCATCGCACGTCCCGGGACCGAACCGAGCGAGCGGCTCGGCCGGTACCGCTGGAAGACTGAGCGGTCAATCACCTGGCTGTTCGGCTACCGCCGACCCACCGTCCGGTACGAAGGAAAGAGATCACGCTTCCTCGCCTTCCTCGGCCTCGCAGCCACCCTCACCTGCTACAAGAAGCTCGCGAAACTCACCACGTGAGACATCCCCTTAAAAAGTTCGCGGAGCCGGCCGGAGCGCAGCGAGCACTTGAGGGCCTCTTCACCTGGGATGAGCAAGCGTTCCGGGGAAGCGGGTCAGTCCCACCAGAAATCCCAGCGATGGACACCGGTGATCTGCTCGGCGTACGCGGCCAGCGTGTAGGGCCTGCTGCCCTGCCAGATGTTGTCCGGGCAGAAAGCGAAGTGCTCGGCCGCGACCAGGAGCGCCTCATGCTCGTCCACCGGCGGCGCGGCGACGCTGAGATGCAGCGTGGAAAAGCCGACCGCGACGACACGGGCACCGAACCGGTGCTCCCAGTCACGGACGACCGCGGAGAACTCCGCCGTGTCATTGCCGTAGTTGCCGGGACCGGCCCAGCCCGCCGCCGTCAGCGCTTCGGCACCGGACGCTGCAACGACCAGCCCCAGACGTGTCTGCGGCTGGTCGGCGAGGAACACCTGCGCGAACTCGGCGGCCAGCTGATCGGGGTTCATCGCCGTCTGCCGGCTGGCCGCGAGGCCGGGCCAGGTCTGTCCGAAGGGGGCCGTGACGGCGAGACGCCTTCTGGTGTCGAGCATGTCCTCGTCTTCGTCGGCGGCCGTGTAGGTCGCCCACCAGTGCGCGAGGAGGCCGGCAGGGTCGTGACCTGCCGGAGAGGACATCCTCTCGGGGAAGACCTCCCCAGAACCCCACGGGCGGAACTCGGCGTCGCTCGGATCCAGCGAGTCGAGCAGCAACGGCCACAGACCGGAACGCGTGTGTTCAGCGTGCCTCCGCGTCCACAGCTCGGCCGTGGCCGGCCCGTCACTGAGCCACAGGGGCTGTACGGCGCCCTTGCCTTCGAAAGACGTGACCAACCGACCGGGCGGCAAAAGGCCCTCCCAAGGTGGTTCGGCCAGCAGTCCCATGTCCATGACGGGCACCCTAAGCGGATGCACCGACAATGAACTGCTGGTGTTGGAATGAGGCGCCGGGCAGCCACATGCCGGGCCGGAGACGGATCTGGTCCAGACCGCCGCACACGTCCATGCAGTCCCGCCAGTGCTTCGCGGCGCCCTGGAGACGGCTCTCGGGTGGCAGGCGCTGAGCCTGCGGCTCGGGCGGGACCGGTCGCAGGTCGGTTGGTGCGGCCGCCCGGTGAGCGAGCACGGTTTGGTGGGGCATCTGCGATCTTGCAGCGGCTCGACTCGCGTCTGCTGGGGCTTCAAGTGCCGCCGGAAGTCGATGACGTCGACGGACGAGGGCGAGCCGGGGCTCTTCCTGAGCGAACTCAGAAACAGCCGCCGCTTTAAGAACCGGGGAATCTGACAGGGCGGTGACGGTGCTTCTCACGGCCCCGCCCCGTCCTGCTGTGAGATGCCGGCGCCTTCTCCCGCACAGAGGACCGCCGGCACCCGCATCCTAGCCACGCGAGCGACGGCCCGGAGAGCTCCGCCCAGCGCGGCGTGGAGCGGTCAATGGCAAGGGTGTCCGCCGGTTTCGTCACAGGCTGCAGCGCGAGTGAAACAGCTCGATTGCTCCGCTGGGTGGTCGACAGGACGTTTGCCAGGTTGCACGACTTCCGGCGCCTGCGCATCCGCTGGGAACGCAGGGCCGACATGCACGAAGTCTTTTTTGGACTCGCCTGCTGCCTCATCACCCGCGGGCAGCTCGGGGCATTGCGCTGACCTTCAGGGCAGGGGCGTTGGGCGCCCGTGGATGTCCGCGGCCCATGCCATGATCCGGCCTCATGAGTGACCGTTCGCTTTCCCCCGCCTGGTTGACCTCGTGGACCAGCACGGTCTCAAAGGCCCTGGAGGCCATGACAGACGAGTTCGAGCGCCGGCACGGCTTTGCCCCGGGAGCCAATGAGGTCCGGCTGGCCGATCACGCCGACCAGGCCGCGGCTCGCGCACTTGCCCAGGTCAGCATCGTCCCTGCCGGCCTGGGCACCTTCTACGACAGCATCGGCGACGTCACCTGGTCGGACGTCGGCAACGGCTACTTCATCGATCCGGCAGCTGATGTCCTTCTGCGGTTCAAGCAGTACGACGCTGTCGATGTCGGCGCGGACCAGAAGGACGATGGCCTGGTCATCGGCTCGAACGGTGGCGGCCTGTCCTATGTCGCCGGCCCCAGCGGAGCGATCTACCGGACGCGAACGGTGTCGCTGGACGAACCCGAGCTCGACCGGGTCGCTGATGACCTGCGGCAGCTTCTCGAGCTGCTGGAGCGATCCCTGACACAGTTCGTCGCCAACGGCGAGCCGGGAATCCTGTAGCCGGGTCGACCAACTGCTGCATGCCTGGGCCACCGACGCGGCCGTCCTGAAGGGCCGGCCGGGCTTCATCTCCACGCAGCTGTACCGAGGTATCGCTGGGAGCAGTACGTTCCTCAACCACGCCGTCTGGGAGTCGGTTGACCACTACCGCGCAGCTCGTCTCGACGACTCCGTTCGCGCGGCAGCACGCAAGCTCTATCCGGCAACCCTGGTCGCCAGTCCGCATCTGTTCAGAGCGCAGGCCGTGCCAGGAATCTGCGTCGCCTGACCAGAGCGTGTGGTCCGTGCAGGTCAAGTCGAGTTGAGCCACAGCCCCTTGGCTGATGACCCTGCCGAAATCAGAGACGACACGAATGTGACCGCTGCTTCGTGGGAAGTGGCGGTCCTGTCGCATACGCAGCCCCATGCCGGGGGTGCCTCTGAGTCGGGCGACGCAGCTCGACGACGCCGGTCGTGGGCCGGCCGATCGCTATCGGCGAAGTGGTGGTGAAGCCTGGCGCTCCTGGCAGGGACCGGACATCACCATTTCGTAGCCCGGAAGGTGGTGTTGACCGTGTCCCGATTCAGTAGTCTCCCGCTGCGTGAACTTCGCCGCCCAGGGCTTTTCAGGGGGCTCTGTTGCCAACGCCGAGACCAGGCGGAGCGGCGTCAGGGCGATGGCTCGGCAGGGGGCAAGAAGACGACAACTGTGTGGCTGTGCGCACAAGTCGCGCAAGGGTGGGGGAGTGGTTGTGGGCGGGTCAGGTGACCGCTGGTGTGCCGGTGGGCCCGCTGCGAGGCCGGCCACCGTCTGAGGTTCCCCTCGGGCCCGGTGGCACCACCGCCAGGTCATCCCATCGACAGGGGGCAACAGTCATGCCGGGCCCGGAGGGCAGCGGCTTTCTTGCAGGACCGCGAAGGACATGACGGGGGAGCGGGCCTACCTCGGGACTTCCTTGCCTCGGAGCTTTCCTGCCCCAGGGCTCCCTTGTGCCGCACCCGCTTCTAGACGACCGGTCTATTTGGATGCTACGTTTTCCTCATGCCCACTACCGCGCGCAGCACCGACACCCGACGAAGCATCCTTGATGTCGCTCAGCGGATCATGGCCCGCAAGGGCTACTCCGCGGTCGGCATCAACGAGGTGCTCGCGGAGGCCGGCGTGCCGAAGGGCTCCTTCTACCACTACTTCACCTCCAAGGACGCCTTTGGTGAAGCACTTCTGAAGAACTACTTCGACGAGTACGTCTCCGACATGGACCGCGTTCTCGCGCAGCCCGGCAAGGCGGCCGCCGAGCGGCTCATGGCCTACTGGCAGCAGTGGCGGGAGACGCAGAGTCTCGACGAGTGCCAGGGCAAGTGCCTCGCTGTGAAGCTCGGTGCCGAAGTCGCGGACCTGTCGGAGACGATGCGGCTGGCCATGAAGGCGGGCACCGGTGCCATCGTCGACCGTATCGAGCGCGCGATCGCCGGCGGTCTCGAAGACGGGTCGATCGTGATCGACGGCGATCCTCGCGGTACGGCGCAGGCCCTGTACGACATGTGGCTCGGTGCGAGCGTCATGGCCAAGATCCATCGCAGCCTCGCACCACTCGACACCGCCATGACTACGACCCGGCATCTGCTCCACCTCTGAGTCCGGCGGCTCCACGCCCGGCCGAGAGGTGCGGGCTTTCCTTTACCCAACTGTAGACGACTGGTCTACTGCACAGGAGAAACGCGACATGAAGGTTCTCATCGTTCTCACCTCGCACGACGAGCTCGGCAACACCGGCCGCAAGACCGGCTTCTGGCTGGAGGAACTCGCCGCGCCCTACTACCGCTTCCAGGAGGCCGACTGGGAGATCACCCTCGCCTCCCCGAAGGGCGGCCGGCCGCCCCTGGACCCCAAGAGCAACGAGCCGAACTTCCAGACCGAACTGACCCGGCGCTTCGAGACGGACACGGAGGCGATCACGGCACTGGCGAACACCGTCCGCCTGGACTCGGTCACGGCCGACGACTTCGACACGGTCTTCTACCCCGGCGGCCACGGTCCGCTGTGGGACCTCGCCGAGGACCCGGACTCCAAGCAGCTGATCGAGACGACTCTTCGCTCGGGCAAGCCGCTGGCAGTGGTCTGCCACGCACCCGGTGTCCTGCGCCACACCGTCAACGAGGACGGCACGCCGCTGGTGCAGGGCAAGGAGGTCACCGGATTCGCCAACTCCGAGGAGGAGGGCGTCGCCCTCACCGACATCGTCCCCTTCCTCGTCGAGGACGAACTCAAGCGCCTGGGCGGCCACTACACCAAGGCCGACGACTGGCAGCCCTACGTCGTCCAGGACGGCCTGCTGATCACCGGCCAGAACCCCGCCTCCTCGGGACCGGCGGCCGACGCCCTCGTCGAACTGGTCAGCAAGATGAGCGCGTGAGCACAGACTCCCCGTTCCCTGCGTGACGCACGACCGCCCCGGCCGGACCGGCCGGGGCGCCTGGCCGATGAAACCTCACCACAGTCAAGAGGGCAGCCGGGCGGGGAATCATGGCGCTCGATACCGCCGGGAGACACAAAGAGATTCCTCGGGCAGATGTGGCCCGAGCTCCCGCAGTTCTCCTCCGCGAGCCCTGGATCGCGCTGACCCACCCCACAGAGCTCTGCGCAAAGAGGGTGCCGACGCCGTCTGCCCGGAAGACCGATGGTGAGCCGGGTCGCGGAAGTAGCTGGTTGGCCTTCGGTCGTCCGGACAGCCGCCGGTCCGCTCCTTACGTCGCCGTCAGGCCACGGCCGAAGCGGTTATGGACGGTCGACCAGGCACCGCACTCCTTGCGGCGTCTTCCTCCACCCACCGCCGATCACGACCGCCGGCTCCTGCTCTCGAGCGGCTGAGGCAGCCGCTCGAGAGCAGGAGCCGCTTCCGCCGATGAGCAGGTACGGCCGGACGAACCCCCTCTTATGGTCCGCCGCCTGTACTCGTGTCGCACAAAGAGACCGACCGGTCCGGCCGCCGCAAAGGCGAAGCCCGCGCATCGGTCACGGTGCGATGTGCGCCTCGGACCCACCCGAAAACCGCAACACCTTCGTAGTCGCCTTGAATGGCTGATCCAGCCCGGACAGGTTCAGGACCAGGCCATCTCGCCGTGGCGGGAGACGAAGCGCCCGGTTCCAGCGCCGGGCCCCTCGGTGGCGAGGGCCACGATCGCGTCCGTGCCCTCGGTGACGGTCTGGGGGCCGCTGTGACCGTTGAGATCGGTCGCGGTGTAGCCGGGATCGGCGGCGTTGACGCGGATGCCCTTGAGCCCCTTGGCGTACTGCGTGGTCAGCATCGTCAGCGCCGCCTTCGAGGAGGTGTACAGCGGCGCGACGACGTGCGACTCGGGCCGGTCGGGGTCGTGGGTGAGGGCGAGGGAGCCCATGCCGCTGCTGACGTTGACGATCACAGGGTCGCCCGAACGGCGCAGCAGCGGCAGGAACGCGGTGGTGGTGCGGATGACGCCGATGAGGTTGACGTCGAAAACGGCGAGGGCGTCGGCGGCGGTGAGGTCGCCGGGATCGCCGGCGGCGCCGTGCACACCGGCGTTATTGATCAGGACCTCGATCCTGCCCTCGTGTTCGGTGACATTCGCGGCCGCGGCGGCCACGGACGCGTCGTCCCCCACGTCGATGGGAACGTAGCGTGCGCCGAGCGCTGCGGCGGC
Source organism: Streptomyces sp. NPDC017936 (assembly GCF_044328485.1). Lineage (NCBI taxonomy): Bacteria > Bacillati > Actinomycetota > Actinomycetes > Kitasatosporales > Streptomycetaceae > Streptomyces > Streptomyces sp. NPDC017936. The sequence continues at coordinate 15,866 of NZ_JBIRHK010000017.1, read as the reverse complement.
CTCCTCGCCCTGCTCGCGGTTGCGGGCTCCGACAAGCACGGTGTGACCGCACTCGATCAGGCGGCGGGCGGTCTCGCGGCCGAGACCCTTGTTGGCTCCGGTAATGAAAGTGATCGTCATGCCTTCGATCCTCCTGCGGCCGGGAGGCACGGACCAGGGAGACTTCGACGGTAGGAAGAGCAGTACCACCCTCGCGCCCGCCCCGACGACCATGAACGCGGGAGAATGAGGAACATGACGGCAAGACCCGGGAGCGGACTGGGCGCAATGATCCGTACGTGGCGTGACCGGCTGCCCCCGTCGGCCGCCGGACTGCCGACGGCACGAGGGCGCCGCACGACCGGGCTGCGGCGCGAAGAACTGGCCGACCTCGCAGGAATGTCGGTCGACTACATCGTGCGCCTGGAACAGGGACGCGCCACCACACCCTCAGCGAGCGTGGTGGCATCCCTGGCGCGCGCCCTGCAACTGTCCACGGACGAGCGAGACCACCTGTACCGGCTGGCCGACCTGGTCCCACCGGCGCACGGAACGGTCCCCGACCATCTCCCGCCCGGCGTTCAGCGGGTGCTCGCCCGCCTCGGAGACGTCGCGGTCGCCGTCTTCGCCGCGGACTGGCAGCTGATCTGGTGGAATCGCGGATGGGCCGCACTCCTCGGCGATCCCTCCGCCTCGCCGCCGCACCTGCGCAACTTCGCCCGTGACAGATTCCCGGTCGACGAAAGTCCCGTCCGCCTCGCCCTGTGGCCGGTGACAGAGACGGACCGGCTCGCCACCGACGCCGCCGTCGTCTCCGACCTACGCCGCGCCACCGGCCGCTTCCCCCACGACATGCGCCTTGCCTCTCTGATCCGCGAACTGATCGCCGACAACACCAGATTCGCCGAGCTGTGGGCGACCGGAGAGGTGGCCGCACACCGCCAGGACCACAAGACGATCGACCACCCCTCGGTAGGACCTGTCACGGTGGACTGCGACACCCTGACCGACGGCGACTGCGAACTCAAGATCGTGATCATGACTGCTGCGCCCGGCAGCGAGGACGAGACCAAGCTCCGACTGACCGCCATCGCCGGTCCACCGGCCACCACGCACAACTGATCCGACCCACGCGTCGATCGGCCGGCTGCATGTGCGCGGCGAGCGCCGAGCCACCATGCCGGCCGTCGATCCGGGGGGGGGAACCACCCATTCATCGGCATCCTGGGCATGGCAGGGGCGTATCGGTTGGACGGTGTAGGACGACGTCGGCGCGGCGCTTGATTTCCCGGTTCAGCCGCTCGAGCGGGTTCGTGGACTGGATCTTCTTCCCGTGCTGGTGTGGGAAGTCCGCGAACGCGGTCAGGTCCTCTTTCGCCTCCAGCAGCTTCTCTCTGACCTTGGGGAACTGGCGGCCGAGCCCCGTCAACGCTTCCGCAGCCTCAGGGACATCAGCGAAAGAAGCAAGGTCATGCCCGGCACGAACATGCTGCGACTACGAAGGAGACGAAGCCTCAGCCAAGGCTGCCCCAACCCATTTATCATCTCCGGCACGACGAGACATTCTCCTACCTTACGAAGAAGACGAATCCCGGACCGCAGCTGCGCACACGCCTGACGAAGAACATGCAGGCACCCCCCCGGGGCAGGCAGCCGCCGCATGCCTGTGCGCGGCCGCGCACAAGCACCCGACGGCGCCTCGCCACCAAGGCTCAAGGGAGCGGGAGGGAGCCGGGCGCCCGGTAACGGGCGCCCGGTGCGGCCGGTGTCACCGTGCCGGGCGAGGGAGTCAGGCCTTTACCGGCACCTTCTCGGTGTCTTCGCTCGCCTCGGCGGCCGGGGACGCTTCTGCGGCGGTGTCGTCCGCGGCGGGCGCGGACGCAGCCACGACGGTGTAGAGCACGGTGTTCTTCTGCTTCGTCCGCTCGACGAGGCTCTTGGCCACCAGCCGTTCCAGCGCGTTGCGCACGGTGTTGATGTCGCGGGCCCGCTCGGGATACTCCCGCTCCAGGTCGCTGACCACTTCACCCGCGGTGCGCGGCTGCCCGGTGTGCCGGCGCAGGATGCTCAGCAGCAACTCCCCCAGGGGCGGCTCACCGGACTTGACCGCCGTCTTCTTCACCGCGGGTGCCTGCTCAGCCGCTGCGGTCTTCTTCGCCGCAGGTGCCTTCTTCGCAGGCGCCTTCTTTGCGGTGGTCTTCTTCGCGGTGGTCTTCTTGACCGCCGTTTTCTTCGCCGCGGCCGGCTTGTCCCGCCGCTGCTTGGGCAGCGCGGAGGAAGCCTCAACAGCCGGCTCGGCCACGTCGGCCGGCTCCGCGGGCTTGGTCGTGTTGTCCTGCGGCCGCGCCGACTCGTCCTCGGGTGTCTGGGTATCGGCCTTGTCCTTGGCCGGGGCGGACACCGCCTCCAGTGCCTTCACCAGCCAGGCCTCGTCCACCACGAGTTGCTCAAGACGCTTGCGCAGACGGGCCTGTTCCTCCCGGTTCTCCGTGAGGTGGTGGGCGAACTGGGCCTCGTACTGGCTCTGCAGGCTCTGGGTGGTGGGCACTTCCGGCTCGTCGGCCACTGCGACACACTCCTTTGCACGGGGTTGTTGCTGCTGGATGCTACCCACCCACACGGTGCCGTCACCGCTGCCTCGGGCAAGCACCACCCGCGTGAACCGCCGTACACGTCCCTGCCTCACCCCGCGCACCGGTCCGCCGCAAGGAACACCGGACACGAAAACACCCCACCGCCTCCCGCTCCACGGCCCATCCCGACCCGTCCCGCGCAGACACCCTGCCCGGGAAGACGACACCGCCGTGACTGCGACTTCTCACTTCGTTGCCGAGCATGACCTTCACCGGCATGCCGGATGCCCTCGCTGTTCACGGCGCTGATTCGTTGACGGCATGGGGGAAGCAGCGCTGGCATCTTCTGGGAATGCCCAAAGCCTCGACATGAGACGTCGCACCCCGACTCCAGCGGCTACAGAGTTTTGTGTACCGGCGAGCCCGGGTCGTTGAGGAGCTCGTTGATGAGTTGCTCGGTCTCCATCTCCAGTGAACAGTCCAATGCCCGGTTGACCTGCTGGACGAGGACGATGGCGGTATGCAGCCCCTGCCGGTTTCCGGCCGCATACTCGATCCTGAACCAGTCCCGGTACAACAGCTCTGCCGTGTCGTCGACGTCGAGGCCGGTCGCGACGGCCTGACGGGCCGCGCTGAGATCGTGGTGCGGGCCCGCGGGGGCGCGGCAGGTGGCCACGGTGTGCGCCACGTCGATGATTCGCGTGATCATCTCCTGAGCGTGGGGCTCGGCCCAGGGCAGCGGCCGGCCGCCGAAAGGCTTGCCGCGGACCAGGGCGAGCGCCTTTTCCAGATCGGGCAGGCCGGACGGTCCCAGTGGCAGAGCGCGTTCGACGAGCTGCAGGAAGCGGGTCCAGTCGCAGCGCACACCGGGGGCGAGCCGGTAGGGGTCTGCGCCTGCCTTGCGGCGCGGCACGTAGGGATTGCCGGCCGGGTCGCTGCCCAGTGACCGGCGAAGACCCTGCATCCGGGCGTTGAGGGCGCTCAGTCCCCACGGACTGACGGGATCCATGTCGGAGCACACGGCGTCCGCGTTCCGCCCGGGCCGGAAGAACAACAGAGCGGCCAGCTGCGCCATTCGCGGGCCATGGCCGGTGCTGTCCACTCCCGTCACCTCGATGGGGCCCAGAACCCGGATCTCCGGGGCGTGCGGGTCACGATGTGTGTCCTCACTCGCCACCGCTTCCGCCTTCGGGGCTGTGGCCTCCGTCGCGGCGTGCTGGTGACCGGTTTCCGTGGGCTCCGGATCGTCTGCGGCCTGGGGCACCGCAGACTTGGCCGCCGAGGCGTGGGTCTCCTCGACCTGAGACGCTGGTGTGGCGGTGGGCAGGAGGCGAAGTCCGGTCGGGTCGGTGGTGGCGGCGAGCAGAGCCGGGAAGACGTCGCTGCTCACGTTTGCTGCCGGCGTCACCGAAGGGCTTGTGCCTGCGCCGGGCGCGGGCCCGGCCGACTTTTGGGGCTGGGTATGCCTGGTCTGCTTCGGCTGGTGCACGCTGTCGGGCTCGTCCGGGACGTCCTGCCACGGGCCCTCAGCCGGGTGCGGCGGCTGCGCGGACACCTTCAACGCGGTGGTGATCTGGAGGTAGGCGGCGTGCTCGAGGCGCTGCACCGTGATGTCGGTGCCGGCGAAATCGAGTTGCTGCGGTGTGCTGAGCGAGGCGTTGAGGATCTCCGCCTCGGGGAAGTGCGCGGCCGCCGTGCTCGCTGGGGCGATGAGGGTGACGGGAACCGTCCCGGCCTTGTCGATGACGTCGGTGAATTCCCAAGCGATGTCCGGGTCCAGAGACGATGCGCACGGCAGCACGTAGGGGTGGCGGCTGGTCTCGGGCATCTGATGGGCCTCAAGCAGGCGTTCACTCAGGTCGCGCAGTGCGTGTGTGGGCTGCCGCATGTGGGCGATCCGTGCGGTGGGCAGCAACTGCGGCAGGTCCTCGCGCTGCTCCTCGTCCATGGACCGATCATGGCGACCGGGTCTGACACGAGCCCAGTGTCGAGGGCTGGCTGCCTGCTCCGATGAAGCGCACTGCGCGGCCGCACTCCTTCCGGCCGGGCAGGTTCTCCCGCTGGGCCCGACGTGCCTGGCGGTGCACGGTGCCCACGCGCTTCGCGGGGCTGGGGCGGTGATGTCACATGTGTCGGGTGATGGCGGGGGCCGGCGCGCGGAACGCGCTGCGGTAGGCGTGCGGTGTGATGCCGGTGGTGTGGGTGAAGTGGTGGCGGAAGGTGTCGATGCTGCCGAAACCGGTGCGGTTCGCGATCGTGGCGATGGGCTCGGTGCTGGTCTCCAGGAGGTGCTGGGCCGTGAGGAGGCGCTGGGTGGTCAGCCACCGCAGGGGCGTGGTCCCGGTCTCGGTGCGGAAGCGGCGGGCGAAGGTGCGCGGGGACATCGCGGCGCGGGCGGCCATGTCGGCCACGGTGAGACTCTGGTGGAGGTTGTCCAGCATCCAGGCCAGCACGGGGGCAAGGGTGCCGTCCGGAGTGCGCGGGGTGGGCAGCTTGCGGTACTGGCCCTGGCCGCCTTCCCGGTGCGGGGGCGCGACCATGCGCCGGGCGATCATGTTGGCGGCGGCACTGCCGTGCTCCTTGCGCACCAGGTGCAGGCAGGTGTCGATGCCCGCCGCGGTGCCGGCGCCGGTGATGACAGGGTCCTCGTCGACGTAGAGGACGTCCGCCTCGACACGGGCATAGGGATAGCGGCGGGCGAGCTCGTCGGTGTACTGCCAGTGCGTGGTGCACCGCCGCCCGTCGAGGAGGCCGGCTTGGCCGAGCACGAACGCGCCGGTGCAGATGCTCAGCACACGGGCCCCGCGGTCGATACCGAAGACCTCGCAGAAGACGCCCAGCTCGAAAGCGTGGCTTCCCTCAAGGGCAAGGACAGCAACGTCGCGCAGCATCGGCGGGGACCGTGTTTCGTCGAGATGGCAGGATGTGCAGCCTACCTGGCATCACTGCCACTACCCCCGGGGGCATCCGACTGACAGGCTCAAGGACACGCCGAGGCGCCGGAACATACTGCGGGTCTCTCACCCGCACCGGCCCCGGCCCCGTTCTTCGTGAGGTTCGTAATGACTGCTTCCCTGACCCATGCCCCGGACACCGCGCAGCAGGTCGCACAGGTCCTGCGCGCTCTCGCCCTTGACGAGAACCTCAAGTGGCGGATCCCGGACGATCCCGTTCTGGGCCCGCTCGCCCGCAAGGTGGCCGGCCGTTACGTCGCCGGGCCTTCGCTGAACGACGCGCTGGAACGGGCATCGAGCGTGCTCGACCGCGGCCACCGGGTGAACGTGGAGTACATGGGCGAGAGCTGCCGCGACCCCGAGCGCGCCGTCGCCGAGACCGACGTGTTCGTGGAAGCCGCCCGAGTGCTGCCGGCCGGAGCGTCCCTCTCGCTCGACCTCTCCCACATCGGGCTCGCCATCGACACGGATCTGGCCCTGACCAACGCCACTCGCATCGCCGAGGCGACCTGCGGCACCGGGCGAGAAATGGTCATCTCGGCAGAGGGCTCGGACCGCACCGACGACATCCTGGCCCTCCACGCAAGGCTGTGCGAACGCTTCACCCACGTCGGGATCACCGTCCAGGCCCGGCTCCACCGCACCCAGGAAGACCTGCCGCGCCTGCTGGAGCGGCCCGGCAGAATCCGCCTGGTCAAAGGCGCCTTCCTCGAACCCGAAGACATCGCCCTGCCCCGCGGGTCCGCCGACCTGCCCGCCGCCTACCTGCGCTACGCACACATGCTCGCCGACTCCGGCCACCTGTGCTCCTTCGCCACCCACGACTGGCAGCTGATCGAACAGCTCGACCGGCACCTCGGAGGAGCAGGCGACCACCACACTGCCCCCTGGGAGTTCGAGACCCTGCTGGGCCTGGGCCCGGACCGGCTCGACGCCATGGCCAAGCACGGCCACCCCACCCGCGAGTACGTCGTCTTCGGCACTGAATGGTGGCTCTACGTCTGCAACCGTCTCGCCGAAGACCCCCAACGACTCCTGCACGCCGTCCTCGACGCCGCGACCCCCACCCGGCACTGACACCGCCCACCCCAGGAGCCAGCCGCAGCTCCACAGCGGCCGACGACGGCAACCGACCCAGGCCCCCCCTCCGAGGCAGCGCAGCGCGGCGCCCCTCCGCCGCGGGAGGGGAGGCACGCCGGGATGCGGGCGCCGCCGGATACGGTGGCCGGCACCTATCGTGTGAAAAGAGGACTCCCGTGTCCACCGTCCCGCCCGCTCTCATCGCTGTGCCGATCGAAGGCAGGGAGCCCTTCTGCCGCCGCCTGGCACTCGACGACGGCGCGGGACGGCTCGTGCGGTCCCCGGACCCCTGCGCAGCCGGTCCCTTCCACCGTGCCGGCCCCGGCCGGCTGATCGCCCCCGCCGCGGACACCCAGAAGCGCTGGGGCCACCTGGACCACCTCGGCCAGTAGCTGACCCCACCCGACCTCGAATACGCCGGGCCCTTCGACTGCGCCAGCCTCTCACCCTTCAAGCACGACGGCTTGTGGGGATACGCCGACACCGACGGCCACCACCGCATTCCCGTCCAATTCGCCCAGGCCGACCCGTTCCACCACGATCTCGCCGTAGGGCGCACCGAACAGGGCGCCGCCTACGCCGACACCACCGGCACGATCGTCATCGTCGACCCCTTCGCGGCCGCCGGTCCGTTCGGCCCGGTGGGCCTGGGCGGCGTACGGCTGCAGAGCACTAGACGCTGTGGCCACGTGGACCGGCAGGGCCTCCTCGCCATCCCCGCCCGTTTCGACGGAGCCCATCCTTTCGGCGCCGACGGGGCCGCCCCGGTACGGGTGGGGGACCTGCGGGGCCTGGTGGACACCGCCGGCCAGTGGATCACCGAACCGCGTTTCCGCGTGCTGCGCCCCTTCGACGCCGGCGGCTTGGCCTGCGCGGTGGAAGGCGAGCCCGGCCGCACCACCGCGGGCTTCATGAACTCCTCCGGCCGGATGGTCGTGGCCCACGACGGGGAGATGGACCCTCGGTGGGGCAGCGGGTTGCTCACAGCAGGTGACGGATACCTGCGCGGCCACCTCGATGCGACCAGTGCATGGGCGATCACCCCCCGGGACTCCTGGACCGGCCGCTTCGACACCGCGGGAGCCGCGCTCGCACGCCACCACACCACATCGTGTTGGGGCGTGACTGCGCACCGACGGCTCCGTCATCCCAGCACCCCATCCCGAGGCGGTCACCGACGAGAAGGGCTGGGTCATCGGCTTCGACGCCGCACACCGGGCCGCTCCCAGTTCCATGGCTTGGAGGGCCTCGACCGTGGCAGGGGTGTAGGTGGACATGGACGTCATGCGTCCGCCGGTCACCGGCCCGCGGGGGAGAGCGTCTGGGGGTTCGCCGTCGCGCTGGAGCAGGATCGACTCGTCGCTGTGGATCAACTCGAGCCACTCCTGACGATCGTCGGGATGGGAGCCGTCGAGGAGGCGCGAGTCGAACGGGTCCGCGCCCGGGCCGCTGACCCGGACGTAGGCGTGCGGGAGCAGGATCTCGCGTGGCAGCGCGAGCAGAGCCTCTCGCACCGGACTGCGGCTGAGCTCTCCGCTCTCCTCAAGCCGGGCGACCATCGTGGCCCGGGCCGCCACAGCCTCGGAGGTGTCGGCGGCGGACTGCGGCGGCAGGAGGTCCGCGACGGGCACGATGTTGTCGGTCAGTACGGTGCACTCCAAGGGATCGGGTGGTGTGGCAGCGGAAGTCGCCGCCGAGTTCGGCACCTTGTTCACGAGGCATCGCCTCCAGGTGAGCGGTCGTGCCGTGCGTCGTCCGCGAGCGCTGGAGTGGGCATGGTGGGAGGGGAGATCCGGGCTGCGGGCGGCGACGGCAGGGTGGTGGCGGGCGGATCCGGCATCTGCCGTAGGGCGCGGATCGGGGAGCGGGCGAGGACGACGAGCGTGGAGTCGACGCGGGTGGCGTCGTCCAGCGCCTGGTGAGCCGCAGCGGCGCCCTGCTCGGGCTCGCCCTCGGTGAAAAGTGCGGCAGCCAGGCCGATGCGATCCATGACACGGACGCGGTCGAAACCGGGCCTGCGCGGGGCGAGCGCGTCCGTGAAGTGATCACTGGCGCGACGGTTCCGGCCGTGGTGGTGCGCGTACCTGAGAGGGACGCACCACCACGATCGTCACCCTGTCACCTGTCACTCCGTTCGCCGCGGCCCCCTACTGGGCGGTCCGCTCGCACGTTCCAGCGTCCGTCGATGCAGGTGAGGCGCATGGGATGGTCGAAGCACTTGCTGATCTGGTCGCTGGTCAATACCTCGTCGGCCGGGCCGGAGGCGAGGCGGCGCCCGTCCCGCAGCAGCATCACATGGGTCGTCCCCGGGGGGAGTTCCTCCAGATGGTGGGTGACCAGCACCGACGCCAGACCGGTGTACGTGCGCTGCAAGGTGTCGATCCGTTCGATGAGCTGCTCCCGGCCGGCCACGTCCAGACCGGTGGCGGGCTCGTCGAGCAGCAGAAGCCGGGGGCTGGGCATGAGAGCCCGGGCGATGAGCGCACGGCCTCGTTCCCCCTGGGACAGGGTCGGCCACCGGGCGTCGCGACGGCCGTCGAGGCCGAGCAGGGCGATCAGCCTGTCGGCCATGGCGATCTGTTCGTGCGTCGGCTCCCAGCGGGGCACCCGCTCCAGGGTGTTGGTCAGACCCGTCAGTACGACGTCGTGCACCTTCAGCGGTGACCGCGGGTCGTGCCGGGGATCGACATGGCCGACGTAGGAACGCAGCCGGCGCATGTCGGCCCGGCCCAGCCGGTGGCCCAGCACCTCGACGGAGCCGCGGGTGGGATGGGTCAGCGCCCCGAGGAGAGCGAGCAGCGTGCTCTTGCCCGCCCCGTTGGCCCCGAGCAGCGCCCAGTGTTCGCCGGCTCGGACGGTCAGTGACACCTCGCGCAGGATCGGATTGCCGTCGCGTATGACGTCCACGTCCCGCACGGACAGAACCGGGGGTGTACTCACGAGCTGACCCGCCCGGAGCGGTTGACGGCGGCCATGACCGCGTGGACGGAGGCAGTGAGCACCGAGGTGTCCCAGCCCGCGCCCCAGCGGACCACGTCGTCGACGCGGCACTCGGCGTAGGCGATGGCGGGGCTGTTCGGGCCGGTGGTGGTGGAGTGCTCGGTGTAGCCGAGGATGTCGACGGTGACGCCGATGCCGTGCAGGGCGTCGGCGAAGGCGGACAGGGGTCCGTTGCCGGTGCCCTCGCAGAGGTGCTCCTGACCGCCGGTGCGCAGGGTGCAGATGAACTGGTGTTCGCCAGGGGCGGGTTCGGCGGTGTTCCAGGACTCCAACGTGACCGGGCCGTCCAGGGCCGGGGTGAGGTAGGTGGTGTGGAACAGCTCCCACAGCTCCTTGTGCGACAGCTCCTCGCCGGTCGAGTCGGTGACCTGCTGCACCGTGCGGGAGAAGTCCGGCCGCATGGCCCGGGGCAGGTCCAGGCCGTGGTGGGTGTGGAGGAGATGGGCGATGCCGCCCTTGCCGGACTGGGAGTTGATGCGGATGACCTCTTCGTACGTGCGGCCGATGTCACCGGGATCGATGGGCAGGTACGGCACCTGCCACGGCGCCTGTTCGGCCGGGACGCCCTGCTCGGCGGCCTGCTTGGCGTGATGGGCCATGCCCTTGGAGATCGCGTCCTGGTGGGTGCCGGAGAAGGCGGTGTGCACGAGGTCGCCGCCGTAGGGGTGGCGCGGGTGGACCGGCAGACGGTTGCAGTACTGCACGACCTCGCGCACCGCGTCGATGTCGGAGAAGTCGATCATCGGGTCGACGCCCTGCGCGTACAGGTTCAGTGCCAGGGTCACCAGGTCGACGTTGCCGGTGCGTTCACCGTTGCCGAACAAGCATCCTTCGACGCGCTGCGCGCCCGCCAGGACGGCGAGTTCGGCGCAGGCGACGCCGGTCCCGCGATCATTGTGCGGGTGAACTGAGAGGATCACCGCGTCACGGCGGGCCAGGTGACGGTCCATGTACTCGATCTGGTCCGCGTACACATTGGGGGTGGCGATCTCCACGGTCGCCGGCAGGTTGTGGACCACCGGCCGGTCGGGGCTGGCCTCCCACAGTTCGGACAGGCTGTTGCACACCTCCAGCACGAAGTCCGGCTCCGTGAGGTTGAAGACCTCGGGGGAGAACTCGAACCGGATGTCGGCGTGCGGTCGTTCCTCGACACGGCGCAGCAGATAGGTGGCGGCCTCGTGGATCAGAGCGTGCACCTCCGCGCGGGAGCGGCCCAGCACGACGTCCCGCCAGGTGGGCGCGGTCGCGGTGTAGAGGTGGACGAGGGTGCGGGGCAGCCCTTCGACGGAGGCGACGGTCCGGTCGATCAGGTCCTGCCGGGCCGCGGTGAACACGGAGACGGTCACGTCGTCGGGGACGGCTCCGCTCTCTGCCAGGTGCCGTACGAAGTCGAAGTCGGTCTGGCTCGCGGAAGGGTAGCCGACCTCGATCTCCTTGAAGCCCATGGTGACCAGGAGATCGAACATCCGGCGTTTGCGCTCGGTGTCCATCGGTTCGGCCAGCGCCTGGTTGCCGTCCCGGAGGTCGACGGGCACCCACAGCGGGGCGCGTCCCAGCCGGCGCGACGGCCAGGTGCGATCTGTCAGCGGCAGGGCTACCCGTTCGTGCGCGGACTGGTAACGGTGGTGCGGCATCGCGCTCGGACGCTGGGGGTTCCACCGGGGCGCGTCCGCGGGGAGGTCACCGGAGGGGGTGCGCAGGGTGGGGAACGTCGTACCGTGCAGAAGGGGGGAGGAAGCCATCGGTGCGGAACTTCTTTCAGTCAGCCATCCGGAGACCGGCTCGACCCGGAACCCCGCTGCGGGGTGCCGGTCGTGTGTCAGGCCCCGCAGCGGCAGCCGAGGAGAAGAAGCTCGTGCAGCAGCATGCGGGTACAGTAACGACACCTCAGCTCCTCAGACAAGCTGAAAGATTTGGGAAGGTGAACCTCACATGTCACTAGGCGTCCTACGCCCGTCCCCCTTGGTCGAACAGGCCACCGCTCGGCTGCGCGAGCAGATCACCAGCGGTGAGTGGGCTGTAGGGACCAGGCTCCCCAGCGAGACCACCCTGGCCAAGTCCCTCGGCGTGGGGCGCTCGACCGTTCGTGAGGCCCTGCGGGCCTTGGCCGGTGCAGGGCTGGTCCAAGCACGCCAGGGCTCCGGAGTGTTCGTCATCGCGACCACACCCGAGGAGGACTGGTCCATACAGCTTCGGCAGGCGGCCATCACCGATGTCTACGAGGTCCGCATGCTCGTCGAGGTGGAGGCCGCGCAGTTGGCGGCCCGACGGCGTACCGACGAGGACATCGCGGCCATCCGGAAGGCGCTGACCGTACGCCGGACCGCCGGGGACGCCGACAACGCCGCGTTCGTCGAGGCCGACATCGCTTTGCACGAAGCGGTGGTCGCCGCAGCACACAACCCCGTGCTGACCGGCCTGTTCACCCAGTTCGTGCCGATACTCAAACAACGACTCCTTGATTTGGTCGAATTGCTCGATCTGCGCTCTGAGGACCCGCACCACGGCGAGGAGGGCCACGCCGCTCTCGTGACCGCGGTGGCGGAGCGGGACGCCGAGGCCGCCGGAGCCGCGCTACGGGATGAACTGGAACAGACACTCGCCCTGCTGCACTCCCTGTGACCCCGACATCCCTCGGAAAACGGTGGGCATGATGAACGCCGGACCCTGGATACGCCAACACCTGTCCTTACCGAAAACCTCCTCCGTGCAGGTGAGAAAAGGCGGACGGCCTTCGCGACCGACGCTCACTGCAGGACGCTTTTGGCGCTGAAGCCCATCAGCCCGGCAACGTGATCGCCCATGCTCCTGCGACTGTCCTGCCTGAGCGTGAGCAAATGCGCCCGCGCTGCTATGCCTACTCCTGGTTAGGGACCGGGACAAGGACATCGAGATCCTGGCTCTGCGACATCAGGTCACAGTGCACGGTCTCCGCGGTGGAGGCAGCAACCCGAACAGCAGTTCCACACAGACGACCATGCGCAGCCGGTCGCCTTCATCCCGCAGGCTGACACCGATCTTGTGAAGGTCTTCCTGACTCGCACGCGGCTCGAAGCCGTCATGCTCGGGCATCCAGACGGAGTGGGCAATCACGGAGGGCACCAGAGACAAAGAGAAGCCGGCTGGTGCCGCATTCCTGTGGGCAGCGGCCTGCTCGCCCCAAGACGGTTCCGTGCGAGACGTTTTGACCCACCACTTGGACCTTCGAAGCGGACGTTGGCCGGCTCTTCCGCACCGATCGCGGCCGCTGGGCGCACCGTCGGTCAGGCGCTTGCCGGGCGGGGACGCGGACGTATGATGTAGCGATCAGGGCCGAAGCACGACAGGTGCGGCGATTCGCCATCGCGTCGGCTCACAGGGAGAAGTTGGGGTTCGAGTCCCCAGCGCCTTACGGCGTCTCGTCCAATTGGCAGGACACTCCCGTCCTCCGTCCCGTTGGCGGATCAGCGATCCGACAACGGGACGGAGGACACCTTCTCATTCTTCCCTCGCGCTCGCATTCGCATCGCATGTCAGGTCCGGTCCCATCCCGTGGAAGTGGGACTCGTGAGTCGGGCTACGTTCCACCCCTCCCGGCTTCCGCCGCGCAGCCTCTCCAAGAGCTCTTCCTGACGCTGTGCCAGGTGGCCTATGACGCGGATCGCCGGCAAAGCGACGTGTTCCGGTGCGGCTTTGTCCTCGTGCTGGAACCAGTTGCCGAGGAACTCGAGTGTCATGTCCACCAGAGCACGTCCCGAGTGGACGTCCAGGAGATCGGAGGCGGACACGAATTGGCCGTCGTGCAGAGCAGTGTTCCGTATGACGTACAGCCAGTCGAGACTCTTCTCGAACTGATTTGCGATCTTCTCGATCCATGCGGCAAGCGAGGCGGGGTCGGCAAGCATGGCGCGCCAGTCATGCAGCCGGACCGCAGTCTCTCCCTTGAGGAAGCCGAGGAGGCCGCCAAGAGCGTCGGCCGCCGTCTGCAGTGCCGGATCCGCGTCAACGGGTGCTGAAATCGCGTCTAGCCAGTGGTCGGGCCTGCGCAGCACACCGTCGTCGCCGACCCCGGTCCAGGCGTCCAGCACCTCGAGTTGTGCTTCGGCCCTTTGTGCTTCTTCGAGCGCGGCGCTCCGTTCGGCTGCGGCGGCCCGCGCCGCGATCGCTTTCTTCGCCACGGTCACGGCGTGCTCGCCCGAGGCCTTGCGTGCAGCAGTTTCCAGCTTGTCAGCCATGGCATGAGCATCATGATGTGTCGCACGCGCGGCCGCCACCTCTGCCGCCACGGCAGTACGCGTCCGTTGGTGGAGGTCGACGACCTGCTGACGGACGGCCTGGAGACTCAGAGCCCGAGCCAACTTGCCTACGCTGTCGGGCTTCACTTCCAATGCCTCCAACGCGGCCCAGCACAACCCCGCGGCCGTGGTTGGCGCCTCTGTCACCCGGGCGATATGCGCGGTGCGCAGACTTTCACGCAGTGCGGACGGCCAGCCCGTGGTCAGAGGCCGCACCGGACGCGCGCCCAGGGCAGGTACAGAAAGCCGCAGTGTTCGGCGCGCGACCGGGTCGAAGGCGAGCGTCTCAGGACGCAGCCGGATCTCCGATGTTCGCTGGCCCGCCACGTATTGGTCGAGCAGTTCCGAGGCTCTTTGCCGACCGAGAAGGGCTGCAGCACCCAAGTCCCGGGCACGAACACTGAAGGTCAGCACAACCTGGCCGCCTGCCTGGTCCCGGGACCAGGTGCGGCGTGCGTCGGACGCGTGTCTGGCCATGTCGATCAGAGCCTTCAGGTCGGACGCGCCTTGGCCCCATCCGGCCACAGAATCGCCCGGCGCAATCGCCGAAGGCGCGCAGGCCGGTTCCATCAGATCCTCCAGCCCCTCCAGTTTGGAGGTGCCTTCGACCACCACGGCCACTCGCAGGTCACGCTCCGCAGGGAGCAATACCTGCGACAGTTGATCGGCGTCGAGGCGCCCCCTGCTCAACATCGCGCGCACCTCCGCGCTGAGCAGGTAATGCTGGCGGCCTTCGATGACGCACAGGGCCGCCATCTCGCGCGCGAGCCGCTGCCCGGCATCCGGTGTCACGCATTCTCGCCACGCATCCGCAAGCCCTGCGACAACCGCGGCCCGCAGGTCGGCCCGCGCAGCCTGGACCAGCGCTGCTTTTGCCCGGCAGTCCGCCGCACTTTCAAGGCCCCCCGCGCCGCCTGCCGCAATCGAGTTGAGTACGGCGACGGCTGCATCGAGCCGGCCCGCCGGTACGTGCAGACTGACCGTCTTCAGTTCCTCGAGTGAGGCCTTGATCAGGCCGAACGCGAGATTCGCGTAGGGCTGCGCCTTCACCCGACCCGGCCGAGCCCGCGACTCCAAAGCGGAGTGCGCCCGAGCGAGCGTCACAACACCCGTCAGCTCACAGCCGACATGCCGAGTCAACACCGACACAGGATCACCAGCCGCCAGCACGGCCTCGAGCACGGCCCGTTGTCTCTCGCTGAGCCCCGCCCTCCCACAAAGACGAATCAACTCGCCCTGAGCACTCACCAATGACATGCCCAGACCCTACAAGCCCGCAGCTCAAAGCCTCCTCGACCGAAGTGCACGCAAGCGCTCACTACTGAGCTTTTCGTTAGTTCTGTGGTGGTTGGGGATGAACAGTCAGGCCGGTGTGGGTGAGGAAGGACCAGGGGAGTTGCTCGCTGGAGCAGACTCGGTGGATGCCGCGTTCAACTGCGTCAGCGACATCGACGGGGTGGTCGCCGGCGAGGTTGGCCAGCTCGCGGGTCTTGACGGCCGACCACAGCAGTTCGACCGGGTTGGGTTCGGGTGCGTGGGCCGGCAGCCGCTCGAGGGGGAGCCAGTCCTGCTCGGCCACCCAGGCCCGCATGCCCCGACTCCAGTGGGCGGACAGTCCGTCCCCTACCAACACCACCGACCCACCGGCGTGGAAGGTCTTGATCTGTTCCAGCACCTCGATCAGGGAAGTGGTGTCGTAGCTGCCCGGCTTGAGGTGGAAGCACAGCCGCGGGCCGCGTTCGGGGTGGGCGGCGTGGTAGCCCAGCGCGGCGGCCATCGAGGCTCGTTTCCAGTCCAGCCGGTACCGCAGAGTAGGGGTGCGGCCGCGGGGCGCGTAGCTGCGACGCACCTCGGGCAGCAGCGACACGCCTGATTCGTCGGGGAACACGATCCAGGCACGTTTCTTCATCGCCCCGTTACCTTTTCCGTGGCCCCGCAATGGGGCTCCCGGTCTCCGGGTCCGGCATGACTTGCGCCCCTTGTCGACCATGGTCGAAAAAGTGGTG
>NZ_JBIRHK010000016.1:0-223515 GCF_044328485.1 Streptomyces sp. NPDC017936 | reverse complement strand
CACCACTTTTTCGACCATGGTCGACAAGGGGCGCAAGTCATGCCGGACCCGGAGACCGGGAGCCCCATTGCGGGGCCACGGAAAAGGTAACGGGGGCGCCCTCTCCGTGTCGGAGAGGGCGCCCCCTTGGCGTGCCGGTGTGCGGCCGCGTTACCGCAGTCGGGCCATCAGCGCGTGCTCGACCAGCGTGATCAGCGCCGACTTGGCGTCCGCGCGGTGGCGGGCGTCGGTGGTGATGATCGGGGTGTCGGGGCCGATCTGCAGGGCCTCGCGCACCTCGTCCGGCTGGTACGGCTGGTTGCCGTCGAAGCCGTTGAGGGCGATGACGAAGGGAAGACCCGAGTTCTCGAAGTAGTCGACCGCGGGGAAGCAGTCGGCGAGCCGGCGGGTGTCCACCAGGACGATCGCGCCGATGGCGCCGCGCACCAGGTCGTCCCACATGAACCAGAAGCGGTCCTGGCCGGGCGTACCGAAGAGGTACAGGATCAGGTCCTGGTCCAGCGTGATGCGGCCGAAGTCCATGGCGACCGTGGTGGTCGTCTTGTCTCCGGTGTGGGTGAGGTCGTCGATGCCCGCCGAAGCGGATGTCATCACGGCCTCTGTGCGCAGCGGGTTGATCTCCGAGACAGCACCGACGAACGTGGTCTTGCCCACGCCGAAGCCGCCCGCCACCACGATCTTCGCGGAGGTGGTGGAGCGGGAAGGACCGCCGCTAGAGCTTGCGAAGTCCACTGAGCACCCTTTCGAGCAGTGTCACGTCTGGCTGGCCGCCGGCGTTCTCGTCGCCGCCGGGCTGATGGATGGCGACCAGTCCCGCCTCCGCCAAGTCGGCGACGAGGATCCTGGCCACGCCGAGAGGGATCGTCAGCAGGGCCGAGACCTCGGCTACCGACTTGATCTCACGGCAGAGGTTGCAGATCCGCTGATGCTCGGGCAGCTGCCCCTGCATCTGGTGCGGAGCCGCGGTGGTGTGCACCAGTGCCTCGATGGCGAGCTGGTACCGCGGGCGGGTCCGGCCGCCGGTCATGGCGTACGGACGCACCAAGGGGTTGTTGGACGCCCCGGCGGGCGTCGGCTCGGGGCTGCGGCGCTGCGGCTGCACGGGCTGGATGCGCGGCGAGTGCGGCTGGTCGTACGGCGACGGCCCCTGCGGGCCCTGCGGCGCGTACGGCTGACGCTGGTTCGGAGCGGAGGGGAAGTCGTAACGGTTCGGGTTCTGGGAACCGTCGTTCTGACCCTGGGCAGGGCCGTACGACCAGTTGCCTGAATGGGAACCGCCTGGGGGTGTTGCCACTTTCTCTCCTCCTCCGACTGTGCCTGGCATCCATCACGTGGAAGCCGCGTCCCGAAACCCTACGGCCTCGGGACGCCGATACGCACCGCCCGTCCTTCAGTTGAGAAGGCTCCCTTGGAGCTCCGCACGAAGATCGGGCGTCAGGACCGTGCCGGCACGGTCCACCAGAAGGGCCATCTCGTACCCGATGAGGCCGATGTCCGCCTCGGGGTGTGCGAGAACCGCGAGCGACGAACCGTCGGAGATGGACATGATGAAGAGGAATCCCCGCTCCATCTCCACAACCGTCTGGTTCACGCTGCCTCCCTCGAAGATCCGGGAGGCGCCTGCCGTCAGTGACGTCAGACCGGAGGCGACGGCCGCGAGCTGGTCGGCGCGGTCGCGGGGGAAGCCTTCGGACATCGCCAGAAGGAGTCCGTCGGCGGAGACCACCACCGTGTGGGACACCCCCGGGGTGTTGTCCACGAAGTTGGTGATCAACCAGTTCAGGTTCTGTGCCGCCTGGCTCATCGGGCTCACACTAACGCTCCTGGTTGTAGGTGCTGTCAGGACCGAAGCCCTGGCCGTTCGTTTCACTGCCTGCGTTGCGTCCGCGCTGGACGCCCCGACGCAGGTTGCTCAACCTGCCTCGGACGTCCTCCGGGGCGCGGGAGACCTGTGGGCCTCCCTGGGGGGTGCTCTCGGCGGTGCCCTCGACCAGGTTGGCCTTGGGTACCCGCCGCGGCAGGCCGGAGGAGGTGACCCCGCCCGCCTTCGGCTTCCGGAGCTGCGAGGCCTGCTGCCAGCGCTCGTCGTTCGCCGAACGCCAGTTGCTGCCGCCGTTGTTCTCCGGAGTGGGGGCCGGCGTCTCGCGGTTCACGGGCCGCGCGGCGCCGTTCGAACCGCTCGCCGCGGGGGAGCCGCGGCGGGGCAGTCCGGCGTCGGTCAGCGCGTGGGCGGCGGAGGAAGCCGGTCCCGGACGCTCGAAGCCTACGCGGTCCCGCTCACCCGCGTCAGCGGCCTGCGCGGATTCCGCTTCCGGAGCGTACTGGTCCGGGTAGCCGTTCTGGTAACCGGTCTGCTGCGGCCAGTCGTCCTGGTAGGACTGCCCGTCGTACGACGGGTAGCCCTCCGGCGCGGACGCCTGGGCGGGCGCGCGCTCCTCCTGGGCCGGGTCCGCATACGCGGGATCCGGGTAGCCGCCGTTCGACGAGAAGGCGTCGTTCCGGGCGGCGGTGCCGTTCGACGCGAGGTACGGGTCCTCGTACGCCTGGCGCTGCTGCTCCTCGTACGTCGTCTGCTGGTCGTACGACGCGCCCTGCTCGGCGTAACCGGTGGCCTCGGCCGCGCCGGTGTCGTAGCCGTTCTGCGCGCCCGCGAAGCCGTTCGGGGAGGCGTCGTAGGCGGGCTGCTGCTGCGTCCGGTCGAAGCCCTCGCCGTACCCGGCGGTCTCGGGCTGCTGCCCCGGCTGGCCGCCCGACTGGGCCTCCAGGGCCGCCCGGCGCTCCTCGCGCATCAGGGAGCGGCCCACCGGGTCCAGGTCGCGGAGGTCGTCGGGGACCTCGTAGCGGCTGTCGTCGAAGCCGAGTTCGGCCGCCGTGCGCATCGGCTGCTGGTTGAAGTCCTCACCCTGGAACCTCTGCTCCGGGATGATCTGCGAGACGGTGAACTCGTCGCGGTCGACGGGCTGTTCGCCGCCACCGCCGTGCGTGATCGCGTCCGGCAGCATGACCAGCGAGGTGGTGCCGGCCTGCTCGCCCGAGGGGCGCAGCTGGACGCGGATGCCGTGCCGGTCGGACAGCCGGCCGACCACGAAGAGGCCCATGCGCTGGGAGATCGCGGCGTCCACGGTCGGCGGGTTGGCCAGCTTGTGGTTGATGTCCGCGAAGTCCTCGGCCGTCAGGCCGATGCCCTTGTCGTGGATCTCGATCATGACGCGGCCGTCGGGGAGACGGGTCGCGGTGACGCGGACCTTGGTCTGCGGCGAGGAGAACGTGGTGGCGTTCTCCAGCAGCTCGGCGAGCAGGTGCACGAGGTCGGTCACGGCACGGCCGTGGATCTCGGCCTCCGGGACGCCCGACAGCTCGATGCGCTCGTACTGCTCCACCTCGGAGGAGGCGGCGCGCAGGACGTCGACCAGCGGGACCGGCTGGTCCCAGCGGCGGCCGGGCTCCTCGCCCGCGAGGACCAGGAGGTTCTCGCCGTTGCGGCGCATACGGGTCGCGAGGTGGTCCAGGCGGAAGAGGCTCTCCAGCTGGTCCGGGTCGGCCTCGTTGTTCTCCAGGTCGGTGATCAGGGTCAGCTGGCCCTCGATCAGCGACTGGTTGCGGCGCGACAGGTTGGTGAAGATCGCGTTGATGTTGCCCCGCAGCAGGGCCTGCTCGGCGGCGAGCCGGACGGCCTCGCGGTGGACCTGGTCGAAGGCGCGGGCGACCTCGCCGATCTCGTCCGTGGTGGTGATCGGGATGGCCTGCACGCGGGTGTCGACGCGGCCGGGGTCGGTGCGCGAGAGCTGGTCGACCAGCATCGGCAGACGCTGCTCGGCGATGCCGAAGGCGGCGTTGCGCAGCTGGCGCATCGAGCGGCTCATCTGGCGGGCCACCGTACCGGCGAGGATGAACGCCAGGAGCAGGGCCACCACGACGGCGGCACCGGTGATGATCGCGGAGGTCTTGGCGTCGGCGGCGATGTCCGAGGCCTCGGTCACGGCCTTGTCGGCCATGTCCGACTCGATCTCGAGGTAGGCGTCGTACTTGAGCGTGGTGTACGCCCACCAGTTGTCCGCGGTGACGCCCTGCGCGGCGAGCCCGGCGCGCTCGGAGCCCTCGGTGCTCTGCAGCGAGGCCAGGGCGGAGATCATGTCGCTCGGGTCGGACGGCGGCGGGACGTAGTCCTCGTCCTTCTGCTTGGCCGCGGCCACCTGCGCCGCCGCGTCCGTCTTGATCTTCGCCTCGGCGTCCTCGAGCCTCTGCGCGTCGGCGTCGGTGCCACCGCCGAGGTACTCCTCGAGCGCGATGCCCTCGAGGTAGGCGTACGAGGAGAAGGCGACGCGCTGCTTGGCCAGGTCGGTCTTCTTGGGGCCCGGGTTGACCAGCAGGTGCGTGCCGATCGAGCGCTCGAGGGACAGGGCGGCCTTGGTCAGCGAGATCGCGTAGACGGTGCGGCCGTAGGAGGTGATGTTTCCGGTGCCCAGGCCGAGTTCGTTGGCGAACTCCATCAGCGGGTGGGCGACCTCGACGTAACCCTCCTCGGTCTGCACACCGGTGAGCTGGGAGGTGTAGGCCGCCGCGCGCAGCGCCGTCAGCTTGGTCTCGCCCTTGCGGAACAGCTGCAGGCGGCGCTGCAGACCGGATTTCTGCGGCATGTCCTGCGCGGCGACGTCGAAGGCGGCGGCGGCCTTGTCGGTGTTCTTGCGGGCCGCGGTGACGTCCGGGTCGTCCTTCTTGCCGGCGAGGAGCGGAGCGGCGCTGCTGTCCCGCTCCTTGTACAGCGCGTCGGCGTAGGCGAGGGAGGCCTGGACCAGACGCGCGGTGCTCTCCGCGTCCTCGGCCTCCTGCCAGGTGTCGATCGAGCTCTTCACCTGGAAGCCGCCCATGACCAGGCCGACCAGCACGGGTATGAGCAGGATCGCGTTCAGCCTGGTCGGCACCCGCCAGTTGCGCGGAGAGAGACGGCCCCCGCTCTTGGCGGGCTCAGCCGGCGGTTCCGAGCCGGGCACAGGGGCGGGCGCCGCTCCGCGCGGCGGCGGGGTGAAGTTGCCCCGCGCCGCCGGCTCGGGACTTTTCTTGCTTCGCCTCACTCGACCAACAACCTCTCGGCGGTCGGCACCTTCGTCGTGCCGCAGTGTCTCAGAGCCCGGTCAGCCATCGACCATGTGTACGTCATTGACTATTGGGCAGTTCAGGCATTCCAGCACGACGACCTGCGCTCTTCCAAACAGTAGGAAGCGTCGAATCCTTGTGATGTAAGCCCCAGATAAAACGGTCATAAAGAGCGAGCCCCGCCAAAAGGCGGGGCCGTCGTGCGCGCAGCGAGACCGAGCGACCGCGACGCGTTGCCGTACCACCCGATTCCTCTGCCGAAACGTTATGAACACCGGAGCCGGCCGTGTCAAAGGCCACGGCCGGCTCCGGAAGGTCCTGCGACGGGTGCCGTACGGCACCGGAAAACTACCGCAGTCGGGCCATCAGCGCGTGCTCGACCAGCGTGATCAGCGCCGACTTGGCGTCCGCGCGGTGGCGGGCGTCGGTGGTGATGATCGGGGTGTCGGGGCCGATCTGCAGGGCCTCGCGCACCTCCTCCGGCTGGTACGGCTGCTGCCCGTCGAAGCCGTTGAGGGCGACGACGAACGGCAGGCCGCTGTTCTCGAAGTAGTCCACGGCGGGGAAGCAGTCGGCGAGCCGGCGGGTGTCCACCAGGACCACCGCGCCGATGGCGCCGCGCACCAGGTCGTCCCACATGAACCAGAAGCGGTCCTGGCCCGGCGTACCGAAGAGGTACAGGATCAGGTCCTGGTCCAGCGTGATGCGGCCGAAGTCCATGGCGACCGTGGTGGTCGTCTTGTCCCCGGTGTGGGTGAGGTCGTCGATGCCCGCCGAGGCGGACGTCATCACGGCCTCCGTGCGCAGCGGGTTGATCTCCGAGACGGCGCCCACGAACGTGGTCTTGCCCACGCCGAAGCCGCCCGCCACCACGATCTTCGCGGAGGTGGTGGCCCGTCCCCCGTCAGAGCTTGCGAAGTCCACTGAGCACCCTTTCGAGCAGCGTCACGTCCGGAGCGCCGCCGTTGTTCTCATCGCCGCCCGGCTGGTGGATGGCCACCAGTCCGGCCTCGGCCAGGTCCGCGACGAGGATCCGCGCCACGCCCAGCGGCATGGCCAGGAGCGCCGAGACCTCGGCGACCGACTTCACCTCGCGGCACAGATGGCAGATGCGCTGGTGCTCCGGGAGGAGCCCCATGAGCGCTGCCGGGTCGGCCGTGGTGCTGATCAGCGCCTCGATGGCGAGCTGGTAGCGCGGCCGGGTCCGGCCACCGGTCATCGCGTACGGACGCACCAGCGGCTGGTCGCCCTCGTCCCCGTACGGCTCCGCGTACGGATCATGAGAGGCGGTGGGCGGGGTCATGAATCCTCCGGGCGGGACAGCATGTCTCGGTCAGTCGTGCCGTCCGTCGAGGCCGGTGGGGGGATTGTGTCGGCCGGACGGTGATTTCGTGAGGTGGGTGGTACCGCGGACGCTAGTGGAGCAGACTGCCTTGGAGCTCGGCGCGCAGGTCGGGCGTGAGCACCGCGCCCGCGCGGTCGACCAGGAGCGCCATCTCGTAGCCGACGAGGCCGATGTCGCACTCGGGGTGCGCGAGAACGGCGAGGGACGAGCCGTCCGAGACGGACATGAGGAAGAGGAAACCTCGTTCCATCTCGACGACCGTCTGGGCCACATGGCCGCCCTCGAAGATCCGGGACGCGCCGGCCGTCAGCGAGGTGAGTCCCGACGCGACCGCCGCCAACTGGTCGGCACGGTCGCGCGGGAAGCCCTCGGACATCGCGAGCAGGAGACCGTCGGCGGAGACCACCACCGTGTGGGACACCCCTGGGGTGTTGTCCACGAAATTGGTGATCAGCCAGTTCAGGTTCTGTGCCGCCTGGCTCATTTGGCTCAACTAACGCTCCTGCTGGTGAGTGGGGCTCGGGAAACTGCCGGTCTGGCCGTTGCCGGCCTGACGACCCTGCGCGATGCCCCGACGAAGATTGGTCAGCCGTCCGCGCACGTCGTCAGGCGCGCGCGAGACCTGCGGACCGCTTTGGTGCTGTTGCTGCTGAGCCGTGCCCGGGACGAGGTTCGCCCGGGGCACCCGGCGCGGCAGGCCGGAGGTGGTGACGCCGCCCGCGGCCGGCTGCCGGACGCGTTCGGCCTGCCGGACGAGTTCGTCGTTCGGCGAGGTGCGCCACGAGGCGCCGGCGGCGCCGGCGGCCGCGGGACGCTGCTGGGGGGCAGCCGGAGCCTGCGGCGGCTGTTGCTGCTGCGGCGCCGGACCGGAACCGTTCCCGTCGCCCTGCTGCCCGCGGAACCAGTTGGTCTCCAGGGTGTCGTACAGCGGGGTACGGCCGTCGCCGGGACCCGGGGCCGGCGGCAGCGCCCACCCGTCGCCCCGTCCCTCGTCGGGCCGCTGCGCGGCGCTCCTGGCGGGGGGCTCGGGACGGGCGGCGCGCGGCGGGACCGGCTGCTGCTGCGGGGAGCCGTAGCCGTTGCCGCCGTTGTTCCGGGGACGTTCGAACTGCCCCGTGGACTGGGGGTCCTGGTGGCCGGGCAGGGAGTGCTGCCCGGTGGGGGAGGCGTCGTAGCCGGGCGCGGCGAACTGGCCGGTGGAGCCGTTGTCGTAGCCCTGCGGAGCCGCCGGAGCGGCGAACCGGCCCGGACCCGCCGGGGTGTTCCCCCCGCCGGGGGTGCCGAAGACGTCGGAGCGGACGAAGCCGTCCTGCTGACCGGCCGTGCCGGGCGCGGGGAACTGGCCCGTGTCCTGGCCCGCGTTGACACCGGGGAACCCGCCGGCGCCCTGGGTGTTGTCGACGCCGGGACGCGTGAAGTCGGCGGGGCCCGCCGGGCCCTGACGCCCGTCGTTGCCGGGGATCACCGGTATCTCCGCGGTGGAGCCGGGGCCCTGGCGGTCGTCGACGCGCGGCATGCGGGAGGTCTGGGCGACGTCCGGCTCCTCGTGGCCGCGCGGGGCGTCCAGCGGAGTGCGCGGCACCGGCGGCTGGGCGTTGTCGTCGGCCCAGCTCGCCGCGGCGCGCTGCTGCGGGTCGCCGCCGGGCAGTTCGGCGCGCGGGCCGCCGCGCGGCGGCAGCTGCGGCCGGCGGCCGCGGCCGCCCTGCTCGGCCCGGTTGTCGTTCTGGCGCTGCGGCGCCGCCTGCGGACGTCCGTTGCCGAACATGTCCTGGCCCTGCCCGGGCGCACCGGGACCGGCCGCCTGAAGGTTCTGGGGAGTCCCCGGAGCCTGCCCGCCGAAGCCGGCGCCGGCCGGAGCCGGGCGGCCCTGCTGCGGGACGGCCGGACCCTGCGGCGCGCGCGGCGCACCGGGGCGGCCACCGCCGTCCCGGCCGGGCAGCGCGGCCCGGGGACCCTGGCCGGCGGCGAGCCGGCCGCCGGCGCCGGGACCGGCGCCGAGGGCGCCGCCCTGCTGGCCGTTCTGGCGACGGGCCGCGGCCGCGCCGGCGGCGGCCTGCGCGGCGGCGGGGCCGCCGGACGCGCCGCCCTGACCGGGCTTGGGCTGCGGCTTCTTGCCGCCCTGGGCGACATCGACGGGCAGCATGACCAGCGCGGTCGTGCCACCGGAGTCGGACGGGCGCAGCTGGATGCGGATGCCGTGGCGCTGCGACAGACGACCGACCACGAAGAGGCCCATGCGGCGGGAGACGGAGACGTCCACGGTGGGCGGCGAGGCGAGCCGCTCGTTGATCGCGGCGAGGTCCTCGGGGGACAGACCGATACCGGTGTCGTGGATCTCGATCAGCACCCGGCCGTCGGGCAGGGCGTGACCGGTCACCTTGACCTTGGTCTGCGGCGAGGAGAACGAGGTCGCGTTCTCGAGCAGCTCGGCGAGGAGGTGCACGAGGTCGTTGACGACCCGGCCGGCCACTTCGGTGGTCGGCACCGAGGCCAGCTCGATGCGCTCGTACTGCTCCACCTCGGACGCGGCGGCGCGGAGCACGTCGACCAGCGGGACCGGGCGGGTCCACCGGCGGCCGGGCTCCTCACCCGCGAGGACGAGGAGGTTCTCGCCGTTACGGCGCATGCGGGTCGCGAGGTGGTCGAGCTTGAACAGCGAGGACAGCTGGTCCGGGTCGGCCTCGCGGGACTCCAGCTCGGAGATCAGCGACAGCTGGCGCTGGATCAGGCCCTGGGAGCGGCGCGAGAGGTTGGTGAACATCGCGTTGACGTTGCCCCGCAGAAGGGCCTGCTCGGCGGCGAGGCGGACCGCCTCGCGGTGCACGTCGTCGAAGGCCGCGGCCACCTGGCCGATCTCGTCCCGGGAGTGCACACCGACCGACTCCACGGACGTGTCGACGTCCTGCGGGTCGGACTCGGACAGCTGCTTGACCAGCTCGGGCAGACGGTCCTGGGCGACCTTGGTGGCGGTCTCCTGCAGACGGCGCAGCGAGCGGATCATGGACCGGGCGACGACGAACGCGCCGACCAGCGACACACCGAGCACGAGCAGGATGAGCGCACCGGAGATGATCGCCTCGCGCTCCGACTCGGCGCGCAGCTCACGCGCCTTCTGCTCCATGTCCTCGAGCAGCGTGAGCTCGATGTTGGACATCTGCTTGATCTTGGTCGTGCTGGCGTCCAGCCAGTCCTGGTACGACCGCTTGTCCAGCGAGGTGAGACCGCTGGCCGAGCTCAGCGCACGGGTGGCGTAGGTGTCGGCGTCCTCGATGGTCGGGCTGCCCTGCTCGATGGGCTGCAGCAGCTCCTCGGCGCCCTCGTCGCCGTAGATGCTGCGGAAGCTCGCGAGGTCGGACTCCTGGTTCTCCAGCGCGGCCTCGGCGTACTTGCGGTCGTTCTCGGAGAGGTCGCCGTAGACGTCGTCGTTCACCGGCAGCGCGGCCGCGAGGGTGGCGCGCTGGACGGAGGCGTACTCCTTGGCGGACGAGAAGGCGGCCAGCGCACGCGTGCGCTGGATCATCTCCGGGTTGCTGGTGGCCTGCGCCATGTCCTGCGACAGGTCGAGCAGGTTGGTGATGAGGCGGTGGTAGGCCTCCACCGTCTGGGCGGAGTTCTTCGGCTCGGCGTAGGCCGACTTGCGGATCTTGGCGAGGTTGCCGAGGTCGCTGAGGAGGCCCACGAGGCTGTCCCGCACGCCCTCGAGGTTGCCGTCCTGGCTGGAGGCGTCGATCTCCTCGGACGCGTCGGAGAACGCGGACAGCGTGCGGTCCGTCTTCTCGCGGACGCCCTTGACCGTGAAGTCGGTCGCCTTGGCGCCGTGGGCCAGCGGACCGGCGGACTTGTCGCGCTCCTCCTGGAGCGCCTCGGCCAGGTCGGTGGCCTGCTTGGTCATGTCCGTCAGCAGCTTCATGTTGTCGAGCTGCTGGATGTCGTCCATCGACTGGTTGATGCGCAGGGTGCCCAGGGTGGTGGCCGCGACCACGGGGAGGGTCAGCAGCGCCACCAGACGCGTCGAGATGCGCCAGTTGCGCAGGGCCACGCGCGAGCCGGGACCGGTCGGGCCGGCCGGCGGCTTGACCGTCGGAGTCGGGGGGAGGGCGCTCGACGACCCGGACGCACCGGGCCGCCCGGGGCCGTCGCCGGACGGGGCCGAACCCGGGTTCTGGGCGTGCTGGGGCGAGGAGCTGCCATTGCTGGGGGCAGTCCCGCCGTGCGGCTCCGGCTCCGCCGAAGCACTGCCATCCCTCTTGAAACGTCCCTGCACTAGCGTCGCAACCTCTGGACCAGGCGCCCTCCCGGGT
This sequence comes from Streptomyces sp. NPDC017936, assembly GCF_044328485.1. Taxonomy (NCBI): domain Bacteria; kingdom Bacillati; phylum Actinomycetota; class Actinomycetes; order Kitasatosporales; family Streptomycetaceae; genus Streptomyces; species Streptomyces sp. NPDC017936. The sequence continues at coordinate 212,775 of NZ_JBIRHK010000016.1, read as the reverse complement.
GACGGAAGGACGGTGTCGGCGTCTTGAAGGGCGTCCTGAATACGCCCTCCGAGTCGTGAGTGACCGGCGCAGGTTCCCCCTTCTCGCCGCCACTCGGCGCTGCTGTGCGCCCTCTGCGCGCCGGCTCGATCCCGCGGCGGTCCGTGGAATTCCAGCACAGTGCAGGATCTCCAACAAGGTGTGTTGGCCGGGCTGTGACATCCGTGACACGGCGTGAGGGGTGCGTCACCGGCCGTGCAAACTGATCCGGAGCAAAACGGGCGCATCCGGGTGAAGCGGGAGTGCCCGGCCGGTGTCCCAGTCGCCATGATCAGGAGCGGAATGGGGGCTTCAGGGGGTCAATGTCCGTTTCATAGGGGTGATTCAAGGGCCTGAATTGACCGGTTTGGCTGAGGGTTCGTGAGCAAACTCACACCCTGATCATGAGACCTTCACGTGTTCCCCGGGAAGGGCGTGTTTAGCCTGACGCTTTACAGATATGGCAAATCCGACAAGCCGCGCCCCGACGGTGGGACGTCACCGGTCCGCGGGCGCCTGGACACGACAGGGCTCAGTACAACAGTGAAGACCACGACGATGTTCCACAAGATCGCCAACCCGCGGCGCACCACGCTGGCGCACCTCGAGGACGCCGACGAACTGCAGCGTCCGGAGCGGGAGCACTCCGTCGACCTGCCGGCCCAGACCGCCAACCCCAAGCGCACCGTCCTCATGGAGATCCCCGCGGCGGCCGCCGCCGCCTCCGCGGAGTAGTACGGCGAACGGCCGCCGCGTGCTCAAGGCGGCCGCGCACGGATGCCAAGGGCGTCCCCGGCCGGGGGCGCCCTTCCGCGTTAGCCTGGAGCGTCAGACTCCAGCCAGCTCAGCGAGGGGCCAACCAACCCGTGCGCATCGCCAGGTTCTCCATCGACGGGAACGTCGCCTTCGGCGCGGTCGAGGGCGACAAGCCGGACGAGCTCGTCCTCGACATCATCAAGGGCATCCCGTTCGCGGAACACGAGCTCTCCGGCACGAAGGTGCCCTTGAGCAAGGTCCGGCTGCTCCCGCCCGTGCTCCCCAACAAGGTCGTGGCCTTCGGCCGCAACTACGCCGAGCACGCCCGCGAACTCGGCAACGAGGTGCCCGACGCCCCGTTCGCCTTCTTCAAGCCGTCCACCTCCGTGATCGGCCCCGGGGACGACATCCGGTACCCGCCCTTCTCCGAGGACCTCCACCACGAGGCCGAGCTCGCCGTGGTGATCGGCCGCATGTGCCGCGAGGTCCCGCGCGAGCGCGTCAAGGACGTGATCTTCGGCTACACCTGCGCGAACGACATCACCGCGCGGGACGTCCAGAAGCGCGAGAAGCAGTGGGCGCGGGCCAAGGGCTTCGACTCGTCCTGCCCGCTGGGCCCCTGGGTGGAGACGGACCTGGACCCGGGCGACCTCACCATCCAGCTCACGGTCAACGGCCTGCAGCGCCAGCTCGGCCGCACCAGCGAGATGATCCACTCGATCGAGGATCTGATCGTCAACATCACCGAGGCCATGACGCTGCTGCCCGGCGACGTCATCCTCACGGGCACCCCGGCAGGGGTCGGCCCCCTGGCTGTCGGCGACGAGGTCGCCGTCACCATCGAAGGCATCGGCACTCTCACCAACAAGGTTGTCAAGCGTGGCTAGCGCATCCGCCCCAGCAGTCCGTGTCCGTTTCTGCCCCTCGCCCACCGGTAACCCCCACGTGGGCCTGGTCCGCACCGCCCTGTTCAACTGGGCCTTCGCGCGCCACCACCAGGGCACCCTGGTCTTCCGCATCGAGGACACCGACGCGGCCCGCGACTCCGAGGAGTCCTACGAGCAGCTCCTGGACGCGATGCGCTGGCTCGGCTTCGACTGGGACGAGGGCCCCGAGGTCGGCGGCCCGCACGCGCCGTACCGCCAGTCGCAGCGCATGGACCTCTACCAGGACGTCGCGGCCAAGCTCCTGGACGCCGGCCACGCCTACCACTGCTACTGCTCCCAGGAGGAGCTGGACACCCGCCGCGAGGCCGCCCGCGCCGCCGGCAAGCCCTCCGGCTACGACGGCCACTGCCGCGACCTGAGCGCCGGGCAGGTCGAGGAGTACCGGGCCCAGGGCCGCGAGCCCATCGTCCGCTTCCGCATGCCCGACGAGACGATCACCTTCACCGACCTGGTGCGCGGTGAGATCACCTACCTCCCGGAGAACGTCCCGGACTACGGCATCGTCCGCGCCAACGGCGCCCCGCTGTACACGCTCGTCAACCCGGTCGACGACGCCCTGATGGAGATCACCCACGTCCTGCGCGGCGAGGACCTGCTCTCCTCCACCCCCCGCCAGATCGCCCTGTACAAGGCGCTGATCGAGCTGGGCGTCGCCAAGGGCGTCCCCGAGTTCGGCCACCTGCCGTACGTGATGGGCGAGGGCAACAAGAAGCTCTCCAAGCGCGACCCGCAGTCGTCCCTCAACCTCTACCGCGAGCGCGGCTTCCTGCCCGAGGGGCTGCTCAACTACCTCTCCCTGCTGGGCTGGTCGCTCAGCGCGGACCAGGACATCTTCCCGATCGAGGAGATGGTCGCGGCCTTCGACGTCGCGGACGTGAACCCCAACCCGGCGCGCTTCGACCTGAAGAAGTGCGAGGCGATCAACGCCGACCACATCCGCCTGCTGGAGGTCAAGGACTTCACCGAGCGCTGCCGCCCGTGGCTGAAGGCCCCGTTCGCCACCTGGGCGCCGGAGGACTTCGACGAGGCCAAGTGGCAGGCGATCGCCCCGCACGCGCAGACCCGCCTGAAGGTCCTGTCCGAGATCACCGACAACGTCGACTTCCTGTTCCTGGCCGAGCCGGTCTTCGACGAGGCGTCCTGGACGAAGGCGATGAAGGAGGGCTCCGACGCCCTGCTGCGCACGGCGAGGGAGAAGCTGGAGGCGGCCGACTGGACGTCCCCCGACTCCCTGAAGGAGGCCGTCCTGGCCGCCGGCGAGGCGCACGGCCTCAAGCTCGGCAAGGCCCAGGCCCCGGTCCGCGTCGCCGTCACCGGCCGCACGGTGGGTCTGCCCCTCTTCGAGTCCCTCGAGGTCCTCGGCAAGGAGAAGACGCTGGCCCGCGTCGACGCGGCCCTGGCGAAGCTGGCGGCGTAGCACCCGGCGCACGGCACGAGGGGCGGCAGCCGGACGACCGGCTGCCGCCCCTCGGCGTCGTTGTCAGCGGCGCGCATTAGGGTTCCGGCTCGTCCCGTCCCCTGATCAGGAAAGGCCCCGCCATGCCGATGCCCCCTCGCGACTACACCTGGCTGTTCACCCCGGGCAGCACGTTCCGCCACGCGTCCGGGACCACCGGCGTCATCCACGTGGCCGACGGCGGCGAACTGGACCTGCCCACCGGCCGGGTCGTCGCCTGCGACCCGTTCGTGTACCTCGGCACCGGGGACGTCGAGCCGTTCACGGTCGCGGTGGCCCCCGGCCGCTACCGGGTCGAGGCGGCCGTGGCGACGCTCACCCGGCCCGGCGAGCCGCCGGCCGGCCGTCCCCACACGCGGGTAGCGGCGGCCCGCCTCGTCATCCGCGACGAACCCGCCGCGACCTGGGAGTTGGCCCTGCTCCCCGGCCAGGACCCCGCCGACCTCGGCGACGACGAGTTCTTCGGCTACGGCGTCGACGCCGGCACCGGCTGCTTCTACGACGCCTCGGCGGAGGAGGCCTTCCCCGAGGCGCGGGAGGACGAGGGACCGCTCTGGGACGCCTTCGAGGACAGCGACTGGTCGGAGGGTCCCCACCTGGTCAGGTCCCCCGCCACCGGCCACACCCTGGCGGCCTTCACCTCCGGCTGGGGCGACGGCTGCTACCCGACCTGGACGGGCCGCTCGGCCCGGGGCGAGGTCACCTGCTTCCTCACCGACTTCTTCGTGGCCCCCGGCCCCGGCGAGGAGCCCCCGGCGCCCGCCTGACCGGCCCCGGCGCCCGCCCGGCCGACGGCGGACCGGCGACCGGCGGACAGACCCCGGGGCCGCGCGTTACCGTCGGACCATGAGCATTCGCGCCGTCGTCTGGGACGTGGACGACACCCTCTTCGACTACACGACGGCGGACCGCGAGGGGATGCGGGCGCACCTGGCCGCCGAGGGGCTGCTCGCCGGGTACGACAGCCCGGAGCAGGCCCTCGCCCGGTGGCGGGAGGTCACCGACGAGCAGTGGGCGCGCTTCGCCGCCGGCGAGGCCACCTTCGAGGACCAGCGCCGCGACCGCGTACGGGTCTTCCTGGACCGGCAGATGACCGACGCCGAGGCCGACGCCTGGTTCCGGCGTTACATCGGTCACTACGAGGCCGCCTGGGCCCTCTTCCCGGACGTCCTGCCCGTGCTGGACGCGCTCGCCGCCAGCCACCGCCACGCGGTGCTCTCCAACTCCAGCATCCACGTCCAGGACCGCAAGCTGCGGGTCCTCGGCGTCCACGACCGCTTCGAGGCCATCCTGTGCGCCGCCGAGCTCGGCGTCTCCAAGCCCCAGGCCGCCGCGTTCCTGGCGGCCTGCGAGGCCCTCGCCCTGCCGCCGCACCAGGTGGCGTACGTCGGAGACCACCCGGAGATCGACGGGCAGGGCGCCGCGGACGCCGGCCTGCTCTCCGTGTGGATCGACCGCTGCGGCGGCACCGCCACGGTCGAGCTGCCCTCCGGACGGCACCGGATCGCCACCCTCTCCGAACTGCCCGCGATCCTCGGCGCCGATACCCGTTTTGGAGCGCAGTCCACCTTCGGGTAATGTTCTTTCTGCGCCGCCGGGGAGCGGGCCGAAAGGCCGGAGCCCCGAGGAGCAGAGCTAGAACAAGATCCCCTCAGGGGCTTGCGTTCCAGTGGCCTATGGTGTAATTGGCAGCACGACTGATTCTGGTTCAGTTAGTCTTGGTTCGAGTCCAGGTAGGCCAGCTCGCAGAGCTCATCTGCACCCGCGGATCCCATCCGCGAAGCCCCCGTTGTGTAGCGGCCTAGCACGCTGCCCTCTCAAGGCAGTAGCGCCGGTTCGAATCCGGTCGGGGGTACTGGTTCCGATCAACTCGGAATCGCTAGGGCCCCCGTTGTGTAGCGGCCTAGCACGCCGCCCTCTCAAGGCGGTAGCGCCGGTTCGAATCCGGTCGGGGGTACTGACTGGTCTAAACCACATTGGTCTATGGTGTAATTGGCAGCACGACTGATTCTGGTTCAGTTAGTCTTGGTTCGAGTCCAGGTAGACCAGCTCGGACCTGCGGAAACGCAGAGTCCACGCCCCCGTTGTGTAGCGGCCTAGCACGCCGCCCTCTCAAGGCGGTAGCGCCGGTTCGAATCCGGTCGGGGGTACACGAGGACAGGCCCTCCACTTCGGTGGAGGGCCTTCGTCGTCCCCGGGCGCCGCCGGCGCGCGCCGCCCGGACCGCGCGCACCGCCCGATCACCGCGCCGCCCGGACCGCGCGCTCACTCGAAGCCGTACCGCCGCGCCGACTCCTCCTCCTGTGCCAGCCGGTGCAGTGCCTGGAGCATCGGCTCGACGAGGATCGCCCCGAGCACCGCCGTCTCGATCCGCTCCGCCTCCGACGCCTGCGTCTCCACGAAGTCCAGGTCGAGGACGGCCGCCTGGTGCATCAACCGGGCGTAGGACACGAGGAGTTCGGCGTCCCACGCGTAGCCCAGCCGCCGCAGCGCGGCCACCGCCACCACCAGCGACCGGTAGGCCGGCGAGATCGTGGTCAGTAGACGGGCGTTCCCCCAGCCCAGGGTGGTCAGCAGGTCCTCCGCCTCGCGGTGGGCGGCCCGCACGTACGCGTCGTCCGCGTCCGGCTCCGGGACCTGCGGCAGGGCCCACAGGGCCGCGCCGAGCCGGACCGTGCGGCCCAGCGAGTCGTCGTCGACGTGGCCGAGCACCTCCCGGACCGTGGCCACCGGCACCCGGCCCACCTGGATCATCGCCCGCACCAGCCGCAGCCGGCGCAGGTGCTCCTCGTCGTAGTCGGCGGTCGTCGCGTTGACCTGGCGGCCGGGCGGCAGGAGCCCCTCACGCAGGTAGTACTTGATCGTCGCCGTGGACACACCACTGCGCTCGCTCAGTTCGGCCAGCCGCATCCCTTGCGCCCTTCCTTGGTCAGCGGCACTATCCAAGCATGCCCACTCGGGTGGTGCCGCTGACCGACCAGGAGGACAGCCATGCCCGTCAAGCCGGCCGCAGCCACGCGTACGACGGCGGACGCACGCGGTGACGTCGTCGTCCTGCTGATCGGGATGCGCGTCAACCACTTCTGGGCCGTGCACCAGTGGCTGCCGGTGATGCTGGCGATGTTCCGCATGCTGGCCGAGCTGAAGAAGGACCCGGGCCGGGGGCTCCTCTCCCGGGTCCTGCTGACCGCCTCCCCGCGGACCTACTACGTCGTCCAGTACTGGGAGTCGAAGGAGAAGCTGTACGCCTACGCGAGCGCGCCCGACGCGTTCCACCACCAGGCGTGGGCGAAGATCAACCGCCTGGAACGGGACGGGAGGACGCGGGGGCACGTGGGGATCTGGCACGAGGCGTACGTCGTGCCGGAGGGGCGGTACGAGGCGGTCTACGGGGACATGCCGCCGTTCGGACTGGCCGCGGCGCACGGCCAGGTGCCGCTGGAGCGGCGCGGGCGGTACGCGAAGGACCGGTACGCGTACCGGTCGGGGAACGCCGGGGCCTCGCGGGCCGCCGGTGCTCCGGGGAGCGTCGGTGTTCCGAGGAGCGTCGGTGTTCCGGGGGGTGCCGACGCGTCCGCCGGGCCCGGTGCCCCGAAGAGCGCCGGCGCCGCCGGGAAGGCCGACGCCTCCCGGGAGGCCGGTGCTTCCGGGAGGGCCGGCGAGAGGACCGGATGACAGGGGGGAGCCGGGGGACCGGGGAGAGCCTGCCGCGGCGTTGGGGCCGGCTCTCCCCGGGGGCGTCCCGGGTGTCCCGCGGGCGGGCTCAGCCCGTGCGGCGCAGGGCCTCGGAGAGGCGGGCCGCCGCGTCGATGACCGCCTGGGCGTGCATCCGGCCCGGGTGACGGGTCAGGCGCTCGATCGGTCCGGAGACCGAGACGGCGGCGACGACACGGTTGGACGGGCCGCGCACGGGCGCGGAGACGGACGCGACGCCCGGCTCGCGCTCGCCGATGGACTGGGCCCAGCCCCGGCGCCGCACGCCCGACAGGGCCGTCGCCGTGAAGCGGGCGCCCTGCAGGCCGCGGTGGAGGCGCTCGGGCTCCTCCCAGGCCATGAGGATCTGGGCCGACGAACCGGCCTTCATCGTGAGGGTCGAACCGACCGGGACCGTGTCCCTGAGGCCGGACAGGCGTTCCGCCGCGGCGACGCAGATGCGCATGTCGCCCTGACGGCGGTAGAGCTGCGCGCTCTCGCCCGTCACGTCGCGCAGGTGGGTGAGCACCGGGCCGGCGGTCGCGAGGAGGCGGTCCTCGCCCGCGGCCGCGGCCAGTTCCGCCAGGCGCGGGCCGAGGATGAACCGGCCCTGCATGTCCCGCGCCACCATGCGGTGGTGTTCCAGGGCCACGGCCAGCCGGTGGGCCGTGGGTCGTGCCAGTCCGGTCGCCGCGACCAGCCCTGCGAGGGTGGCCGGACCGGACTCCAGAGCGCTCAGGACGAGGGCTGCCTTGTCCAGAACGCCGACGCCGCTACTGTTGTCCATGCAACGATATTCCCGTCTCACTCTGTGAAACGCAAGTTCATTTTTCCGTGAGACGCGCAACCCTTGGACGCACAGCGGCCCGCGAACCAACGGGCCAGGCGGCGGGCGCCCGGGACAGGGGCCGAGGGCGTCGCCTCCACAAGATCTCTAGTTGGGTCGGCGCACCGTGGCCGGCCGGAGGGAAAGCGATGGGTAGGACACTCGCGGAGAAGGTCTGGGACGACCACGTCGTCCGGCGCGCCGAGGGCGAGCCCGACCTCCTCTTCATCGATCTGCACCTGCTGCACGAGGTGACCAGCCCGCAGGCCTTCGACGGCCTCCGCAAGAGCGGCCGCCGGGTGCGCCGTCTCGACCTCACCATCGCGACCGAGGACCACAACACCCCGACCCTCGACATCGACAAGCCCATCGCTGACCCGGTCTCCCGGGTCCAGCTGGAGACGCTGCGCAAGAACGCCGCCGAGTTCGGCGTGCGCCTGCACCCGCTCGGCGACGTCGAGCAGGGCGTCGTGCACGTCGTCGGCCCGCAGCTGGGCCTGACCCAGCCGGGCATGACCGTCGTCTGCGGCGACTCGCACACCTCCACGCACGGCGCCTTCGGCGGCCTGGCCTTCGGCATCGGCACCTCCCAGGTCGAGCACGTGCTGGCCACCCAGACGCTGCCGATGGCCCGCCCCAAGACCATGGCGATCACGGTCAACGGCGAGCTGCCCGAGGGCGTCACCGCCAAGGACCTGATCCTGGCGATCATCGCGAGGATCGGCACCGGCGGCGGCCAGGGCTACGTCCTGGAGTACCGCGGCTCCGCCATCGAGAAGCTCTCGATGGAGGCCCGGATGACCATCTGCAACATGTCGATCGAGGCCGGCGCCCGCGCGGGCATGATCGCCCCCGACGAGACCACCTTCGCGTACCTCGAGGGCCGTCCGCACGCCCCGAAGGGCGAGGACTGGGACGCGGCCGTCGCGTACTGGAAGACACTGAGGACGGACGAGGACGCCGAGTTCGACGCCGAGGTCGTCATCGAGGCCGCCGAACTGTCGCCGTTCGTCACCTGGGGCACCAACCCCGGCCAGGGCGCGCCGCTTTCCGCGTCCGTCCCCGACCCGGCTTCGTACGAAGACGCCTCGGAGCGCCTCGCCGCCGAAAAGGCCCTGGAGTACATGGGGTTGGAGGCCGGCCAGCCGCTGAGCTCCATCAAGGTGGACACCGTCTTCGTAGGCTCCTGCACCAACGGACGCATCGAGGACCTGCGCGCCGCCGCGGACCTGCTGCGGGGCCGCAAAGTCGCCGACGGCGTACGGATGCTGGTCGTCCCGGGCTCCGCGCGCGTGGGTCTGCAGGCCGTCTCCGAGGGCCTGGACGTCGTCTTCAAGGAGGCCGGCGCCGAGTGGCGGCACGCGGGCTGCTCGATGTGCCTGGGCATGAACCCCGACCAGCTGGCTCCCGGTGAGCGCTCCGCTTCCACCTCCAACCGCAACTTCGAGGGCCGGCAGGGCAAGGGCGGTCGTACGCACCTGGTGTCGCCGCAGGTCGCGGCGGCCACCGCGGTCCTGGGCCACCTGGCCTCCCCGGCCGACCTGTCCGACACCGAGACCCGTACGCCCGCTGGAGTCTGATCAGCCATGGAAGCATTCACCAAGCACACCGGCCGGGCCGTCCCGCTGCGCCGCTCGAACGTCGACACCGACCAGATCATCCCTGCTCACTGGCTCAAGAAGGTGACCCGGGACGGCTTCGAGGACGGGCTGTTCGAGGCGTGGCGCAAGGACCCGGAGTTCGTGCTCAACCGTCCCGAGCGGCAGGGCGCGACCGTCCTGGTCGCCGGTCCGGACTTCGGTACCGGTTCCTCCCGCGAGCACGCCGTCTGGGCGCTCCAGAACTACGGCTTCAAGACCGTGATCTCCTCCCGCTTCGCCGACATCTTCCGCGGCAACTCGCTGAAGAACGGGCTGCTCACGGTGGTGCTGGAGCAGAAGACCGTGGACGCGCTGTGGGAACTCGTCGAGAAGGACGCGACGGCTGAGGTCACTGTGGACCTTGAGACGCGTGAGGTGCGGGCCGAGGGCATCACCGCCTCCTTCGAGCTGGACGAGAACTCCCGCTGGCGGCTGCTGAACGGGCTGGACGACATCTCCATCACCCTCCAGAACGAGGCCGACATCGCCGCGTACGAGGCCAAGCGTCCGTCGTACAAGCCGCGGACGCTCGAGGTCTGATCTCCCGCCGCGGGCGACCGGCGCCGGTCGACTTTCGGCCACCGCGACACCCCCTCCGTACCCCCGATCGGTCCGATCGGGGGTACGGCCGTTTTCGCACCCGTTCGGCCCCGCCGGTCCCCGCCGCTCCCCTCAACGTCGCACGTTACGCAGGTGGTTGCCGGGGTACGTGCTTTCTGAGGACGCGGCCTCCGCGGATGTCCGGACGACCGTCTGCGGCGGCAGTTGCCCCCTGGGCGGGCGACAACTCGCCCCAGATGGCACAATCTGTGCATGGAGCACGACGGCCAACTCCAGCTCTATACGGCGGTCGCGAACCGACTCAAGGAAGCGCACGCAAGCGTGCGCGCACTGCAAGTCCCGGAGGGCGTACGGATGGCGCTGACCCGGAAGCTGCTGGTCATTACGGCCGCGGCCAAGCACGATCTCGCCGACGCGACAAGGCGTCTGGAGCGGTTCATGGCGGACCTCGACGAGGGGCGCATGCCCGAAGAGGAGCGCTGATCGCCTCCGGAGCAGCCGATTTCGTTGCGGCACAAGGGTGATTAGCCCGTTTCGTGTTTGATTTGCGGTATATATCTGCCTAACGTGCGAAAAAGCTTGAACACTTTCGTTCTGGCGATGTCTCCGAAGGGGAAGACGTGAACAAGGCGCAGCTCGTAGAAGCGATTGCCGACAAGCTGGGCGGTCGCCAGCAGGCCGCCGACGCGGTCGACGCGGTCCTGGACGCCATCGTCCGCGCGACCGTCGCGGGGGAGAGGGTCTCGGTCACCGGCTTCGGATCGTTCGAGAAGGTCGACCGTCCCGCGCGTTACGCCCGGAACCCCCAGACGGGCGAGCGGGTTCGGGTCAAGAAGACCTCGGTGCCGCGGTTCCGCGCAGGTCAGGGCTTCAAGGACCTGGTGAGCGGCTCGAAGAAGCTGCCGCGGGGCGGCGAGGTCGCCGTCAAGAAGGCCCCCAAGGGCAGCCTGTCCGGCGGTGCCACCGCGACGGTGAAGAAGGCCGCCGCGAAGAAGACCGCCCCGGCGAAGAAGACCACGACGGCCGCGAAGAAGACCACGGCCGCAGCGAAGAAGACCACGGCCGCAGCGAAGAAGACGACCGCGAAGAAGGCCACCACCAAGACGGCGGCGGCCGCGAAGAAGACCACCACCGCCAAGACCGCCGCGGCGAAGAAGACCACGGCCAAGAAGGCCCCGGCGACGAAGAAGGCGACGGCCAAGAAGGCCCCCGCCAAGAAGTCGACCGCGCGCAAGACCACCGCCAAGAAGACCACCACCGCCCGCTGAGGCGCGGAGGTCAGGGGCACTCACGCGCCGGGCCGGACTCCGTCGGAGTCCGGCCCGCGGCGTGTCCGGCCCCGCTCTCCCGGCCCGCTCCCCGGCCGGGGCCGCCTCTCCCGCCGCCGGAAGCGCCGAGCGCCGCGCTCAGAACGTCTGCAGGGTCACCAGCGTGATGCGGCGGGCCTCCCCTTCGCCCTCGGTCTCGATCCGCACCCGCTGCCCGGGTCGCAGCAGCCGCAGACCGCCCGCGTCGAACGCCGGCGCGTCGAAGGGCACCGGGGTGCCGTCGTCCAGCAGCACCTGTCCGCTGCGGGTGTCGGGGTCGTAGGTGTACGCGGTGGCCTGCATGGTCGGCAGCCTACTGCTCCGGGATCAGCAGCCGCGCGGCCGCCGCGGCCGTCCGCGGACCCACGCCCAGGGCCAGGGCCGCCCGCAGGTCCTCGCCGGTGTCCACGTCCTGGCGCACGGAATCCACCGCGTCCACCACGAGTTCCGTGGCCCCGGAGGCGCGGTGACGGGCGCGGGAATCCGCACCGAATGCCGGAAGCAATTCACGGCCGGGAGCCACCGCGAGAAGCGTCGTGCCGATTGCGGCCGCGTCGGGGAGGAAAGAGCGGGGGAATTGCGCGGCCGTGTCCAGGACACGGGCCAATTCCAGGGGGCGAAGGGCCGGGAGATCGGCGTTCAGTGCGGCGAGCGCGCTCTCGGGGTGCGCGGCGCGGACGGCGGCCGCCGCGTGCGTCAGGGCGGCGTTGAGACCCGAGCGCGGCGTGTCGGGGACGATGCGCGCGCCCAGCGCGGCGAGCTCCGGCCCGGCGAGGGCGTCGTCCGTGACGACCGCCACATCCCGCACCGCCGGGCAGGCCAGCGCGGCCGCGACCGTGTCCTGGGCGAAGGCGAGGGCGAGTCCCGGGCGCGGCCCGTCGCCCGCGGTGTCCGCGAGCCTGCTCTTGGCCAGGGCCAGGGGCTTCAAAGGTATGACCAAGCTCCACCGCACCGGAGTACCGTCCCTCTCTCGTCGTGGTCATTGTCACCCGGGCCTTCCGGCGACACCTCGATCGGGGCGTACGGTGTTCTCGACAGACCGGCGGCCCGGGGCGACACTTGTGCGGCCCCCGGGCGTCGGAGGAAGTCCTAGAGGAAGGTGTTCCGCGTGCCCCGCCGCAGAATCGGCTTCTGGTACCGCTTCGCTGCGGTCCTCTGCAAACCGCCGCTGGTGGTTCTGATCAAGCGGGACTGGCGCGGAATGGAGCACATGCCGGCCGAGGGTGGATTTATCACCGCGGTCAATCACAATTCGCACGTCGACCCTTTCGCTTACGCGCATTATCAGTACAACACCGGACGAGTGCCGCGATTCCTGGCGAAGAGCGGACTTTTCAAGAAGGGGTTCGTCGGCGCCGCGATGCGCGGCACCGGGCAGATCCCCGTCTACCGGGAGAGCACCGACGCGCTCAGCGCCTTCCGGGCCGCGATCGACGCCGTGGAACGCGGTGAGTGCGTCGCCTTCTACCCCGAGGGCACCCTCACCCGCGACCCGGACGGCTGGCCGATGACCGCCAAGACCGGTGCCGCGCGCGTCGCCCTGCAGACCAAGTGCCCGGTGATCCCGGTCGCGCAGTGGGGCGCCAACGAACTGCTGCCGCCCTACGCGAAGAAGCCCAACCTCCTTCCGCGCAAGACCCACCGCGTCCTGGCCGGCCCGCCGGTGGACCTCGCGCGGTTCTACGACAAGGAGATGACTCCCGAGCTGCTGAAGGAGGCGACGGAGGTCATCATGGCCGCCGTCACCCGCCAGCTGGAGGAGATCCGCGGCGAGAAGGCGCCCGCCACGCCGTACGACCCCCGTCAGGAGCGGATCGAGCAGCGGCGCCGTACGCAGGCGCAGAAGCCGCCGGCGCAGCCGGAGCCCCGGACGGAGACGCCGGCGCGAGCACGGACACAGGCCGGGGGGACCGGCCGAGAAGGGGAGATCGGCACGTGAGCGAGCCCGTCAAGGCGGCTGTCTTCGGCACCGGGTCCTGGGGCACCGCCTTCGGGATGGTCCTGGCCGACGCGGGCTGCGAGGTGACGCTCTGGGCACGCCGCCCCGAGCTCGTCGACGCGGTCAACTCCACGCGGACCAACCCCGACTACCTTCCCGGCGTCGAGCTCCCCGAGAACCTGCGCGCCACCGCGGACCCCGCCGAGGCCGCCGCCGGCGCCGACTTCACCGTCCTCGCCGTCCCCTCGCAGACCCTGCGCGCCAACCTCGCGGAGTGGCGGCCGCTGCTCGCCCGGCACACCGTCCTCGTCTCGCTGATGAAGGGCGTCGAGCTGGGCACGACCATGCGGATGAGCGAGGTCGTCGAGGACGTCGCCAAGGTGGCCCCGGAGCGGGTCGCCGTCGTCACCGGGCCCAACCTCGCGAAGGAGATCGCCTCCCGGATGCCGGCCGCGGCCGTGGTCGCCTGCACCGACGAGAACGTCGCCCAGCGCCTCCAGGCCGCCTGCCACACCCCGTACTTCCGCCCCTACACCAACACCGACGTGGTCGGCTGCGAGCTGGGTGGCGCCGTGAAGAACGTCATCGGGCTCGCCGTCGGCATCGCGGACGGCATGGGCCTCGGCGACAACGCCAAGGGCTCGCTGATCACCCGCGGTCTCGCCGAGACCACCCGGCTCGGGCTCGCGATGGGCGCCGACCCGCTCACCTTCTCCGGGCTCGCGGGCCTGGGCGACCTGGTGGCCACCTGCTCCTCGCCGCTCTCCCGCAACCACACCTTCGGCACCAACCTCGGCAGGGGCATGACCCTCCAGGAGACCATCGCGGTCACCCGGCAGACCGCCGAGGGCGTCAAGTCCTGCGAGTCGGTGCTGGATCTGGCCCGCCGGCACGGCGTCGACATGCCGATCACCGAGACGGTCGTCGGCATCGTCCACGAAGGCAAGCCGCCGGTGGTGGCGTTGAAGGAACTGATGTCGCGCAGCGCGAAGCCCGAACGACGCTGAGCGACCCCCCGAGTCGACGCTGCCCCCGGGCCCTGCCACCGGGTACTCTCAACCCGATATGAGCACCGAGAACCTCCCCCAGAGCCCCGAGCAGCCGTCCCGCAAGCCGCGTGTGGCCGTCGTGTTCGGCGGGCGCAGCTCCGAGCACGGGATCTCCGTGGTCACCGCCGGCGCCGTCCTGAAGGCCGTCGACCGGACCAAGTACGAGGTCCTGCCGATCGGCATCACCCGGGAGGGCCGGTGGGCGCTGACCGCCGACGCCCCGGAGCGCATGGCGATCACCGACCGCCGTACGCCCAGCGTCGAGGAGCTCGCCGACTCGCAGGAGGGCGGCGTGGTGCTCCCCGTCGACCCCGCGAGCCGCGAAGTCGTCTACAGCGAGCCCGGTTCGGTGCCCAAGGCGCTCGGCGAGGTCGACGTGGTCTTCCCCGTCCTGCACGGCCCGTACGGCGAGGACGGCACCCTCCAGGGACTGCTGGAGCTCTCCGGCGTCCCGTACGTGGGGTCGGGCGTGCTCGCCTCGGCCGTCGGTCAGGACAAGGAGTACATGAAGCGGGTGTTCACCTCCTTCGGGCTGAAGGTGGGCCCGTACGTGGTGCTCCGCCCGCGGGAGTGGCAGCGGGACGAGTCCGCCGCCCGCAAGAAGATCGTCGACTTCGCCGGGGAGCACGGCTGGCCGCTCTTCGTGAAGCCGGCGCGCGCGGGCTCCTCGATCGGCATCACCAAGGTCGACGACCTGTCCGGTCTCGACGAGGCGATCGCCGAGGCCCAGCGCCACGACCCGAAGATCCTCGTCGAGGCCGCGCTGCGGGGCCGTGAGATCGAGTGCGGGGTGCTGGAGTTCGAGGACGGCCCGCGGGCCTCCGTGCCGGCCGAGATCCCGCCGCCGGACGCGCACGCGTACTACGACTTCGAGGCCAAGTACATCGACTCCACGCCCGGAATCGTTCCTGCACCCCTCACCCCCGAGGAGACCGCCGAGGTCCGCAGGCTCGCCGTGGACGCCTTCGAGGCGGCCTCCTGCGAGGGCCTCGTCCGCGCGGACTTCTTCCTCACGGACGAGGGCGACTTCGTCATCAACGAGATCAACACGATGCCGGGCTTCACGCCGATCTCGATGTACCCGGCGATGTGGCAGGCGACCGGCATCGGCTACGAGGAGCTGGTGGACCGCCTGATCCAGGCGGCCCTGCGGCGCTCGACGGGTCTGCGGTAGCCCGCCTCGGGGCGCGGGAACCGCGTGCTCGTCCGGCTGCGACCCGCGGCCGGACGACGGCCCGGCCGGTGCGGCGGCTAGTCGGCGATCCCTTCGGGGACCGCCTTCTTGACCGCGGAGGCCAGGTCGATCAGCACCGACGAGCTGTCCGCGTCCCGCGGCACCGTCACCTCGACGTACGCACGGCGATTGGCGCTGGTGAAGCGGTACCCGCCGCCGTCCTGCTTCTCCATCAGCCAGTCGACGCCGTTCACCCCGCCGGCCACGGCGTCCGCGTCCCGGCCCTGGGCCACCTTCGGGTCCACCATCTTCGGCGGCCGTTCCACGCCGCAGCGCAGTATGATCGCCGGGTTCCCCCAGCCCGCCGTCAGCGCGGAGGCGGGTTCGGGATCCCGGCGGCCCTCGCCGTCCACCTTCGACGGCAGCGCCTCGTCCAGGCTCCGGCACAGTTCCGCGACCTTCGTCGTGGGACTGGGAACCGCCGCCGACGCGCTGTCGTCTGCCGATGAGCAGCCCACGGCGGCGCACAGCAGTACGAGGGCGGGAAGGCCACTGAGCCGGTGACGGAAAAGGTTCACCGGCCAAGGGTAGACGGGGGCTACAGATGCACGACCGGGCAGGTCAGGGTACGGGTGATCCCGTCCACCTGCTGGACCTTGGCGACCACCATGCGGCCGAGGTCGTCGACCGTGTCGGCCTGGGCCCGCACGATCACGTCGTAGGGACCCGTCACGTCTTCGGCCTGGACGACCCCGGGGAGCTTGCTGATCGTCTCGGCGACGGTCGACGCCTTGCCGACCTCCGTCTGGATCAGGATGTACGCCTGTACCACGGAACCTCCAGGGCGGCCACGAGGATCATGTGGGGAAAAGGAACGCCACGGTATCGCGTCGCCGCTCGCCGCGGGGAGACCTGCGCGCACCCCGGCGCGCGTGCCGGGGTGCGGACGGGACGGAAGCTGACGGTCATCTCGACCGTATCGGGGACACTGGTGACGCGCGACCGGGCACGGACAGGGACAGAAGGGGAGCAAGGGCGATGAAGGGCACTGTTGGTGAGCTCGGGGAGTTCGGGCTCATCAGGGAGCTCACCTCCCGTCTCACCACCACCCCGGCGGTGCGGGTCGGCCCCGGCGACGACGCCGCGGTGGTCGCCGCGCCCGACCGGCGGGTCGTGGCCAGCACCGACATCCTGCTGGAGGGCCGGCACTTCCGCCGCGACTGGTCCACCGCCTACGACGTCGGCCGCAAGGCCGCCGCCCAGAACCTCGCCGACATCGCCGCCATGGGCGCCGTGCCGACGGCCCTGCTGCTCGGTCTCGTCGTGCCCGCCGAACTGCCGGTGACCTGGCCGACCGAGCTGATGGACGGCCTGCGCGACGAGTGCCAGGTGGCCGGCGCCTCGGTCGTCGGCGGTGACGTCGTCCGCGGCGACACGATCATGGTGTCGATCACCGCCCTCGGCGACCTGCGCAACCAGGAGCCGATCACCCGGGCCGGCGCCCAGCCCGGCGACCTCGTCGCGGTGACCGGCTGGCTGGGCTGGTCCGCCGCCGGGTACGCGGTCCTCTCCCGCGGCTTCCGCTCGCCGCGCGCCTTCGTCGAGGCCCACCGCCGCCCCGAGCCGCCCTACCACGCGGGCCCGGCGGCCGCCGGCCTGGGCGCGACCGCGATGTGCGACGTGAGCGACGGTCTGATCGCCGACCTGGGGCACATCGCGGAGGCCAGCAAGGTGCGCATCGACATCCGGTCCGGCGCGATCGACATCCCCACGCAGATGAACGACATCGGCCAGGCCGTCGGCGTGGACCCCATGCAGTGGGTGCTGACCGGCGGGGAGGACCACGCGATCGTGGCGACCTTCCCGCCGGACGTGAAGCTGCCCGCCCGCTGGAAGGTGATCGGCGAGGTCCTCAACCCCTCCGCCCTGCCCCAGGTGACGGTCGACGGGGCGCCCTGGACCAGCAAGGGCGGCTGGGACCACTTCGGGGACATCGAGTCATGAGTCTCCCGAGGGTGCTCACGGTCGCCGGCTCCGACTCCGGCGGGGGCGCGGGCATCCAGGCCGACCTGAAGACCATGCTCGCGCTCGGTGTGCACGGCATGAGCGTCGTCACCGCGGTCACCGCCCAGAACTCCCTGGGGGTGCAGGGCGCCTGGGAGCTGCCCGTGGACGCGGTGCGGGCCCAGTACCGCAGCGTCGTCGACGACATCGGCGTCCAGGCCGTGAAGACCGGGATGCTGGCCACCGCCGAACTCGTCGAAGCGGTGGCCGAGTTGGTCGCCGGCACGGACGCGCCGGTCGTCGTCGATCCCGTGGGCGTCTCCAAGCACGGGGACCCGCTGCTCGCGGCCTCCGCGCTGGACTCCGTGCGGACCAGGCTGCTGCCGGCCGCGACCGTCGCCACCCCGAACCTCGACGAGGTGGCCCAACTCACCGGTGTACACGTCGAGTCGGAGGAGCAGCTGCGGGAGGCGGCGGCCGCCGTGCTGTCGTACGGACCCCGATGGGTGCTGGTCAAGGGCGGTCATCTCCCCGGTGACGCGGTCGACTTGCTCACCGACGGCTCCGCCGAGCACTGGCTGCGCGCGCCCCGGCACGACAACCGGCACACGCACGGCACGGGCTGCACCCTCGCGTCGGCGATCGCGTCGCAGCTCGCGAAGGGGCGGTCCGTGCCGGAGGCGGTGACGGCGGCCAAGGAGTACGTCACCGGAGCGATCGCGGCCGGGTTCGCGCTGGGCGGCGGCATCGGCCCGGTGGACCACGGCTGGGGCCTCACGCGGCCGGGTACGCCCGGAGACTGATGTCCGTCGCCGCCTTCTCGGTGAGCCTCCTGAAGAAGCCGGCGAGCGGGCGCGAGCTCAGCAGCCGGTACATCCGGTTCCGGCTGCGGATGCGCCGCTCGGTCGGCGGGGCGAAGAACGGGCCCGCGTTGCCGGAGGTCTTCTGGCAGCCCCGGGCGAAGCGCCGGATCCGCGCCTCGTACGCGGCGAACGCGGCGCGGTGGTCGCCGCCGGCGAGGGCCAGCTCACCGGCGAGCACGTACGCGCCGACGATCGCCACGCCCGTCCCCATGCCGCCCATGGTCGCGCCGTACCCGGCGTCCCCGAGCAGCGCCACGCGGCCCTTGGCCAGCCGGTCGACGTGGACCTGGGCGATCGCGTCGAAGTAGAGGTCGTCGGCGTCCTCCAGGGCCTTCAGCACCGACGGGGTCCGCCAGCCCATCCCCGCGAACCGCTCGGCGAGGATCCGCTTCTGCGCGGCGACGTCCCGGTGGCCGTACGACAGGGGCCCGGAGCGGAAGACCAGCAGGGCGCCCGCACGGTCGGGGTCGCCGTCGTAGTTGCCGATCGCCACCGCCCGGCCGGGCTCGCTGTAGACGCGGCCGGTGCGGTCCAGGCCCAGGTCGTTGGGGACCGTGAAGCCCGCCACGTAGTGGTCGAAGAAGCGCAGGTGGCGGGACTCGTCGCCGAAGACCAGCCGCCGGGTGTTCGAGTGCAGGCCGTCGGCGCCGATCACGAGGTCGAAGCGGCGCGGGGCGCTCCGCTCGAAAGCGACGTCGACGCCTTCGGCCGTCTCCGTGAGCGCCGCGATCGAGTCGCCGAAGACGTACTCGGCGCGGTCCCTGGTGCGCTCGTACATGATCCGGGCGAGTTCGCCGCGGAAGATCTCGACGTCGCCGCTCATCATCTCGGACGGCAGGTCCACGACAGCCCTGCCGTCGGCGTCGACGACCGTCTGGCGGCCCATGTGGGTCTGGCGGGCGTGGATCTCGTCCCAGATGCCCATGGTGGTGAGGACCTCGCGGTGGACGTGGCCGCGGAAGTCGACGGCGAAGCCGCCGGCGCGCAGGTCCGGGGCCTTCTCGACGACCGTGACGCGGGCGCCGTACCTCAGGAGGTCGAGGGCGAGCGCCGGGCCGGCGACACTGGCGCCGGAGATCAGGACGTGCAGGTGGCCGAGGCTGTGTGTCTTCGTCATGGGAAGGAGCCTCGGGGACGGCGCTGACCGTCCGCCTACCGTTCGCTGACCGCCGCCGACCGCCGGCTCCGGCCCCGTTCGAAGGCCTTCGCGTACGCCTCGGGCGACAGCCGGGCGCGGACGGCGCGTTCCGTGCGGACGACGTCGGGGTCGGCGTGCGCGCCGGTGCCGCGCAGGCCCGCCGCGGCGCCCAGCAGCTCCGCCGCCCGCTCCGCGTCCCCGGCGACGGAGGCGGACGCCTCGGCCACGGCGGCGAGGGCCTCGGTGCCGGGCGACTCGCCGGCGAGCGCGCGGGCCTGGGCGAACCAGTCACGGGCCTGGTCGGGGTCGCCCTCGGCCACGGCCGTGCGGCCCAGCCCGACCAGGATGAGGACGGTCTCGCCGAGGCTGAACCAGGTGGCCGCGCACGCCTCCAGGGCCTTCTCGTACTGCACGCGCGCGCGGGCCGGGTCCCCGGCCAGCCGGGCCGCGTCGCCGAGCCCGCGCCGGGCGGCCGCCACCTTGTCGGAGGCGCCCGCCGTGCGCGCCAGGGCCATCGAGTGCGTGAAGTGCGTGACGGCCTCCTCCAGGTCGCCCCGGTGCAGCAGCACCGTTGCGCGCGAGCGCAACAGGTCCGCGGTCTCCTCCGGCGCCCGGAGCTCCCGCACGTACGTCAGGCCCTCGTCGAACAGCTCCACGGCGCGCGCGTACTCCCCGCGCCGGCCGGCGAACGCGCCCAGCGGATCGAGACAGTTCGCCATGCCCCACCGGTCGCCGGTCGCGCGGAAGCCGGCCAGCGCGCGGACGAAGGAGGCCTCGGAGGCGGTCGCGTCGCCGGCGAACTGCGCCTGGTAGGCGCTGCCGAGGTCCAGCAGCGCGCGCCCCCACGCCCCGTCGCCGATCCGCACCCGGACGAGGTCGTCGAGGGAGGTGGCCAGCGGGCCGCCGGTCAGCGACCACAGGACCATCGTGAACGGCAGCCGCAGCGGTCCCTCCAACGCCTCCACGAGGGCCGCCGCGCGCGCGACACGGCCGGGCTCCGCGGGGTCGTCGCCGTCCCCCGTGACGGTGTTCATCAGACACAGCGCGTACTCCTCGGCCAGCCCCTCGGGCGGCTCGTCGCCCACGGCCGCGAGCAGCGCGCGGGCCTGCGGCAGCTGCTCGCCGTGCAGCCCGCGCAGCCACCTGAACCAGGTCAGCGCCGCCGTCAGGCGCAGCGCCGCCGCCGGGTCGGCGGCGGTCAGGTGGGCCACGGCCGCGTCCAGGTTGTCGTGCTCGGCGTCCAGCCGGGCCAGCCACGGCAGCTGGTCCGCGCCGCGCAGGTGCGGCTCCGCCCGCTCGGCCAGCCGCAGGAAGTACCCGGCGTGCGCGTCCCGCAGGGCCCGCTCCCCGGTCCGCTGCCCGGCGGCGAACGCACGGATCGTCTCCAGCATGCGGTAGCGGCCCTCGGCCACCCCCAGGAGGGACTTCTCCACCAGCGAGGCCAGCAGGTCCTCCGGGTACGGCAGCCCGCACACCGCCTCCACCGCGTCGAGCGTGGCTCCCCCGGAGAACACGGTGAACCGGCGGGCCAGCTCCCGCTCCTCCTCGTCCAGCAGCTCCCAGCTCCACTCCACGACCGCGCGCAGGGTGCGGTGCCGGGGCGCCTTGGAACGGTCCCCCCGGGACAGCAGCCGGAACCGGTCGTCGAGCCGGTCGGCCAGCTCCTGCGGCGTCAGCGTGCGCAGCCGGGCCGCCGCCAGCTCGATCGCCAGGGGCAGCCCGTCGAGGGCCGCGCAGATGTCGGGCACCCGCGCGTGGCCCCCGAAACCGGGCCGCACGGCCCGCGCACGGTCCAGGAAGAGCCGCACCGAGGGATCCGGCGGCAGCGGCGGCACCGGCACCAGCACCTCCCCCGTGATGCCGAGGGACTCCCGGCTCGTGGCGAGGACGCGCACGCCCGGACAGACCGCGAGCAGCAGCGCGGCCAGCCGGGCGGTGTCGTCCACGAGGTGCTCGCAGTTGTCGAGGACCAGCAGCAGCTCACGGTCCTCCACCGCGGCCAGCAGCCGGTCCGTGGCGTCCCCGGCGGGGCCGCGCGGGTTCTCCCGCACCCCGAGCGCCGTGAGGACGGCGTACGGGATGCGTGCCCCGTCGGACAGCGGCGCCAGCTCGACGAAGCACACGTCCACGCGCGCGCGTGCCGGGACGGGGGCGGGGGGACCGGTGACGGGCGGGCCCGCGTCCGCGGGTGCGCGTGCCGCCTCGATCGCCAGGCGGGTCTTGCCGGCGCCGCCCGGACCCGTGAGCGTGACCAGGCGCGCCTCGGACAGCGCCTCGGCGATCCGCTCCAGCTCGGCCTCCCGCCCGATGAACCGCGTGAGCTGCACCGGCACCGGCGGCCGCCTGGGCCCGCCCCGGAGCAGCTCCAGGTGGAGCGCGGCCAGCTCGGGCGACGGATCGGCGCCCAGCTCGTCGGCGAGGGCGCGTCGGGCCTCCTCGTACACGGTGAGCGCCTCGGCGGGCCGCCCGCCCGCGTACAGGGCCCGCATCAGCTGCCCGTACAGCCGCTCGCCGAGCGGATGCGCGGCCAGCAGCGCCCGCAGCTCCGGCACGAGCTCCGCCCCGCCCCCGAGCGCGAGATCCGCCTCGATCCGGTCCTGGACGGCGGTCAGCCGCAGTTCGTCGAGCCGGGCGCGTTCGGCGTGCGCGTCCGGCAGGTCGGGCAGCGCCGGTCCACGCCACAGGGCGAGGGCGTCACGCAGGACGGCGGCGGCCGTGGGGTGGTCGCCGGCGGCGAGCGCGGTCCGGCCCTCCCCGGCCAGCCGCTCGAAGCGGTGGACGTCGACGGCGTCGGGCCCGGCGCCGATCCGGTACCCGGCGGGGCCCGCCTCGATCTCGGCGTGCGGGGCCAGCCGGCGCCGGAGCCGGGAGACCTGGGACTGGAGCGCGTTCGCGGCCCCCGCGGGCGGCTCCGCGCCGTACAGGCCCTCGGTCAGGCGGTCCGGGGAGACGCTGCGGCCCGCGTCGAGCAGCAGGAGGGTGAGCAGGGCGCGAGGACGAGGGCCCCCGGCGTCGAGCGGGGTGCCGTCGTCGGTGCGGAGGTCGAGGGGGCCCAGGATGCCGAAGCGCATGGCCGGAGTCTGGCAGGCCCCCCGGTCGTCGGGCACAGCAAAAAGCCGGCCCACCCTGGGGTGGACCGGCTCAGTGCAGCGAACCGGCAGTGGCCGCGCGCTCAGCTGAGCGTCAGCGCGAGACCTTGCCGGCCTTGATGCACGAGGTGCAGGCGTTCACGCGCTTCGGCGTCCCGCCGACCACGGTACGCACACGCTGGATGTTCGGGTTCCAGCGACGGGACGTACGGCGGTGCGAGTGCGAGATGTTGTTGCCGAAGCCCGGCCCCTTGCCGCAGACGTCGCAGTTGGCAGCCACGGGTCACTCCAAAGACTTCAGATGCACTTACGGTTGATCCCGGCATGCCGGGATCGCGATCGTGGGATCAAAGATCTGAGTGGCGTTGCCAGGGGGACGGCCCGACCTGGATCGGGCAACCGGAGCAGCATACAACGGCTGCGCCAGCACAACGAAACTACCACGGTCTCCCGGGGCCCGGCTCCGGCCCTCTTCCGGCCCGCACCCGCCCACGGTCTACGCTGCGTCCCAGTCCAGCAGCTCTAGGAGGCGCAGGTGCCGCAGGTGCCGCAGACATTCCTCGATGCTCTCGCGGTGCGCACCTGGTGCGGTCTCGCCCTGCACGCGCTCGGGAGGGCGCGCGAGGAGATCGACGCGATCAACGTCTATCCCGTCGCGGACGGCGACACCGGCACCAACCTGTACCTGACCGTCGAGTCGGCGGTGACCGCCGTCGAGGCCGTGTTCGCCGGGCACGAGGCCGGCCCGGCGGCCGGCGGGAGCCCCTCCCTCGCCGACGCCGCGCACGCCATGGCGCACGGCGCCCTCATAGGCGCGCGCGGGAACTCCGGGACGATCCTCGCGCAGCTGCTGCGCGGCATGGCCCAGGTGCTCGCCGAGGGCGAGCACCCCCACACCGGCGCGGCGGGACTGCGCCTGGCGCTGCGGCACGCGGCGGACTCCGCCCGGCAGGCCGTGGCCCACCCGGTCGAGGGCACGGTCCTGTCGGTCGCCTCGGCCGCCGCCGACGCGGCCGCGCGGGCCGACGGCGACTGCGGGTCGGTCGCCCGGGCGGCCTACCAGGGGGCGTGCACGGCGCTCGCCGCGACGCCGGGCCAGTTGGCCGTCCTGGAGCGTGCCGGGGTGGTGGACGCCGGCGGACGGGGGCTGGTGGCGGTGCTGGCGGCCCTGGTGGAGACGTTCACGGGGGAGAAGCCGGGGGCGCCGGCGCGCTCCGGCGCCCGGGCCGACGCGCGCGGGCCGTCCCCGGCGCCCGAGGCGGCGGACGCGTGCGCCGCAGTCTGCGAGGACGGCATGGGGAACGGCGGCCCCGCCTTCGAGGTGATCTACCTGCTGGAGGCCGAGAAGACGGCCGTGGACCGGTTGCGGGAGCGGCTCGACGCGCTCGGGGACTCGCTCGTCGTGGTCGGCGGCGACGGGCTGTGGAACGTGCACGTGCACGTCGACGACGCCGGCGCCGCCGTGGAGGCCGGCGTGGAGGCGGGCCGGCCGTACCGGATCCGCATCACCCACTTCGGCGTCGACGACGTGCACGCGCACGGCGGCGAACGCCCGCCCCGCGAGCGCGCCCAGCGGGCGGTCGTGGCCGTCGTGCCGGGCGAGGGCCTGGCCGGGCTCTACACCGGGGCCGGCGCGACCGCGGTCCTCGCCCGCCCCGGCGAACCGCCCGCGAGCGGCGAACTCGTCGACGCCGTGCGGCGGGCCCACGCGCGCGAGGTCGTGCTGCTGCCCAACGACGCCGACCTGCGCCACACCGCGGCCGCGGCGGCCGAGCAGGCCCGCTCGGAGGGCATCCGGGTGGCCCTGATCCCGACCCGGTCCGCGGTCCAGGGGATCGCCGCGCTCGCCGTGCACGAGCCGGACCGCCGCTTCGACGAGGACGTCGTCTCGATGACCTCGGCGGCCGGCGCGACCCGCTACGCCGAGGTCACCGTCGCCGAGCGCCAGTCGTGGACCATGGCCGGCATCTGCCAGGCCGGCGACGTCCTCGGGCTCGTCGACGGCGACGTGGCCGTCATCGGCGCCGACGTCACCGCCATCGCCGAGACCGTCTTGGACCGCATGCTGGCGGCGGGCGGGGAGCTCGTCACCCTGGTGCTCGGCGACGAGGCTCCCGAAGGCGTCGCCGAGCACCTGCGGGCACGGGTGCGGGAGGGCTACCTCGCGGTCGACACGGTGGTGTACCGGGGCGGCCGGCAGGGGGCGCTGCTGCTGATCGGCGTGGAGTAGCCGGAGCTCAGTCCGCCGCCTGCTCCTCCACGGCCTGGAGCAGTTGCTCCGCCTCCGCCCGCCGCGCCCGTACGGTCTCGTCGCCGCCCTCGACGTCCGCCTCCCCGTCCGCGTAGGCCCGCAGCACGGCACGCGCGCGTGCCGCCGCCCGTGCCGGGCGTCCCAGATCGGTCTCCAGCCAGCCGGCGGCCAGTTCGGCGCCGGTGCGGGCGTGCACGGGGGCGTCGTCCCCCAGGGACACGAAGACCGCGACCGCCTCCGCCATCTGGCCCAGGGCCTCCTCCAGAGCGGCCCGGATCGAGTCGTCGTCGGCGTCCTCGGGAGCCGAACGGGCGAGCAGGTCCCCGAACTGGCGGTGGGTGTGACCGAGTTCGACGACCAGCCGCAGGCGGGCCTCCTCGTCCTCCGCCGCGTCCAGCGCGTCCGCGCACTCCTCGACGGCACCGGTCATCAGCCGCCGTGCCGCGTCCGTGCCGTCCTCCGTGCGCAGCGCCAGCCACGCGCGGGCCCGCAGGGAGCGCACCAGACCGTGGACGTTGCCCAGGGAGCGCCACAGCTCGCCCGCGCGCGCGTAGGCCCGGTCCGCGTCGGCGGGCAGCCCCGCCTGGCCCAGGGACTCGGCGGCCAGGTGCGCCAGCGTCGCGTGGTCGTGCTGCTCCGGCCAGTGCCGGGCGATCTCGGCGGCCTGGAGCCGGCGTTCGGCGCCGGCCCGGTGCTCCCCGAGCTCGCTCAGGCAGTCGCCGAGCCACCACTGCGTCTGGACGACCACGCCGTCGCCGTGCGTCTCGGCGCTCAGGTCCGTCAGCGCCGACTCCAGCACCTCCGCGGCCTCCGCCCAGCGGCCCTGCCGCACCAGGAACCCGCCCAGCTGGTGCCGCGCCCACGCGCCGAACGTCGGCCCCTCACCCGCCTCGTCGGCCCAGTGCGCCGCCTCCAGGGCGTGTTCCGCCGCCTCCTCCGCCCGCCCCAGGCCGCCGATCACCTCGGCGAGCTGGAGGTGCAGCTGGGCCCGCCCGACCGGTTCCAGCTGGGCGCCACCGTGCTCCAGGGCGGCCCGCAGCGCCCGCTCCGCCTCCACCAGGTCGCCCAGGTGGTGCGCGAGCCCGGCCAGCCGGGCCTCGTACTCCACGGCGAACCACGGCAGCCCCGCCGCGACGAACTCCCGCGCCGCCCGCGCGAACAACTCCGCGCCCGCCCGCGGGTCCCCCGAGCGCGCCGCCAGCTCCGCGAGCATCGCGTGCCCCTCGGCGACCCGCGCCGCGAGCCGTACGTCGTCCCCGGCCCGTCCCTCGACGAGCGCGAGCACCTCCCGCACGGCCGACTCGGCCTCCGCCAGGACCGCCTCCGCCACGGGTCCGTCCGCCTCGTGGACGCGCCGCATCAGGATCCGGGCCCTGCCCATCAGGACGCCCGCCGTCTGCGGCACCCCGGTGCCGCCCTCGGCGTACAGCGCGAGGACGCGGTCGTAGGGGTCCGCGACCGCCGCGAGCGCCCGGTCCGTCTCCCCGGCGAGCGCGCGGACGTACGCGGCACGCGCGCGTGCCGCCAGGGCCTCCCCGGGGTCGCCCGCCTCCGCGTACAGCTCCGCGGCCCGCTCGAACGTCTCGGCGCCCGCCGGACCGAGCCCCATCGCCTCGTGGTCCGCGATCTCCGCCCGGTCGCGCGCGTCCAGCCCGACGCCCTCGGCGGCCCGCGCGACCGCCGCCCACGCCTCGACGGCGTGCGGCTGCAGGGTGTCCGACAGCCGCCGCGCCTCGGCGAGCAGGTCGGACAGCTCCGGCTCGACGGCGGTCGCGGGCGCCGCGGCGGCCGGCGGCACGACCGCCGGGGCCGCCGGCCGCACGGCCCGCACCCCCAGCGGCAGCCGCTCCACCAGCGGCCGCTGCGCCATGCGCGCGCGTGCCCGCTCGCCGACGTGCGCGGTGCCGTTGCGCTCGTCGAAGCGGGCGGCCAGCGCGAGGGCCTCGACGCGCGCGTGGGCGGCCAGGGCCTCGGCGGTCCACGCCCGTCCGGCCGGGCCGGGCACCCGCTGACCGCCCAGACCCAGCGCGGACAGCCGCTCCATGAGGAGCACGACCACGCTCAGGAACTCCAGCTTGCTGCGCGGATGCCCCTCGTCCGTGAAGTACGCCGGCCGCTCCGCGAGCAGCTCCAGACCCCGCGCCTCGTTGCCGGTCAGCGCGCAGAACTCGACGTGGTCCGCGTACGCGCCCCGCATGCTCTCCATGCCCCGCACCAGCCGGAAGCCGCGCAGGTGGTGGGCGCGCGCCTCCTCCAGCCGGCCCAGCCGCAGCAGCGGCACCAGGGACGACGCGAGCACGGTGTGCGGCTCGTGCGCGCAGGTGTACGCGCCCTCCAGGACGGGCGCCCACAGCTCCAGGGCCTGAGCGTCCCGGCCCCGCTCCGCCTGCCACCAGCCCTGCCCGTGCAGCTCGCACGCGTGGCAGTCGGCCATGGCGTCCCGGTCCGCGGCCAGCCAGGCCGCGAACGCCCGGTCGGCCCGGGCGACGTCCCCGATGTGCGCGGCCACGCTGAACTCGGCGCTGCGCACCGCCCGCTCGGAGTGCCCGGCGAGCCGGTAGCGGTGCTCCATCTCGCCCA
This sequence comes from Streptomyces sp. NPDC017936, assembly GCF_044328485.1. NCBI lineage: Bacteria > Bacillati > Actinomycetota > Actinomycetes > Kitasatosporales > Streptomycetaceae > Streptomyces > Streptomyces sp. NPDC017936. The sequence continues at coordinate 185,484 of NZ_JBIRHK010000016.1, read as the reverse complement.
GCCACTTCTCCACGGACGCCAGCGGAACGTGCGGCTGGTCGAGCATGCCGGCCGACATCCACTTGAAGACCCAGTGCAGCGAGTGCGCCTCGTACTCGTCGAAGTCCTCGGGCCGCTCGTCCCACATGCGCAGCAGCCGCGCGAACGGGACGAACATCTTGTCCTTCTCGGAGCTGTAGTTGTAGACCTTCAGCTGGTGCCCGAGCGCCTCGATCACGGCCAGCGGGACGTTCAGCCCCTCGGCCTCCGCCAGCAGCTGCTCCGCGCGCGCGTTGCGCGCCGGGCCCTCGGGCTGCTCGGAGTTCTCCGCCATCGCCCGGCGGAGGGAGTCGAAGTCCGTGATCCCGGTCATCGGTGGCCGTCCTCCCCGTGCGCGGCGCCCCCGTGGGCGCCGTCCCCGTGCGTGGCCCATTCCAGGAGCCCGACGAACGCGCGGTTCAGCAGCGCGGAGTCGGCGGGCCGCAGGGGCCGCTGGGCCATCAGCAGCGCCTGCCCGTACAGCGACTCCGCGGCGGTGCCGATCAGCTCCGCGTCGCGCAGCGAACTGATCCGCCTCACCAGCGGGTTGAGGTGGTTGAGCACCAGACGCGCGCGGGGGGCGCTGCCGCGCAGCGAGCCCAGGATGCCCGCCCACAGGTCGTCGGCCTGCGCCTGCGCGTCCGCCCGCGCCTGCTCGTGCCGCGCCGCCCGGTCGTCGAGGTGCAGCGCGGGCACGGAGAGGGGGTGGAAGGCGCGCAGGACCACGTCACAGCCCAGCGGGTCGAGTTTCGCCCGCGCGGCCGCCAGGAAACCCGACAGCGCCAGTTCCTCGGCCGGGTCGACCGCGTCCAGGTGCGCGGTCACGGTGTCCGCGTCCAGCTCGGCCACCACCGTCCCCGGCCGCACCGACGGCAGCGCCTCGACCAGCTCGCCGTCGTAGGTGTAGCCGCCGTTGATCACCCCGACGCCCTGCGCCGACGCGATCGGCGCGACCTGCCGGTACTCCTCCACCGTCCGCGTGAAGTGCACCACCGGGTGCCGCTGCGCGAACTCCTCCAGGGACAGCCGCCCGTCCGTCGTCTCGAACGGCAGCCACGGCAGCATGGTCCGCAGCATCTCCTCGTCGTGCCGCGCCAGGGACTTCACCCCCAGGTGGTGCACGGCCAGGAAGGCCGCGAGACGGTCCGGGTCACCGGCGGCCAGACCCGTCAGCCACGACCGGATCCGCTCGCCCAGCGCCTCCCGCACGGCCGCCAGCGTCTCGTCCTCGTACAGCGCCTCGCGCGAGGCCGTGGGCCGCAGGCTGTCCGTGTCCAGGACGCAGCGCACGAAGAACGCCCAGTCGGGCAGCAGCTGTTCGGCCCGCTCGGTGAGCAGCATGCCCTTCAGGTGCACGCGGTGACCCGCCCGCTGCGCCGGACTGACCGCCGCCGGCAGCACGTACGCCACCCCGCGGATCCCGGCCAGCGGCACGTTCAGCTCGATCGAGTCCAGCGGCGTGAAACCGAACAGCTCGTGGCAGTGCCGGGCCAGCGCCACCCGCCGGCCGGCGGGGGAGGGGTACGGCCGGTCCCAGGGCGCCGGCAGGTCGGTGACCGCCTCCTCGCCCACCCGGACGTCGTACGGCAGCAGGGAGCCGAAGTCCCGCGCCAGCCGGAGGACCCGCTGCTCGGTGAACCACTCCCCGGCGCCCGCCCGCGCCACCAGGTGCACGGTCGTGCCCGGCTCGGGCCGCTCCTCGTCGGGCAGCGTCCGCACCGTGTACGAACCGTCGTCGCGGGCCGTCCACTCCACGGGCGGCGCGCCGGGCGTACGGGCGCTGCGGCTGACCACCCGGATCCGTTCGGCGACCACGAAGCAGGCCAGCAGGCCGATGCCGAACTGCCCGAGGAATCCGGACCGGGCCTCCTGGAGCCCGTCCGCCCGCTTCGAACTGCGCCCGATGGTGGCCAGCAGGTCGTGCACGTCGGCCTCGGTGAGACCGACACCGGAGTCCTCCACCCGCAGCGTCCCGCCCGACGCGGACAGCCGCACCCGCGCCGGTGCGCCGGGCTCCTCGGCCCGCCGGGCGGTGACGGCGTCCACGGCGTTCTGCAGCAGCTCGCGCAGGTACACCCTGGGACTGGAGTAGAGGTGATGGGACAGCAGGTCCACCAGACCGCGCAGGTCGACCTGGAACGTATGAGGTGACGGTGGTGCCTGGGATGACTGTGAGGTCTGGGAGTCCATCGCTGCAGCGCCGCGGATGGGGGAGCGTCGACGGCGCGGGGTCGGGCGGTCCCGGTGGGGCGGTGACCGCGGGGATGGCCGGAGCGCGCCATCCTAGAGCCCGAACGAGCCGCCTGACCAGGGGTTTCGAGACACGTATGCGGCAATGTCAGTGGTGTGGTGTGCAATGGATGCCGTGCCCGCACTCGAAGAACCACTGAAAAAGGTGCTCGGCCCACCGACCGCGAAGGTGATGGCCGAGCACCTCGGCCTGCACACCGTCGGCGACCTCCTGCACCACTACCCCCGCCGGTACGAGGAGCGCGGCCAGCTCACGCACCTCGCCGACCTCCCCATGGACGAGCACGTCACGGTGGTCGCCATGGTCGCCGACGCCCGGCTGCACACCTTCGCCTCCGCCAAGGCGCCGCGCGGCAAGGGCCAGCGGCTGGAAGTCACCATCACCGACGGCAACGGCCGGCTCCAGCTGGTCTTCTTCGGCAACGGCGTGCACAAACCCCACAAGGAGCTCCTGCCGGGCACCCGCGCGATGTTCGCCGGCAAGGTCTCCGTCTTCAACCGCCGCCTGCAACTGCAGCACCCGGCCTACGAATTGCTGCGCGGAGACAGCGAGGAGACGGTCGAGACCTGGGCGGGCGCCCTGATCCCCCTCTACCCGGCCACCGCCAAACTCGAGTCCTGGAAGATCGGCAAGGCGATCCAGACCGTCCTGCCCAGCGTCCAGGAGGCCCTCGACCCCCTCCCCGAGGGTCTCCGCGAGGGCCGCGGCCTGCTCTCCCTGCCCGAGGCACTCCTCAAGATCCACCGTCCGCACACCAAGGCCGACATCGCCGACGCCCGCGCCCGCCTGAAGTGGGACGAGGCCTTCGTCCTCCAGGTCGCCCTCGCCCGCCGCCGCCACGCCGACGCCCAACTCCCCGCGGTCCCCCGCAGACCCCGCCCCGACGGCCTCCTCGCCGCCTTCGACGACCGCCTCCCCTTCACCCTCACCGAGGGGCAGCGGAAGGTGTCCGAGGAGATCTTCGACGACCTGGCGACGGAGCACCCGATGCACCGGCTGCTCCAGGGAGAGGTCGGCAGCGGCAAGACGCTGGTGGCGCTGCGCGCGATGCTCGCCGTCGTCGACGCCGGCGGTCAGGCCGCCATGCTCGCGCCCACCGAGGTGCTCGCCCAGCAGCACCACCGCTCCGTGGTGGAGATGATGGGCGAGCTGGCCGAGGGCGGCATGCTCGGCGGAGCCGAGGACGCCACCAAGGTGGTGCTGCTCACCGGGTCGATGGGCGCGGCGGCGCGACGGCAGGCGCTGCTCGACCTCGTCACCGGGGAGGCCGGCATCGTCATCGGCACGCACGCGCTGATCGAGGACAAGGTCCGGTTCCACGACCTGGGCCTGGTCGTCGTCGACGAACAGCACCGCTTCGGCGTCGAGCAGCGCGACGCCCTGCGGGGCAAGGGCACACAGCCGCCGCACCTGCTCGTCATGACCGCCACCCCCATCCCGCGCACGGTCGCCATGACCGTCTTCGGCGACCTGGAGACCTCCGTCCTCGACCAGCTCCCGGCCGGCCGCTCGCCCATCGCCAGCCATGTCGTCCCCGCCGCCGACAAACCCCACTTCCTCGCCCGCGCCTGGGAGCGGGTCCGCGAGGAGGTGGCGAACGGCCACCAGGCCTACGTCGTCTGCCCGCGCATCGGCGACGACGCCGACGAACCGGCGGACCCGAAGAAGGCCGGCAAGAAGAAGCCGCCGGAGGACGAGGCGGACAAGCGCCCCCCGCTCGCCGTCCTCGACGTGGCCGACCAGCTGGCCGGGGGCCCGCTCCGCGGGCTCAGGGTCGAGGTGCTGCACGGCCGCATGCCCCCGGACGACAAGGACGCGGTCATGCGCCGCTTCGCCGCCGGCGAAGCCGACGTCCTGGTCGCCACGACCGTCATCGAGGTCGGCGTCAACGTGCCGAACGCCACCGCGATGGTGATCATGGACGCCGACCGTTTCGGCGTCTCCCAGCTGCACCAGCTGCGCGGCCGCGTCGGCCGTGGCGCGGCGCCCGGGCTCTGCCTCCTCGTCACCGAGACGCCGGAGGCCGCCGCGGCCCGCAGGCGGCTCAACGCCGTCGCCGCCACGCTCGACGGCTTCGAGCTCTCCCGCATCGACCTCGAACAGCGCCGCGAGGGCGACGTCCTGGGCCAGGCCCAGTCCGGCGTCCGCTCCAGCCTGCGCGTGCTCGCCGTCATCGAGGACGAGGAGATCATCGCCGAGGCCAGGGAGGAGGCCACGGCGCTCGTGGCGGCGGACCCGGAGCTGACCCGCCTCCCGGGGCTGCGCACGGCCCTGGACGCCCTGCTCGACGAGGAGAGGGAGCAGTACCTGGAGAAAGGCTGACAGACTGGGAACGGCACCGTTCGGGCACCCCGCCCGAGCCACCCCCGAGCGCACCGACAAGGACCCAGGACATGACCCGCGTGATCGCCGGCGCGGCCGGCGGACGCCGCCTCGCCGTCCCGCCAGGCACCGGCACCCGCCCCACCTCCGACCGCGCACGCGAAGGTCTCTTCTCCACCTGGCAGTCCCTCCTCGGCGGTCCCCTGGACGGCGAGCGCGTGCTCGACCTCTACGCCGGCTCCGGGGCCGTCGGTCTGGAGGCGCTCTCCCGCGGCGCGGGCCACGTCCTGCTCGTCGAGGCCGACGCGCGCGCGACCCGCACCGTCCGGGAGAACGTGCGGAGCCTCGGCCTCCCCGGCGCGGAGGTCCGGGCGGGCAAGGCCCGGCAGATCATCCAGACGCCTCCCGCCGAGCCGTACGACCTGGTCTTCCTCGACCCTCCGTACGCCGTCACGGACGACGATCTCCGGGAGATTCTGCTCACACTCCGCACCGAGGGCTGGCTCGTGCCGGAAGCCCTCGTCACCGTGGAGCGCAGCACCAGGGGCGGCATTTTCGCCTGGCCGGCCGGCTTCGAGGCGATCAGGTCCCGTCGCTACGGCGAGGGAACGTTTTGGTACGGTCGCGCCGCCTCTACGTGCGAAGACGCACGATGACCGGACCGGAGAGCGAGGGATCACAAGTGCGCCGTGCCGTCTGTCCCGGGTCGTTCGACCCGATCACCAACGGACACCTCGACATCATCTCCCGCGCCTCCCGCCTCTACGACGAGGTCTACGTCGCGGTGATGATCAACAAGTCCAAGAAGGGCCTGTTCGAGATCGACGAGCGGATCGACCTGATCCGCCGGGTCACCGCCGAGTACGCGAACGTCCGGGTCGAGGCCTTCCACGGCCTCCTCGTCGACTTCTGCAAGCAGCGCGACATCCCCGCCATCGTCAAGGGCCTGCGCGCGGTCAGCGACTTCGACTACGAACTGCAGATGGCCCAGATGAACAACGGCCTCTCGGGCGTCGAGACGCTCTTCGTGCCCACCAACCCCACCTACAGCTTCCTCTCGTCCTCCCTGGTCAAGGAGGTCGCGACCTGGGGCGGAGACGTCTCCCACCTGGTCCCGCCGATCGTCCTGGAGGCCCTGACCGAACGGCTGCGCGACGCGTGAGCGCCTGACGGCCCGTCACCCGCTGTCCGGCGGACACGTCCTGGCCGTACAGTCGTCCCGTCCGTCTCCAACCCGGCTGTAGAGAGTGGCGAGCAAGCGGTGGACGTGCAGAAGAAGCTCGACGAGATCGTCACGGCGGTCTCCAGTGCCCGGTCTATGCCGATGTCGGCCTCGTGCGTGGTCAACCGCGCGGACCTGCTCGCCCTGCTGGAGGAGGTGCGCGCGGCCCTGCCCGACTCCCTCGCCCAGGCCCAGGAGCTGATCGGCGGCCGCGAGCAGATGGTCGAGCAGGCCCGCCAGGAGGCCGACCGGATCATCGAGACCGCGCACGCCGAGCGCGGCTCCCTGATCTCCGACACCGAGATCGCCCGCCGCTCCCAGGCCGAGGCCGACCGCATCCTCGCCGAGGCCCGCAAGGAGGCCGAGGAGATCCGCGCCGAGGCCGACGACTACGTCGACTCCAAGCTGGCCAACTTCGAGGTCGTCCTCACCAAGACCATCGGCTCGGTCGGCCGGGGCCGGGAGAAGCTCCTCGGCACCGGTTCCGGTCTCGACGAGAACGGCTACGAGGACGAGGACGCCCCCGAGCGCAGCCACGACCCCGAGACCCTGCGCCGCGACGCCGACGCCTACGTGGACGCCAAGCTGGGCGCCTTCGAGGCGGTGCTGGCCAAGACCCTGGACGCGGTCGGCCGCGGCCGGCAGAAGCTGCACGGCCGGATCGCCACCGACGACCTCGGCGCCCTCGCCGACGACACCACGACCTTCCAGCACTCCTCCGACGCCGACTACCTCGCCGACCTCGCCGCCCTCGCGGACCAGGACACCCCGGCCGGGCAGCCCGCGCAGCACCAGCAGGAGTACGACCAGCAGCCCGCCCAGCCCGCCTACGGCTACCAGCAGCAGGACGCCTACGCCTCCGGCTACCCGCAGCAGGCCTACGACGGGGGACAGGACCCGTACGGCTACCAGCAGGCCGACCCCTACTCCCCCGCCTCCGGCTACGCTCCGGCGGGAGGGGCCCCCTTCCAGGGCTACGACACCCACCAGGCCCCGTACGACCCCCACCAGGGCGCACAGCAGTCCCAGCAGCCCCAGCAGGACCCCCAGGCGTACGCCCTCGACGAGACGAGCCTGTTCGACACGAGCATGATCAGTGCCGAGCAGCTGCGCGCCTACGAGCAGGGCCGCGGCCTGTGACGGCCGGGACGGGCGAGGGGCCGCGGGCCCGGATTGGGCTGTGAGCGAAAGCTCCAGTATCCTGTTTCTTCGGTCGCGAGTACGCTCGCGATCACCGCTGCCCGGAACGCCGAAGGGCAGCGCCCTCGGAGCTCGAAAGATCGAAAGCAGGAATGGCTTCCAACGCCCGCCTCGACCACCGCAACCCCCTCGTGTTCGACACGCATGAGCTGGGTCGGCGTCCTGGTGCGCTGCAGCGCCTGAGCCGCACGATCGACGCCCCCAAGGACCTCGGTATCCAGGGGGTCATCGGAGTGCCGGAAGGCGCCCCGGTGGAGCTCGAACTCCGGCTCGAGTCGGTCATGGAAGGTGTGCTCGTCACAGGCACCGCCCGTGCACAGGCCGAGGGGGAGTGCGTAAGGTGTCTGGAGCCGCTCGAGCTGGAGCTCGAAGCGGACTTCCAGGAGATGTTCTCGTACCCTGACGCCGATGACCGGGGCCGCGTGAAGGCGGAACCGGCCGACGACGCCGAGGAAGACGAGGACAGGCTCTTTCTCGAGGACGGCCTGTTCGACCTCGAACCCGTGCTGCGCGACGCGGTGGTGCTCGCACTGCCGATGCAGCCGGTGTGCCAGGAAGACTGCCCGGGCCTGTGCTCCGAATGCGGAGAGCGGCTCGCGGACGACCCGGACCACCACCACGACGCCGTCGACATCCGTTGGGCGGCATTGCAGGGACTCGCCGGTTCACTCGAAGACGGCGAGAAGGACGAGATGAGCGGCGCCGAACCGGGCGTCGACGAGAAGCAGGAGAAGTAGCCGTGGCTGTTCCGAAGCGGAAGATGTCGCGCAGCAACACGCGCCACCGCCGGTCGCAGTGGAAGGCTGCGGTCCCCACCCTGGTTGCGTGCGAGCGCTGCCACGAGCCCAAGCAGCAGCACATCGCGTGCCCGTCTTGCGGCACCTACAACAAGCGCCAGGTCCTCGAGGTCTGAGCGGCTGGTGAGAGGCTTCATGTCTGACGCCAAGGCGGAATCGCCCGCCAAGAAAAAGGCGGACAACGCGGCCTCGTCCCACACGCTTCTGGAAGGGCGGCTCGGCTACCACGTCGAGTCCGCCCTTCTGGTGCGTGCGCTGACCCACCGCTCCTACGCGTACGAGAACGGCGGTCTGCCGACGAACGAGCGGCTGGAGTTCCTCGGGGACTCCGTGCTCGGCCTCGTCGTCACGGACACGCTGTACCGCACCCACCCCGACCTGCCCGAAGGCCAGCTGGCCAAGCTGCGGGCCGCGGTGGTCAACTCGCGTGCGCTGGCGGAGGTCGGTCGCGGCCTCGACCTGGGCTCCTTCATCCGGCTGGGCCGTGGTGAAGAGGGCACGGGCGGCCGGGACAAGGCGTCCATCCTCGCCGACACCCTGGAAGCGGTGATCGGCGCGGTCTATCTCGACCGGGGCCTCGACGCGGCCTCCGAACTGGTGCACCGCCTGTTCGACCCGCTGATCGAGAAGTCCTCGAACCTCGGAGCCGGCCTGGACTGGAAGACGTCCCTCCAGGAGCTCACCGCGACCGAGGGGCTCGGCGTGCCCGAGTACCTGGTCACGGAGACCGGCCCCGACCACGAGAAGACCTTCACTGCTGCCGCCCGCGTCGGAGGCGTCTCGTACGGCACCGGCACCGGCCGCAGCAAGAAGGAGGCGGAGCAGCAGGCCGCCGAGTCCGCGTGGCGGTCCATCCGGGCCGCGGCGGACGAGCGGGCCGGGGCGGCGGAGGCGGCCCACACCGCGGCCGCCGAGGCCACCGGCGACGCGGACGCCGAGTCCGCCTCCGCCTGATCGGAACACGACAGGACGACGCCCGTCCCTCACCGGCTGAGGGACGGGCGCCGCGTACCTGGGGGATTGCATGCCCGAGTTGCCCGAGGTCGAGGTCGTCCGCCGCGGCCTGGAACGGTGGGTCGCCCATCGCACGGTCGCCGAGGCCGAGGTGCTGCACCCGCGCGCCGTACGCCGTCACCTCGCCGGCTCCGACGACTTCGCGCACCGGCTCAAGGGCCACACCGTCGGTGTCCCGAGCCGCCGCGGCAAGTACCTCTGGCTGCCGCTGGAGGACACGGCCCAGGCGATCCTGGCCCATCTCGGCATGAGCGGTCAGCTCCTGGTGCAGCCGCAGGGGTCACCCGACGAGAAGCACCTGCGCATCCGCGTCCGCTTCGCCGACGCCCTCGCCACCGAGCTCCGTTTCGTCGACCAGCGCACCTTCGGCGGTCTGTCGCTGCACGACACCACCCCGGACGGCCTGCCCGACGTCATCGCGCACATCGCCCGCGACCCCCTCGACCCGCTCTTCGACGACGAGGCCTTCCACCGGGCGCTCCGGCGCAAGCGGACCACCATCAAGCGGGCCCTGCTCGACCAGTCGCTGATCAGCGGGGTCGGCAACATCTACGCGGACGAGGCCCTGTGGCGCTCCCGCATCCACTACGACCGTCCGACCGCGACCCTCACCCGGCCCCGCACGGCCGAACTCCTCGGCCACGTCCGGGACGTGATGAACGCGGCCCTGGCCGTCGGCGGCACCAGCTTCGACAGCCTGTACGTCAACGTCAACGGCGAGTCGGGCTACTTCGACCGGTCCCTGGACGCGTACGGGCGCGAGGGCCTGCCCTGCAAGCGCTGCGGCACGCCGATGCGCCGGCGCCCGTGGATGAACCGGTCCAGCTACTTCTGCCCGAGGTGTCAGAGGCCGCCGCGCGCCTCGTCGTAGCGCGTGCGTGCCGCGAGGACGTCGTCCATCCGGCCCTCCACCAGGCGGATCAGGCCCAGGAGCCGCTCCGCCACCTCATGGCCCAGCGGGGTCAGCTCGTAGTCCACGCGGGGCGGGTTGGTCGGCTGGGCCTCGCGGTGCACCAGACCGTCGCGCTCCAGCGCGTGCAGCGTCTGGGACAGCATCTTCTCGCTCACGCCGTCGACGCGGCGGCGCAGTTCGTTGAAGCGCAGGGAGCCCTCGTGCAGCGCTCCCAGCGTGAGCGTGCCCCAGCGTCCCGTGACGTGCTCCAGGGTGCCGCGCGAGGGGCAGACCTTGGCGAACACGTTGTACGGGAGGTCCTGCTCCGGGGTGCGTTCCTGAGTGCCGGTCATCCTCCCAGCCTACGCGAGCGCAGCGCTAACCGACAGGTTGCACTAACCAAAAGTTAGTGCCCTCCTTTGGTTACCGCCGCTGGGCCGCTCGTCCCGTTCGCGGCTCTCCTTTTCCCTGCTCTCGAGGAGTCCGCACGTGACGACCCCCGTTGTCTCCATCGCCTTCCACTCCGGACACGGCCACACCGCCGTCCTCGCGGAGGCCGTCCGCTCCGGCGCCGCCGGTGCCGGCGCCAGCGTCATGGTCGAGCGCTCTCCCACGGTCGACGACCACCTCCGGGTCCCCGTCCGCGCCGTGGTCACCTACCACCTCGCCTGAGCTCCGTGCCCCAGCAGCTCTCCGCCACCTTCACCACGTCGAGGACCACCGGGAAGCCGGTGATCCGCTGGTTCGGGTCCGGCTGGGAGCCGCAGATCTTCCACGCCGCCGGGTCGTCCACCGGACGGCCCTGTCCGCTCGCGTCCTCGAAGGTCAGGCCGAGCTCGGAGCCCATCCGCTCGTACGCGCGCCCGGCGTCGCCGCCGATGACGTCGGGCAGGGTGACGGCGACCGGCTCGGGGTCCGCCGAACGACGCGTCCCGGCCGACGGCGAGCCGGTCGCGGTGCCCGTCGGGCCGTCCGGCGCGGACGACGCGCTGCAGACGGCGACCGGGGCGGGCAGCGCGACGACGAGGACGGATCCGAGCAGCCTGGTGACGGTCATGGTTCCCCCGGAGCGAGGGCGGTCCGGAACGCTGTTCACGGTGAGACAGCGGCAGGCGCCGCTTCGTGGATCGACTCCGCACCGGTGGCCGTGCCCGGTCACGGCCCGGTCGGCACCGGTGGCCGTGCCCGGTCACGGCCCGGTCAGCACCAGGCGGTCCCGTCATGGCTGGCGGTGACTTCCAGGCCGAAGTCGTCGGCACTGTCCCCGAGATCGCCGGGGAACCACACCGCGAGATGGGCGGTGGTGCCCGCGACGGGCTTCTCGAAGCAGAGTGCCGAGGTGTCGACCGCGAGGCCGCCGGGTGCCGGGGACGGCGAGGAACTGGCACTCTCGAGCCGCCAGCCGTCCTTCGCGGCGGCCTCGCGGTAGAAGGCCAGCACGTCGGCCCGGGACGTCGTGAGCCGGTAGTACTGCCCGGCGTAGGCGAACCCGTCGTCCTCGTCGCATCCGGAGTGCCGCTCGTGCCGGGGCTGCGTCCGGCTCGGGTGCGCGTCGAGGATGGACAGGGACGCCAGGGTGGGGGCGAGCTCTTCGTCAGCCCTGGTGCAGCCGTAGAGCCCGCCCGACAACGCCCACACCCCTGTGGCCGCGATGACGGCCATGCCGCCCGCGACGACGAGGACCGGCACGGCCACCGCCTTCAGTTTCATGGCGCGGAGCGTAGTGCAACGGAGCCGACGGACGGGGCGTGCACGGCGCTGGGACGGGTCCGCGTTCCTCCGCTGACCGAGTTCGCGCGCGCCGTACCGACGCAGAAGGTCACGGAACCGGTCGCGTGCCGGGTCGGACGGGGGACCGTCGTGCCGCGCGGGCGCGCCGGGCGGTCCGCTGACCACCCTTCAGAGCGGCTTCACGCCGCGGACGCACACGCACCCGATGCCGTCGAGCGGGCCCCGGACCCGGCGCAGGAGGGTGCCCGGCCGTCCGGCCTGCGGTTGTCTCAGTACCCGAAGTCCTGCGTCCACCAGGGGCCGCCCTGCCCGAAGTGGACGCCCACGCCCAGGGTGGTGAAGTCGCAGTTCAGGATGTTCGCGCGGTGGCCGGGGCTGTTCATCCAGGCCTCCATCACCGAGGCCGCGTCCATCTGGCCGCGGGCGATGTTCTCGCCGCCGAGGCCGGAGACGCCGGCCTTCGTGGCACGGTCCCACGGGGTCGCGCCGTCGGGGTCGGTGTGGTCGAAGAAGCCCCGCGCGGCCATGTCCTCGCTGAACTCCTGGGCGAGGTCCGCCAGCGCACTGTTGGCGGACAGGGCGCTGCAGCCGACCTTGGCCCGCTCCTCGTTGACGAGTTTCAGGACCTCCGCGGCGGCCTGGGCCTCCACCGAGACCGTCACCGGGGCGTCGGTCCTCTCCGGCTCCTTCGTGGGCGTCGCCGACGGGGTCCTCTTCTGCTCCTTCGCCGGCGTGGTCCCCGGCTTCCCGGCGGTCGGCGTCGCGCTCGGCGCGGTCGTCGGAGCCGAGGGGGAGGGCGAGGCGGAGGCCGGGGCCGAGGGGGAGACCGACGGCGAGGCGGACCGGCCCGCGTCCCGGGCGCCCGAGGTGCTGCTGCCGCCGGTGTCGAGGGAGCCGGACGTGCCGCCCTGCCCGGAGGCCGAGTTGGTGGGCGAGTCGGCGGCCTGCACCTTGTCGCCGGCGCCGCCGCCGAGCCGGTAGGTGTCGAGGCCGGGCACCACGCCCGTAGCCACCGCGACCGTGCCGAGGGCGACCGCCGCCGACATCCCGAGCAGACCCGTCCTGACCGGGGTCACGGCCTTCTTCTTGCGGCGGCGACCCGCGCCGGGCCGGTGCGGGCCGTCGTCCGGCGAGAACCCCTCGGCCGGGAGGACGGCCGTGTCGCCGGACGTCCGGGCGTACGCGTCGTCCGTCGCGAACAGGTACTCCTGGCTCCGGGCCACCGAATCGGCGTACGCCTCCGGGTTCAGGTACGGGGCGATGCCCATCGCGGGCAGGTCGTCGGCGTACGCGTCCCGCCCGCCGTGCCCCGCCGTGTACGAGCCGTCGGTGCGGCCGGCACCCGTGGCGCGGCCCGTGGCGGCGCGGCCGGCGGCTGAGCGTCGGTGGCGTCCCATGTCCTGGCCTTCCTCGTCCGACTGGTCCGGGCGGGTCCCCGGGTCCGAGGGGACCCTCCGACCCGGGGGAGGTCCCTCGGTCCGGGCGGAGTCCCTGCGGCCGACCCGCGCCCTGTGACGCATGACTCCCAGTGGTCGACCTGACTCACTCGATCGAGTGAGTTTCAGATGAGATGCATTGGGTGGGGACGGTACCGCATGCCGCTCGGGGAGGAAGTGTCCCGAGAGACATTGCCTGGTTAGGTTGCACCCATGAGCGAGGATGCAAGGCTGATCGCCTGGGTGCGCGGGCAGGTCCAGGGCGTGGGTTTCCGCTGGTTCACGCGGGCGAAGGCGCTGGAGATCGGCGGTCTGAGTGGTTTTGCTCTCAATTTGGCCGACGGCCGGGTCCAGGTGGTCGCCGAGGGCTCCAGGAACGGCTGCGAGGGCCTGCTGGACTGGCTCCAGAGTGGCGACACGCCCGGGCGCGTGGACGGTGTCACAGAGATATGGGACACACCGCGCGGCGGCTACGAGGGCTTCGCGGTTCGCTGACGCCGTCGGCGCCGAACCGCCGCCCGGAAGCGGAGGGACATGCCACCGGCATCCGCCCGAAGCGGAAAGGGCCAGGTGGTTGCCAAGAACCGCTTGCGGTGGCAGGCTCCGCACGCAAGGATGATCGCCACGCCCCGAGGGCCCCGCAGGAGTCGCAGCGCCGCCGTTCACGGCCGCGCGCCCCGGGGTTGTCCGCCCGTACGGGGCGTGATCGTGTTGACCGTCAAACTTTTTGGTGAGACGCTGAAAGCACCCCGCGCACCTAGCTGTTTGGCATGGATGAACGGCAGCACGAACAAGATCCTGCCAAGCACCGCGGGTGCGAATCCCTCACGACCCACACCGCTTCGGTCGGTCACTCAGTGTGGAGGACCATCCATCATGGCAAAGGCGCTTCTCGGTTACGTCGGCGGCTCCGACCCGCGACTCCTCGCCGAGATGCGACGGCTCCAGCAGCGTGTCCAGGACCTGGAATCCGAGCTCGTTCGGATCCAGGCCGAGAACGACGCCCTGACGGCTGCCGCTTCTCACGACAGGATCATGGAGAGCATCGACGCACACCAGGCGGAGCCTGCGCTCACCTGATCGCTGCACCGCTGCACCACAGCGCACGCAGTGGTTGGGCGACTTTTCTCAACCGCGTCGGACCGCTCAGTGTCAGAAGTTGCAAGGGACGCTTCGGCGTCCCTTCTCTCTGTCCCCGCCGGCCTCGCCCTTTCGGCCCCGCCTTTTCTTTCCCCCGCGCATCCTTTCAGCTTCTTTAACGAGTGGTGTGCCCTGCGCGTTCAAGGGTGAAACCGCGGGTTCATGGAGTGAGACATTCCCGGAAGGTAAAGTCCAGCTGCGTGCACCTCAAGGCCCTGACCCTCCGCGGCTTCAAGTCGTTCGCCTCGGCCACCACACTCCGGTTCGAGCCGGGCATCACGTGTGTCGTCGGGCCGAACGGCTCGGGCAAGTCCAACGTCGTGGACGCGCTCAGCTGGGTCATGGGCGAGCAGGGCGCCAAGTCGCTGCGCGGCGGCAAGATGGAGGACGTCATCTTCGCCGGCACCACCGGCCGCCCCCCGCTGGGCCGCGCCGAGGTGTCCCTGACCATCGACAACTCCGACGGCGCCCTGCCCATCGAGTACGCCGAGGTCACCATCACGCGGATCATGTTCCGCAACGGCGGCAGCGAGTACCAGATCAACGGTGACACCTGCCGGCTCCTCGACATCCAGGACCTGCTCTCCGACTCCGGCATCGGCCGCGAAATGCACGTCATCGTCGGACAGGGCCAGCTCGACTCCGTCCTGCACGCCGACCCGATGGGCCGCCGCGCCTTCATCGAGGAGGCCGCGGGCGTCCTCAAGCACCGCAAGCGCAAGGAGAAGGCGCTCAGAAAACTGGACGCGATGCAGGCCAACCTCGCGCGCGTGCAGGATCTGACCGACGAACTGCGGCGCCAGCTCAAGCCGCTCGGCCGGCAGGCGGCGGTCGCACGCCGGGCCGCCGTCATCCAGGCCGATCTGCGCGACGCCCGCCTCCGCCTCCTCGCCGACGATCTCGTGCGGCTGCGGGAGGCCCTCCAGACGGAGGTCGCCGACGAGGCCGCGCTGAAGGAGCGCAAGGAGGCGGCCGAGCGGGAACTGCGCACGGCCCTCCAGCGGGAGGCGCTCCTGGAGGACGAGGTGCGCCGGCTCACGCCCCGCCTCCAGCGCGCCCAGCAGACCTGGTACGAGCTGTCCCAGCTCGCCGAACGCGTCCGCGGCACCGTCTCGCTGGCCGACGCCCGCGTGAAGAGCGCCACCTCCGCGCCCCCCGAGGAGCGGCGCGGTCGCGACCCCGAGGACATGGAGCGCGAGGCCGCCCGCGTCCGCGAGCAGGAGGCCGAGCTGGAGGCCGCCCTCGAAGCGGCGCAGCGGGCGCTCGACGACACCGTCGCCCACCGCGCCGACCTGGAGCGGGAGCTGGCCGTCGAGGAACGGCGCCTGAAGGACGCGGCCCGCGCCATCGCCGACCGCCGCGAGGGCCTCGCCCGGCTGCACGGCCAGGTCAACGCGGCCCGCTCGCGCGCCGCCTCCGCCCAGGCCGAGATCGACCGCCTGGCCGCCGCCCGGGACGAGGCCCGGGAACGGGCCGCGGCCGCGCAGGAGGAGTACGAGGCCCTGAAGGCGGAGGTCGACGGCCTCGACGCGGGCGACGCGGAACTCGCCGAGCGGCACGAGGCGGCGAAGCGGCAGCTCGCCGAGGCGGAGACGGCGCTGGGCGCGGCCCGTGAGGCGGCCACCGTGGCCGAGCGCGAGCGCGCCGCGACCCGGGCCCGCCACGAGGCCCTCGCCCTGGGCCTGCGCCGCAAGGACGGCACGGGCGCGCTGCTCGGCGCGCAGGACCGCCTGACCGGTCTGCTCGGCCCGGCCGCGGAGCTCCTCACCCTCACCCCCGGCTACGAGGTCCCCCTGGCCGCCGCTTTCGGCGCCGCCGCGGACGCCCTCGCCGTGACCACCCCGTCCGCGGCCGCCGACGCCATCCGCCTGCTGCGCAAGCAGGACGCGGGACGCGCGGCCCTCCTGCTGGCGGGAGCTCCCGGGGAACCGTCGCCCGCGGGGGAGAGCGACTCCGCGACCGGGGCCGGGGGAGGGGACGCGTCCGGACGGGCCGGCGGCTTCGGCGGACCCGGCCGGCAGACCGCGCCCGACGGCGGACCGCCGGCACCGGCCCCCGGCACGGCCACGGCCGCCGACGCACCCGCGGCCGGCACGAGCGTCACCGCGCCCACGGCCGCCGCCGGTCCCCCCTGCGCCGCCGACCTCGTACGTGCCCCCGCCGAGCTCATGCCCGCCGTACGGCGGCTGCTGCGCGGGATCGTCGTCGTCGGCACCCTGGAGGACGCCGAGGACCTCGTCCAGGCCCGGCCCGACCTCACCGCGGTGACGGCCGAAGGCGACCTGCTCGGGGCGCACTTCGCGCACGGCGGGTCCGCCGGGGCGCCGAGCCTGCTCGAGGTGCAGGCGTCGGTGGACGAGGCCGCCGCCGAGCTGGCGGAGCTGGCGGTGCGGTGCGAGGAACTGACCGGGGCCCAGCAGGCGGCGGGGGAGCGGCGCGGGGAGTGCGCCGGGCTCGTCGAGGAGCTCGGCGAGCGGCGGCGGACGGCGGAGCGGGAGAAGTCGGCCGTCGCCCAGCAGCTCGGACGCCTCGCCGGACAGGCCCGCGGCGCCGCCGGGGAGGCCGAGCGGTCGGCCGCCGCGGCCGCCCGCGCGCAGGAGGCGCTCGACAAGGCCGTCCAGGAGGCCGAGGAACTGGCGGAGAGGCTGGCCGTCGCCGAGGAGATGCCGGTCCAGGAGGAGCCCGACACCTCCGTACGGGACCGGCTCGCCGCCGACGGGGCCAACGCGCGGCAGACCGAGATGGAGGCACGGCTCCAGGTCCGCACGCACGAGGAACGGGTCAAGGGACTGGCCGGACGGGCCGACTCGCTGGACCGGGCCGCCCGCGCGGAACGCGAGGCACGCGCGCGTGCCGAGCAGCGGCGGGCACGGCTGCGGCACGAGGCCGCCGTCGCGGAGGCCGTCGCCTCCGGCGCGCGGCAGCTGCTCGCCCACGTCGAGGTGTCGCTCCGGCGGGCGGACGCCGAGCGCGTCGCCGCCGAGGCCGCCAAGGCCCGTCGTGAGCGGGAACTGGCCGCCGCCCGCACCACCGGGCGCGAACTCAAGGCCGAACTCGACAAGTTGACGGATTCAGTTCACCGGGGCGAGGTACTCGGCGCCGAGAAGCGGCTGCGGATCGAGCAGCTGGAGACCAAGGCGCTGGAGGAACTGGGTGTCGAACCGGCGGGACTGGTGTCCGAGTACGGACCGCACCGACCGGTGCCGCCCTCGCCCCCCGCCGAGGGCGAGGAGCTGCCGGAGGACCCCGAGCACCCGCGCAACCGGCCGAGGCCCTTCGTGCGGGCCGAGCAGGAGAAGCGGCTGAGGGCGGCGGAACGCGCCTACCAGCAGCTCGGCAAGGTGAACCCGCTCGCCCTGGAGGAGTTCGCCGCGCTGGAGGAACGCCACCAGTTCCTCAGCGAGCAGCTGGAGGACCTGAAGAAGACGCGCGCCGACCTGTTGCAGGTGGTGAAGGAGGTCGACGAGCGCGTCGAGCAGGTCTTCACCGAGGCGTTCCGGGACACCGCCCGCGAGTTCGAGGGCGTGTTCAGCCGGCTGTTCCCCGGCGGGGAGGGGCGGCTGATCCTGACCGACCCCGACCACATGCTTACCACGGGCGTCGAGGTGGAGGCCCGGCCGCCGGGCAAGAAGGTCAAGCGGCTCAGCCTGCTCTCGGGCGGCGAGCGGTCGCTGACCGCCGTCGCGATGCTGGTGTCGATCTTCAAGGCGCGCCCCAGCCCGTTCTACGTCATGGACGAGGTCGAGGCCGCCCTCGACGACACCAACCTGCAGCGCCTCATCCGCATCATGCAGGAGCTCCAGGAGTCCTCGCAGCTGATCGTGATCACGCACCAGAAGCGCACGATGGAGGTCGCCGACGCGCTCTACGGCGTCTCCATGCAGGGCGACGGCGTGTCGAAGGTGATCTCGCAGCGGCTTCGCTAGCGGGCCCGTCTTCCCGCTCTCGACGCCTTCAACCCTTCAAAACTTGAACACGATGCCTTCACCCGTGCCGTGTATCTCACACACGACCCGGTATTGACTTCGAAACTTGAAGGCATAGTCTCGGCTTCGTTGTTTTTACCTTCAGGTACCACTCACCTCGAAGGGCAGACCCCCACATCGGCGGCGTTGCCGGTGGCCCGAGGAGTTCACGTGACCAGCACAGCGCAGGCACCCACATCAGGAGCCGGGACGGCTCACCCCGATCATCTCGGGCACGTCATCTTCATCGCCGCGGCGGCCGCGATGGGCGGCTTCCTCTTCGGCTACGACAGCTCCGTGATCAACGGCGCCGTCGAGGCGATCCGCGACCGCTACGACATCGGCTCCGCGGCCCTCGCCCAGGTCATCGCCATCGCCCTGATCGGCTGCGCCGTCGGCGCCGCGACCGCCGGCCGCATAGCCGACCGCATCGGCCGCATCCGGTGCATGCAGATCGCCGCCGTCCTCTTCACCATCAGCGCCGTCGGCTCGGCGCTGCCCTTCTCGCTGTGGGACCTCGCCTTCTGGCGCGTCGTCGGCGGCTTCGCCATCGGCATGGCCTCGGTCATCGGCCCGGCCTACATCGCCGAGGTCGCCCCGCCCGCCTACCGCGGCCGTCTCGGCTCCTTCCAGCAGGCCGCGATCGTCGTCGGCATCGCGGTGTCGCAGCTGGTCAACTGGGGCCTGCTGAACGCCGCCGACGGCGATCAGCGCGGTGAGCTGATGGGCCTGGAGGCCTGGCAGGTCATGCTGGGCGTCATGGTCGTCCCGGCCGTCCTCTACGGCCTGCTGTCCTTCGCGATCCCCGAGTCCCCGCGCTTCCTGATCTCCGTCGGCCGCCACGAGCGGGCCCGCGAGATCCTCACCGAGGTCGAGGGCAAGGACCTCGACCTCGACGCCCGGGTGGCCGAGATCGAGGCCGGCATGCGCAGCGAGCACAAGTCGACCTTCAAGGACCTGCTCGGCGGCTCCTTCTTCTTCAAGCCGATCGTCTGGATCGGTATCGGCCTGTCGGTCTTCCAGCAGTTCGTCGGCATCAACGTCGCGTTCTACTACTCCTCGACGCTGTGGCAGTCGGTCGGCGTCGACCCGTCGGACTCGTTCTTCTACTCCTTCACGACGTCGATCATCAACATCGTCGGCACCGTGATCGCGATGATCTTCGTGGACCGCATCGGCCGCAAGCCGCTGGCCCTCATCGGCTCCGTCGGCATGGTGATCGGCCTCGCGCTGGAGGCCTGGGCGTTCTCCTTCGACCTGGTCGACGGCAAGCTGCCCGCCACCCAGGGCTGGATCGCCCTGATCGCCGCCCACGTGTTCGTCCTCTTCTTCGCCCTGTCCTGGGGCGTGGTCGTCTGGGTCTTCCTCGGCGAGATGTTCCCGAACAAGATCCGCGCCGCCGCTCTCGGCGTCGCCGCCTCGGCGCAGTGGATCGCCAACTGGGCCATCACCGCGAGCTTCCCGTCGCTGGCCGACTGGAACCTCTCCGTGACCTACGTGATCTACACGGTCTTCGCCGCGCTCTCCATCCCGTTCGTCCTCAAGTACGTCAAGGAGACGAAGGGCAAGGCGCTGGAGGAGATGGGCTGACCGTCCCCCCGCGTACCCGGGGAGAGGGTCGACATCCCCGCTGCCCCTCTCCTCGCACCCCGCCGCCCCCGGTCCGGTCACACTCCGGACCGGGGGCGGCGGTCACGTTCCCCCGGACCGGCGCCGGCTCCCGCCGGGGCGCCGGTCGCGCACGCGCACTCCTGCGGCCGCCCCCAGGACGCGTCCCGGGGGAGAGGTACCACCCGGCCGAGGCCGCGGTTCCGGGCGAGGGCCGCCCCGTACGGGAGCGGGCCGGCCGACCGGGCCTCACCGGGGCCGATCCACGGACCGGCTTTCCGTCCGGAGACACCCGCTCCGAGGAGCAGGGCCCCGCCCCGGGGAGGGATGGATACTGGACGCGTTATGGAAACCGTCATCCTTGCTGTAGTCATCGCCGTGGTCGTGCTCGCGGTGCTCGGCGGGCTCGTCGTCGGCAGCCGGCGGAAGAAGCCGCTGCCCCCGCCGCCCCCCGCAGCGCCCGACATCACCGCTCCTCCGGCCGAGCCGCACGTCGGCGACGAGGCCGAGACGCCGCGCGACGAACCGCGCCGCGTGATCGAGGAGGTGGACCTCCCGGGCGGCGGCGCAGCCGCCACCGTCGAGGAACCGCCGGTCGTCGAGGCTCCCGCCATCGAGATCCCGGAGCCCACCGCGGGGCGTCTCGTCCGCCTCCGCGCCCGTCTCTCCCGCTCCCAGAACGCCCTCGGCAAGGGACTGCTCACGCTGCTGTCGCGCGAGCACCTGGACGAGGACACCTGGGAGGAGATCGAGGACACCCTCCTCACCGCCGACGTCGGCGTCCTGCCCACCCAGGAACTGGTCGAACGACTGCGCGAGCGGGTCCGGGTGCTCGGCACCCGCACCCCCGAGGAGCTGCGCGGCCTGCTGCGCGAGGAACTGCTCCAGCTGGTCGGCACCGACTTCGACCGCACCGTGAAGACCGAGCCCGAGGGCCGCAAGCCCGGCATCGTGATGGTCGTCGGCGTCAACGGCACCGGCAAGACCACCACCACCGGCAAGCTCGCCCGTGTCCTGGTGGCCGACGGCCGTACGGTCGTCCTGGGCGCCGCCGACACCTTCCGGGCCGCCGCCGCGGACCAGCTGCAGACCTGGGGGGAGCGCGTCGGCGCCCACACCGTGCGCGGCCCGGAGGCCGGCGACCCCGCGTCCGTCGCCTTCGACGCCGTCAAGGAGGGCAAGGAGATGGGGACCGACGTGGTCCTCATCGACACCGCCGGCCGTCTGCACACCAAGACCGGGCTCATGGACGAGCTCGGCAAGGTCAAGCGGGTCGTCGAGAAGCACGCCCCGCTCGACGAGGTGCTGCTCGTCCTCGACGCCACCACCGGCCAGAACGGCCTCGTCCAGGCCCGGGTCTTCGCCGAGGTCGTCGACATCACCGGCATCGTGCTGACCAAGCTCGACGGCACGGCCAAGGGCGGCATCGTCGTCGCGGTCCAGCGCGAGCTGGGCGTGCCGGTCAAGCTGGTCGGGCTCGGTGAGGGCGCGGACGACCTGGCGCCGTTCGAGCCGGAGGCGTTCGTCGACGCCCTGATCGGGGACTGAACCCCGCTCCCGCCGGCGCGTGACGAGAAGCGCCCGCCCCCGAGGTGCAGCCGGGGACGGGCGCTTCGTCGTGCGGGCCGGTCGGCTCAGGACGGGGTCCGGGACCTGTGGGCCACGTACGCCAGCGTCCCCAGCAGCAGCCGGGCGGCCGGCGGGCGGGTCGCCGAGTCCAGGGCGGGCGGGCGCAGCCAGCGCACCGGTCCCAGGCCGCCCCGGTCGGAGGGCGGTGCCGTGACGTACGTGCCCGGGCCCAGGCCGCGCAGCCCCAGGGCCGACGGGTCGTCCCAGCCCATGCGGTAGAGCAGGCCGCCGAGGCCGGCGGCGGCGCCGGGGGCGACGAGGAACTGCGCGCGGCCCTCGGGGGTGGCGATCACCGGTCCGAGCGGAAGCCCCATGCGTTCCAGCCGGAGCAGGGCGCGGTGCCCGGCCGGCTCGGCCATCTCGATCACGTCGAAGGCGCGCCCGACCGGCAGCATCACCGTGGCCCCCGGGAACTCGGCCCAGGCGCCGGCCACGTCGTCGAGCGTGGCGCCGGCCGGGACGAGGGGCGCGAACTCCAGGGGGTGGGCGCCCGGTGCGCGGCAGTCACCGCGCCCGCACGAGCAGACGCCCGCCACGGCGCGCGCGCCCGGCACCACGTCCCAGCCCCACAGGCCGGTGAACTCGGCGACGGCGGTGCACTCGGACGAGCGACCGCGCCTGCGCGCGCCGGAGCGGATCTCGCGAATGCCGCCGATCGTGAAGCCCATGCCCCCTCCAACGGGTCCGACGCACCGGTGGTTACGTTGCGGACGCACACCGTGACTCTGCGTATTGTCGCCTTCCCGTCGCCGCCTGATCCAGGCGGCGCGTGGAGGCGTCGCGGGTGGTGCGGCCGGTTGTGCGCGCTCCGGCGTGCACCTCTCCGCCCACTCGTGGCCGTCCTGTGTCAAGTGAATCGCGGACCGGTCGTCGTGAGTTCATTCGAAGGGGTGGCGAATGGTGGCGATTCCGCAACCGCCATGGCCGGAAGCGTGATCGTGGGATTACGTTGAGTGTGCGAGACCCGGGGCACATGCCTCCGCGGGTATGCCGGAGGCAAGTCGGCTTTCCGTGCGAAGGGTGACAAGCGTCGGACGGCGGGCGGTGTTGACCGGCATTCTGATAGGGCTTGGCGCACTCGAGTGACAAGTGGTCTCAGGGATGGGGGCGTTCCAGTGAGCGGCAACGGCGGAAGCGGGACGGGTGCGGGAAGCGCGGCGCACGCCGACAAGCGCCCCAACGAACTGCTCGGCTCCTGGTTCGTGCGCAGCGGCTGGTCCAAGGGCGAGCTGGCCCGCCAGGTCAACCGCCGCGCCCGCCGGCTGGGCGCCCACCACATCTCCACGGACACCTCGCGCGTGCGCCGCTGGCTGGACGGCGAGAACCCCCGCGAACCCATCCCCCGCATCCTGTCCGAGCTGTTCTCCGAGCGGTTCGGCTGTGTCGTCTCCGTCGAGGACCTCGGTCTGCGCACCACGCGGCAGACACCCGCCGCGACCGGCGTCGACCTCCCCTGGACGGGTCCGCAGACGGTGGCCCAGCTCAGCGAGTTCTCGCGCAGCGACCTCATGCTGGCGCGGCGCGGCTTCCTCGGGACCTCGCTGTCCCTGTCCGCGGGCCCGTCCCTCATCGAGCCCATGCAGCGCTGGCTCGTCCCCTCGCCGCCGGCTCCGCAGGAGGACGCCTCGTCCGTCCCCACCAGCCGCGCCCGCGGCCGGCTCTCCCGGCCCGAGCTGGACCTGCTGGAGTCCACCACCGTGATGTTCCGGCAGTGGGACGCCCAGTGCGGCGGCGGTCTGCGCCGCAAGGCGGTGGTCGGACAGCTGCACGAGGTGACGGACCTCCTCCAGGAACCCCAGCCCGAGGCGACCGCGCGCAAGCTCTTCAAGGTCGCCGCCGAGCTGGCCGAGCTGGCCGGCTGGATGTCGTACGACGTGGGGCTCCAGCCGACCGCGCAGAAGTACTTCGTCCTCGCCCTGCACGCGGCCAAGGAGGCCGGGGACCGCCCCCTCGGCTCGTACGTCCTGTCCAGCATGAGCCGCCAGATGATCCACCTCGGGCGGCCCGACGACGCCCTGGAGCTGATCCACCTGGCCCAGTACGGCAGCCGTGACAGCGCGAGCCCGCGCACCCAGTCCATGCTGTATGCGATGGAGGCCCGCGCCTACGCCAACATGGGCCAGCCCGGCCGGTGCAAGCGGGCGGTCCGGATGGCCGAGGACATCTTCGCCGAGGCGGAGGAGTGGGACGAGCCCGACCCCGACTGGATCCGCTTCTTCTCCGAGGCCGAGCTGCACGGCGAGAACTCCCACTCGTTCCGCGACCTGGCCTACGTGGCCGGCCGCAGCCCCACCTACGCCTCGCTGGCCGAGCCGCTGATGCGCAAGGCCGTCGACCTGTTCGCCGAGGACGCCGACCACCAGCGCTCCTACGTGCTGAACCTGATCGGCCTGGCCACCGTCCACCTGCTGCGGCGCGAGCCCGAACAGAGCACGGTCCTCGCCGCGCGGGCGATGAAGGAAGCCAAGAAGGTCCGCTCCGAGCGCGTCAACACCCGTATCCGGAAGACGGTCGACACCGCCGTCCGTGACTTCGGGGACCTCAGCGAGGTCGTCGACCTCACCGACCGGCTCGCCGTCGAACTGCCGGAGACCGCGGAAGCGGTCTGAGACCCGGCGGCACCCCGGAACCCCGGCCGCGGCCGGCCCTCCCGAACTGCCCGACTCGGCTCCCCCATGCCAGGTCATTCGGAAGGCCGACCGCGGCCGGTTTTCATCCTCCGGTGAAGGTTGCGCCACGATAACGATCGGCGCGGGCGACATCCGCCGGTTCATCGACGCGTAACACGCATGGCGCCTTCGTCACGGCGGCGAAACAACGAGGGGCTTCCACCGAAACGGCGCTGCGCCAATCTCATGGCGCATAACCGGCCCACCCCTCAATCCGCTCTGGCTTCGCCCGCACGGGGCCGTACCAACGACGAGGAGACGCCGATGGCACCAGCCATCACGCTTGCGGCGGACGCACCCACGCTGTCGTCCGCGAACACAGGCTTCATGCTCATCTGTTCCGCCCTGGTGATGCTCATGACACCCGGCCTGGCCTTCTTCTACGGAGGCATGGTCCGCGTCAAGAGCACCCTCAACATGCTGATGATGAGCTTCATCAGCTTGGGCATCGTCACGATTCTGTGGGTGCTGTACGGCTTCTCCCTCGCCTTCGGTACGGACTCCGGCAGCCTCATCGGGTGGAACTCCGACTGGGTCGGCCTCAGCGACATCGGCCTGACCGAGCTGTGGGACGGCTACACGATCCCGGTCTTCGTGTTCCTGGTCTTCCAGCTGATGTTCGCCGTCCTCACGCCCGCGCTGATCAGCGGAGCGCTCGCGGACCGCGTGAAGTTCAGCGCCTGGGCGCTGTTCATCACGCTGTGGGCCACGATCGTCTACTTCCCGGTCGCCCACTGGGTCTGGGGCGCCGGCGGCTGGGCCTTCGAACTCGGCGTCATCGACTTCGCCGGCGGCACGGCCGTCCACATCAACGCCGGTGCCGCGGCCCTCGGCGTGATCCTGGTCATCGGCAAGCGCGTCGGCTTCAAGAAGGACCCGATGCGCCCGCACAGCCTCCCGCTGGTCATGCTCGGCGCCGGTCTGCTGTGGTTCGGCTGGTTCGGCTTCAACGCCGGTTCGTGGCTCGGCAACGACGACGGCGTCGGCGCGCTGATGTTCGTCAACACGCAGGTCGCCACCGCCGCCGCCGTCCTCGGCTGGCTCGCCTACGAGAAGATCCGCCACGGCGCGTTCACCACGCTGGGCGCCGCCTCCGGCGCGGTCTCCGGTCTGGTCGCCATCACCCCGGCCGGCGGCGCGGTCTCCCCGCTCGGCGCGATCGCCGTCGGCGCCATCGCCGGTGTGCTGTGCGCCATGGCCGTCGGCCTGAAGTACAGGTTCGGCTACGACGACTCCCTCGACGTCGTCGGCGTCCACCTCGTCGGCGGCATCCTCGGCTCGCTCCTCATCGGCTTCTTCGCCACCGGCAAGGGCCAGTCCGACGTCGCGGGCCTCTTCTACGGCGGCGGCCTGGACCAGCTCTGGAAGCAGTGCGCCGGCGTCTTCGCGGTCCTCGCCTACTCGCTGGTCGTCTCGGCGGTCCTCGCCTTCCTCCTCGACAGGACGATCGGGATGCGGGTCTCCGAGGACGAGGAGGTCGCCGGCATCGACCAGGCCGAGCACGCCGAGACCGCATACGACTTCAGCGGCGCCGGTGGCGGTGCCGCCCGCACCACGGCCGTTCCGGTCCCGGTGGCCGGGACCGCGAGCAAGAAGGTGGACGCATGAAGCTCATCACCGCCGTCGTGAAGCCGCACCGGCTCGACGAGATCAAGGAGGCCCTCCAGGCCTTCGGCGTCCACGGCCTGACGGTCACGGAGGCCAGCGGCTACGGTCGTCAGCGGGGCCACACCGAGGTCTACCGCGGCGCCGAGTACACGGTCGACCTGGTCCCCAAGATCCGCATCGAGGTACTGGCCGAGGACGACGACGCCGAGCAGCTGATCGACGTCATCGTCAAGGCGGCCCGCACCGGCAAGATCGGTGACGGCAAGGTCTGGTCCCTCCCGGTCGAGACCGCCGTACGGGTCCGCACCGGCGAGCGCGGTCCGGACGCGCTCTGACCGCACGACAGAACGGGAGTCGCTGGGTGACGAGCACGGACGTGCGCAACGATGCAGAGGACTCGGGACCCAGCGGCTACGCGGCGGCCCGGCTGCGCCTCCTCACCGAGGGGGCGCGGTCCGGGCCGCCGCGCCGTTCGGCCCTCGCCGAACTGACCGACGACTGGCTCACGGGCCTGTTCACCGCCGGCGCCGAGGAGGTGCGCGGTGTCTCCCTGGTCGCCGTCGGCGGGTACGGCCGGGGCGAGCTGTCCCCGCGCAGCGACCTCGACCTCCTCCTGCTGCACGACGGCAGCGACCCCAAGGGGGTCGCCGCCCTCGCCGACCGCCTCTGGTACCCCGTCTGGGACCTGGGCCTCGCCCTCGACCACTCCGTGCGCACCCAGGCGGAGGCCCGCAGGACCGCCAGCGAGGACCTGAAAGTGCAGCTCGGCCTGCTGGACGCCCGCCACCTCGCGGGCGACCTGGGGCTGACGGCGGGACTGCGGACGGCCGTCCTGGCCGACTGGCGCAACCAGGCGCCCAAACGGCTGCCCGAACTCCAGGAACTCTGCGCCGAGCGCGCCGAACGCCAGGGCGAGCTGCAGTACCTGCTGGAACCGGACCTCAAGGAGGCCCGCGGCGGTCTGCGCGACGCCACCGCCCTGCGCGCCGTCGCCGCCTCCTGGCTCGCCGACGCCCCGCGCGAGGGCCTCGCCGACGCCCGCCGCCGGCTCCTCGACGTCCGCGACGCCCTGCACCTGGCGACCGGCCGCGCGACCGACCGGCTGGCCCTCCAGGAACAGGACCAGGTCGCGGCCGAACTGGGGCTCCTGGACGCGGACACCCTCCTGCGCCAGGTCTACGAGGCGGCCCGGGTCGTCTCCTACGCCAGTGACGTCACCTGGCGCGAAGTGAGGCGCGTGCTCAGGTCGCGCGCCGCGCGGCCGAGACTGCGCGCCATGCTGGGCGGCGGCAAACCGGCCGCCGAACGGTCTCCGCTGGCCGAGGGGGTCGTGGAGCAGGACGGCGAGGTGGTGCTCGCCCGCGCCGCGCGCCCCGAACGCGACCCCGTGCTCCCGCTGCGCGCCGCGGCCGCCGCCGCCCAGGCCGGCCTCCCGCTCTCCCTGCACGCCGTACGGCGCCTCGCGGCCACCGTGCGCCCGCTGCCCACCCCCTGGCCCGCCGAGGCCCGCGAACAGCTGGTCACCCTCCTGGGCTCCGGCCGGCCCACCGTCGAGGTCTGGGAGGCGCTGGAGGCCGAAGGCCTGATCACGCGGCTCCTCCCCGACTGGGAGCGGGTGCGCTGCCGCCCGCAGCGCAACGCCGTGCACCTGTGGACCGTGGACCGGCACCTCATCGAGACCGCCGTGCGGGCCTCCGAGTTCACCCGCCGCGTCAGCCGTCCCGACCTGCTGCTGGTCGCCGCGCTGCTGCACGACATCGGCAAGGGCTGGCCCGGCGACCACTCCGTGGCCGGCGAGATCATCGCCAAGGACGTCGCCGCCCGCATCGGCTTCGACCGCGCGGACGTCGCCGTCCTGGCCACCCTCGTACGCCACCACCTGCTGCTCGTCGAGACGGCCACCCGGCGTGACCTGGAGGACCCGGCCACCGTGCGGTCGGTCGCCGAGGCGGTCCGCTCGCAGGGCACCCTGGAGCTGCTGCACGCCCTCACCGAGGCGGACGCCCTGGCCACCGGCCCGGCGGCCTGGTCGTCCTGGCGGGGCTCGCTCGTCGCCGGCCTGGTCGCACGGGTCTCGGCGGTGCTCGCCGGGGACGCCCCGGAGGAGCCCGCGACCGCCGCGGCCACCGCCGAGCAGGAACGGCTCGCGATCGAGGCGGTCGCCACGGGCAGCCCCGTGCTGGCGCTGCGCGCGCAGACCGAACCGCCGGCCGACCCGGCCGCGGAGCAGCCGTCCGGCGACCCCGAGCCGCTCGGCGTGGAGCTCCTCATCGCCGTACCCGACCAGAAGGGCGTGCTGCCCGCGGTGGCCGGCGTCCTGGCCATGCACCGGCTGACCGTCCGCACGGCGGAGCTGCGGGCCCTGGAGCTGCCGGCCGGTGTCGAGGGCTCCGTCCTGCTGCTCGACTGGCGGGTCGCGGCCGAGTACGGCTCGCTGCCCCAGGCCGCCCGGCTCCGCGCCGACCTCGTCCGCGCCCTGGACGGCTCGCTGGACATCGCGGGCCGGCTCGCGGAGCGGGACGCGGCCTACCCGAGGCGGCGCGGCGTGGTCGCGCCCCCGCCGCGGGTGACGGTGGCCCCGGCGGCCTCCCGTCTGGCCACGGTGATCGAGGTCCGCGCCCAGGACGCGCCGGGGCTGCTGTTCCGGATCGGGGCCGCGCTGGAGGACGCGGCGGTACGGGTGAGGAGCGCGCACGTGAGCACGCTCGGTTCGAACGCGGTCGACGCCTTCTACGTGACCACCGTCGACGGCGCGCCGCTGCCGGCCGACGAGGCGGCTTCGTCGGCCCGGAAGCTGGAGGAGGCGCTGCGGGCGTGACCCCGCTGAGGCGTCACGCGTCGTACCGCGCGTGCTCCCCGCCGCAGCGGGAGTGATCCCGCCGTCGCCGTGTTCTGCGTCACCGGTCCGGGCCGCTCCCCGCCGACGCGGGGCTTCTCCGTCCCCGCCGGCCGAATGAATCCGGCGGGCGGGGACGAATGTCTTGCGCGGCCGGATACCCTGGAAGACGCTCATACCGCCCCCGACCCCGAGGACCGACGCCGCCGTGTTCGATACTCTCTCCGATCGCCTCTCAGCGACCTTCAAGAACTTGCGCGGCAAGGGGCGCTTGAGCGAAGCGGACATCGACGCCACGGCGCGCGAGATCCGCATCGCCCTCCTCGAGGCGGACGTCGCCCTGCCGGTCGTCCGGTCGTTCATCAAGAACGTCAAGGAAAGGGCCCTGGGCGCCGAGGTCTCCCGCGCGCTGAACCCGGCCCAGCAGGTCCTGAAGATCGTCAACGACGAGTTGGTCACGATCCTGGGCGGCGAGACCCGCCGGCTGCGCTTCGCCAAGCAGCCGCCCACCGTGATCATGCTGGCCGGTCTGCAGGGTGCCGGCAAGACCACCCTCGCGGGCAAGCTCGGCCGCTGGCTGAAGGAGCAGGGCCACTCGCCGCTGCTCGTCGCCTGCGACCTCCAGCGCCCCAACGCCGTCAACCAGCTGAGCGTCGTCGCCGAGCGCGCCGGCGTGGCCGTCTTCGCGCCGGAGCCGGGCAACGGCGTGGGCGACCCGGTCCAGGTCGCCAAGAACTCGATCGAGTTCGCCAGGTCCAAGGTCCACGACATCGTGATCGTGGACACCGCCGGCCGCCTCGGCATCGACCAGGAGATGATGCAGCAGGCCGCGGACATCCGGGACGCGGTCTCCCCGGACGAGATCCTCTTCGTCGTCGACGCGATGATCGGTCAGGACGCGGTCAACACCGCCGAGGCCTTCCGCGACGGCGTCGGCTTCGACGGCGTGGTGCTCTCCAAGCTCGACGGCGACGCCCGCGGTGGTGCGGCCCTGTCGATCCGGCAGATCACCGGCAAGCCGATCATGTTCGCGTCGAACGGCGAGAAGCTCGACGAATTCGACGCCTTCCACCCGGACCGGATGGCCTCCCGCATCCTCGACATGGGTGACCTGCTCACCCTGATCGAGCAGGCGGAGAAGACCTTCAGCCAGGCCGAGGCCGAGAAGATGGCCTCCAAGCTGGCCTCCAAGAAGGGCCAGGACTTCACCCTCGACGACTTCCTGTCCCAGATGGAGCAGGTCAGGAAGATGGGGTCGATCTCCAAGCTCCTCGGCATGCTGCCGGGCATGGGCCAGCTGAAGGACCAGATCAACAACCTCGACGAGCGGGACGTCGACCGCACGGCCGCGATCATCAAGTCGATGACCCCGGCCGAGCGCCAGGACCCGACGATCATCAACGGCTCGCGCCGCGCCCGTATCGCCAAGGGCTCCGGCGTCGAGGTCAGCGCGGTGAAGGGCCTGGTCGAGCGGTTCTTCGAGGCCCGCAAGATGATGTCCCGCATGGCCCAGGGCGGCGGCATGCCCGGCATGCCCGGGATGCCGGGCATGGGAGGCGGCCCCGGCCGCGCCAAGAAGCAGCCGAAGAAGGCCAAGGGCAAGCAGCGCTCCGGCAACCCGATGAAGCGCAAGCAGCAGGAGCAGGAGGACGCCGCCCGCCGCGCGGCCGCCGCCCAGGGCGGCGCTCCCGGCGGCGCCTTCGGCCTGCCGGGCCAGCAGGCCGGCCAGGACTTCGAGCTCCCGGACGAGTTCAAGAAGTTCATGGGCTGAGCGGGGCCCGGACGCGGGACGCCGGCGGTCCCGGGGCGCCGGGCGGCCGCAGGACACCGAGGGCGCCTTCCTGCCGGGGAGGCGCCCTCAGCGCGTGCCGACGTCCGCCGTGTGCCGTAACGTCCAGGTATGAGCAATGCCGCGCCGCCGCGCAAGAACCCTGATCAGCCGTGGCGCACCGAAGGCACCCCGGACGAGGCGCCGCGGCAGCCCGGTGGCAGGAGGATGCGCGCCCGGTGGTGGGGACTGATCGTCACCGCGGTGATCGTCTTCCTGCTGGCCTACGTGGGGCTGAACTACCTCGGCGGCGGCGAGCCCACGATCTCGTACACCGAGTTCAGCCGGCAGGTCGACGCCGGCAACGTGGACAAGATCTACTCCAAGGGCGACGCGATCCAGGGCCAGCTCAAGCAGGCCCGGGACGACCCCGACGGCGGCGGCCAGTACACGAAGTTCAAGACGCAGCGTCCGGCCTTCGCGGACGACGACCTCTGGCAGAGCCTCAGCGCGCACAAGGTGACGGTGACCGCGCAGCCGGTCGTCCAGGAGCGCGGTCTGCTGTCCAACCTGCTGATCTCCCTGATCCCGATCGTGCTCCTGGTCGCGGTCTGGATCTTCTTCGCCCGCCGGATGGGCGCGGGCCTGGGCGGCGCGGGCGGCATGCTCGGCCGCAAGGCGCCCCCCAAGCCGGTCGAGCTCCGGCCGGGCAGACAGCGCACGACCTTCGCCGACGTGGCCGGCATCGACGAGGTCAAGGGCGAGCTGGACGACGTCGTCGACTTCCTGGAGCATCCGGACGTCTACCGGCGGATGGGCGCGAAGATGCCACGGGGGGTGCTGCTGGCGGGTTCGCCCGGCACCGGCAAGACCCTGCTGGCGCGCGCGGTGGCCGGCGAGGCGGGCGTGCCGTTCTTCTCCGCCTCCGCCTCCGAGTTCATCGAGATGATCGTCGGTGTGGGCGCCTCCCGCGTCCGGGAGCTGTTCGCCGAGGCCCGCAAGGTGGCGCCGTCGATCATCTTCATCGACGAGATCGACACCATTGGACGGGTCCGCAGCGGCGGCGCCTCGGTGAGCGGTCACGACGAGCGCGAGCAGACGCTGAACCAGATCCTCACGGAGATGGACGGCTTCTCGGGCACGGAGGGCGTGATCGTCATAGCGGCGACGAACCGGGCCGACATCCTGGACCCGGCGCTCACCCGGCCCGGCCGCTTCGACAGGGTGGTCAACGTCTCGCCCCCGGACCGGGACGGCCGTGAGGCCATCCTGCGGATCCACACCCGGGAGATCCCGCTCGCCCCGGACGTGGACCTCGCCCAGGTGGCCCGCGTGACACCGGGCATGACGGGCGCGGATCTGGCCAATCTCGCCAACGAGGCCGCCCTGTTCGCGGTCAAGCGCAAACAGCCGCAGGTGACCAGGAACGATCTGTCCGAGGCGCTGGAGAAGGTGCAACTGGGCGCCGAACGCACCCTGGTGATACCCGAGGAGGACCGCCGCCGCACCGCGTACCACGAGAGCGGCCACGCGCTCCTCGGCATGCTCGAGCCCGGCGCCGACCCCGTCCGCAAGATCACCATCGTGCCGCGCGGCCGGGCGCTGGGCGTGACCATGTCCACCCCCGAGGTGGAGCGCTACGCGCACTCGGAGGGGTACCTGCGCGGCCGCATCATCGGCGCCCTCGGCGGCATGGCGGCGGAGCAGGTGGTCTACGGAGTCGTCACCACGGGTGCGGAGAGCGACCTCGAGCAGGTCACCAACATCGCGCGCGGGATGGTGGCCCGCTGGGGCATGAGCGAGCGCGTCGGCCGTTTCTCCGCCCTTCCGAGCGACGCCCAGCAGGCGTACGGGCTCGCGGCCGCCCCGCAGACCCTCGACGTCATCGACAGCGAGATGCGGCGCATCGTCGACGAGTGCTACGACGAGGCGTGCGGCAAGCTCCAGGACCACCGGGACCAGCTGGACGCCCTGGCCGAAGCCCTGCTGGAGAACGAGACGCTCGAGGAGGAGGACGCGTACCGCATCGCGGGGATCACGCGGCTGACGAAGAGCGAGGTCTAGGAGAGCGCGGCCGCGCGCCGTCCGGGGGACGCCGCGCCCGGTGCGCGGGTCACGCTCCGCGTGCGGGTCACGCCCGAAGGGGCGGCCACGCCCGGAGCGGGAGCCGCCGCGCCCGGCGGGGGAGCCGCGCCGCGGCGGAGGCCGGCGCCTAGACGGTGCGCGCGATCAGGTACCGGAACACGTTCGGCATCCACACCGTGCCGTCCTCGCGACGGTACGGGTGCAGCGCCTCCGTGACCTCCTTGTCCACCTGCGCCTGGTCGGTCGCGGCGATCGCCGCGTCGAACAGGCCGGTGGACAGCAGGCCCTTGAGGGCACTGTCGACGCAGGCGTACCCGAACGGGCAGGCCACCCGCCCCGATCCGTCCGGCCTCAGCCCGGCCCGCTGCGCGACCTCCTCCAGGTCGTCGCGCAGGGCCGGGCGCCAACGGCCCGCGGAACGGAGGGGATCGGCCAGCTTGGTGGCGATCCGCAGCACGGAGGAGGTGGCACAGCGTTCCGGCGGGCCCCAGCCGACGAGCACGACGGGCGAACCCCGCTCGGCCAGCGGCGTGGCGGCCGCCAGCAGTTCGCCGAGCCCCTCGGAGCCGCCCGCGAGACAGCCGACGGGCTCGAAGGCGGTCACCAGGTTGTACGCGGGCGTCTCCGCGTCGGCCGCGTCCTCGGGCGAGCCCCAGACGAGCCGCGCGCCTGCACGCGCGTGCGGGCCCGAGCCCTCCGGCAGCAGCCGCCGGCGTGCGAGGGCCAGCCGTTCGGGGGAGGAGGTCTCGACCCCCGTGAGCGAGGCGCCTCTGGACGCCGCCATGAGCAGGGCCAGTCCGGAGCCGCAGCCGAGGCCCAGCAGCCGGGTGCCCGGGCCGACTTCCAGTCGCTCGTAGACGGCCTCGTAGAGCGGAACCAGCATCCGCTCCTGGATCTCGGACCAGTCACGCGCGCGTGCACCCAGATCAGCGCGAGGCCGCGGCCCCGCGTGAGGCAGGTGCTGCCGCACGAGCGTAGGTGTCATGGAAAAGCGCCCCAATCCGCCGAGAGTTGCCGCTGTACCCGTTCAGGTGGCCCCCGTCAGTGCGCCCGCACTCCCCCCGTATGCCAGGTAACTCCCGACCCGACCCGGCGTCCAGGGGTCGGGGGTCCCCGCTTGCGGTCTGCGCGCGCGTGTGGCGAGATTTCACGCCCCGGCAACCTGGGGCCGTACCATCACGCCATGGCGAGGACCGTCGGGGCGGCCGCCGCCGGCGGACGGGGGCGCACCCGGTAACGTCGCCGTCGTCGCCCGCGCACGCGGAGGCGGCGCCCTCCGCCGCGAGAGCGACCGAAACGCCTCTTGCGCCCCTGCGGAACGTTCCTCCCCCCGGCGCGTGGACATCGTTACGCGCCGGGGCGTAGGACGAAGTACGCACCACCTTGGGGGGAGCTGTGAGGCTTCTCCGCAGATCAGCGCACCCGCCCTCGTCAGTGCGCATCAGTACAAACTGACGGGTACGTGCAAATTATTTGGGATGCCCCGGAATAGGAACACAGTGGCACCCCCGCTCGTTGTCATTACGTGAGCACGACACAGACACCACCTGTACTCGCCGCAGAGCTGGCGCAGGCGTGGGCCGACATTCAGCGGTACCACCCCGAGCTGCCGGACCTTGCCGCGCCAGAGTCCCTGATCGGGGAGTCGTCGTCCGCCTGCGGTCACGAGCTCTCCTTCGAGCGACTGCTCCATGAGGCAGTCCACGGGATCGCCGCCTCCCGCGGCGTCCGCGACACCTCCCGCGCCGGCCGCTACCACAACCGCAGATTCCTGGCGATCGCCGAGGAACTGGGCCTCGACCACCCCGAGGAGCCGCATCCCAGCAGCGGTTTCTCGCTGGTCACGCTCAATCCGGAGGCCAAGCGCCGCTACCGTCCGACGATCGAGCGCCTCCAGCGGGCCCTCAAGGCCCACACGGCGGCCACGTCCGCCGAAACCACCCGCGCCTTCCGCGGTCCCGCCGCCCGTCACGGCTCCTCCGGCGGCGGTGTCCGCGTCAAGGCGGTCTGCGACTGCGGGCGCAACGTCCGGGTGGTGCCGTCCGTCCTGGCGCAGGCCCCGATCGTGTGCGGAGGCTGCGGGAAGCCGTTCCGGATCCCGGACGTCATGGGCGCGGCCTGACCGCCGACCGGTCGGACACCGGCATCTCGTGGCTGCCGGTTCAGGACACGGACGGCACGTCGGCCCGGACCGCCCCGACGACGGGGAGGGGCGGTCCGGGCCGGCGCCGTACGACGTGACCGCGACGCGTGCCCGGCCACGGGCCCGCGCCGCGATCGGCACGTACCCGTGGCCCGCGTGCTCGCGGACCGCGGACCCGCGGGTCGCCGCGCGTGCGGCCGCGCGTGGATCGGCCGTGCCCGGACGCCCCCGGCCGGAAGCGGTCCACGGGGTGTGGCACAATGGCTAGCTGTACTCGACAGCCGCACAGGACCCCTCTCTCCTCCGGCTGACGCGTCCGTCGGGCACTCGGGTACCGCAACCCCACGCGGCATTCCCGCCGTGCCCCACCACGTCAAATCCAGGAGAACCCACTCCCGTGGCAGTCAAGATCAAGCTGAAGCGTCTGGGCAAGATCCGTTCGCCTCACTACCGCATCGTCGTCGCCGACTCCCGCACCCGTCGTGACGGCCGTGCGATCGAGGAGATCGGCAAGTACCACCCGACG
Organism: Streptomyces sp. NPDC017936; assembly: GCF_044328485.1. Lineage (NCBI taxonomy): Bacteria > Bacillati > Actinomycetota > Actinomycetes > Kitasatosporales > Streptomycetaceae > Streptomyces > Streptomyces sp. NPDC017936. The sequence continues at coordinate 150,624 of NZ_JBIRHK010000016.1, read as the reverse complement.
TACAACCCGTCGGTCATCGAGGTCGACGCGGAGCGCGTGGCGTACTGGCTCGGCGTCGGCGCCCAGCCGACCGAGCCCGTGCTCGCCATCCTGAAGAAGACCGGCGACTGGCAGAAGTTCAAGGGCGAGCCCGCCCCGGCTCCGCTGCTGGTCGCCGAGCCGAAGAAGGCGCGTCCGTCCTTCGAGGCCCTCGGTGGCGACGACGAGGGCAAGGGTGAGGCGATCACCCAGAAGAAGAAGGCCGAGAAGAAGGACGAGGCTGCGGCTGAGTCCGAGTCGACCGAGGCCTGAGCATGCTCGAGGAGGCTCTCGAGCACCTCGTGAAGGGCATCGTCGACAACCCTGACGATGTGCAGGTCGCCTCGCGCAACCTGCGTCGCGGGCGAGTGCTCGAGGTCCGGGTCCACCCGGACGACCTCGGCAAGGTGATCGGCCGCAACGGCCGCACCGCACGCGCCCTGCGCACCGTCGTGGGCGCCATCGGCGGCCGCGGTGTCCGCGTCGACCTCGTCGACGTCGACCACGTCCGCTGACGCTTAGCGCAACCGGCTCGGGCCGGGGAGGGCCACTGGGCCGTCCCCGGCCCGCAGTCGTTGAGACAGCGGTCGTCGAGTGAGACGACGGTCGTCGAGACAGTCGTGACGACAGTACGACAGGAGATCTTCGAACAGTGCAGCTCGTAGTCGCACGGATCGGCCGCGCCCACGGCATCAAGGGCGAGGTCACCGTCGAGGTCCGCACCGACGAGCCGGAACTGCGGCTCGGCCCCGGCGCCGTACTGCTCACGGACCCCGCCTCGGCGGGGCCGCTCACGATCGAGACCGGCCGGGTGCACAGCGGCCGTCTCCTCCTGCGCTTCGCGGGAGTCGCCGACCGCAACGCGGCCGAGGCCCTGCGCAACACCCTCCTCATCGCCGAGGTGGACCCCGGGGAACTCCCCGAGGGCGAGGACGAGTACTACGACCACCAGCTGATCGACCTCGACGTGGTGACCCGGGACGGCGTGGAGGTCGGCCGGATCACCGAGATCTCGCACCTGCCCTCCCAGGACCTGTTCATCGTCGAGCGCGCCGACGGCACCGAGGTGCTGATCCCGTTCGTCGAGGAGATCGTCACCGAGATCGACCTGGAGGAGCAGCGCGCGGTCATCGACCCGCCGCCCGGCCTCATCGACGGCCGCGCGGAGATCGCCTCGACGCGCGACGCGTCGGAGGAGGAGGCGTGATGCGCCTCGACGTCGTCACGATCTTCCCCGAGTACCTCGACCCGCTGAACGTCTCCCTGGTCGGCAAGGCACGCGCGCGCGGACAGCTCGACGTGCACGTGCACGACCTGCGGCAGTGGACCTACGACCGCCACCACACGGTCGACGACACCCCCTACGGCGGCGGCCCCGGCATGGTCATGAAGACCGAGCCGTGGGGCGACGCCCTGGACTCCGTCCTCGCCGACGGCTACGAGACCGGCGCGCACGCCCCCGCGCTCGTCGTGCCGACCCCCAGCGGCCGCCCCTTCACCCAGGAACTCGCCGTCGAGCTCTCCGAGCGCCCCTGGCTGATCTTCACGCCGGCCCGCTACGAGGGCATCGACCGGCGGGTCGTCGACGAGTACGCCACCCGGATACCGGTCTACGAGGTCTCCATCGGCGACTACGTCCTCGCCGGCGGCGAGGCGGCCGTCCTGGTCGTCACGGAGGCCGTGGCGCGCCTGCTGCCCGGCGTCCTCGGCAACGCCGAGTCCCACCGCGACGACTCCTTCGCGCCCGGCGCCATGGCCAACCTCCTGGAAGGCCCCGTCTACACCAAACCGCCCGCCTGGCGCGGCCGGGAGATCCCCGAAGTGCTGCTCAGCGGCCACCACGGCAAGATCGCCCGCTGGCGCCGCGACGAGGCCCTCCGGCGCACGACGGCCCACCGGCCCGACCTGATCGAGCGCTGCGAGCCCGAGGCCTTCGACAAGAAGGACCGCGAGACGCTGTCCGTCCTGGGCTGGGAACCGGACCCCGAGGGGGAGCCGCACGGCCGATTTTGGCGCAGGACAGAGGACGTGGAAGAATAGGCCGCTGTTGTGCGCCGTCCGGTGTGCGCCCCTGCCACAGGGGGACACGACGCCCGCCCCGACGCGCACGGCTCTCATCCCGAACCTCTAGTTCCCGTTGATGACCTGTGGCATCAGCGAAGAAAGCAGACGAAATGTCGCACCTGCTCGACTCCGTCGACGCCGCGTCGCTGCGCAGCGACGTCCCGGCCTTCCGCCCGGGTGACACCGTCAACGTCCACGTCCGCGTCATCGAGGGCAACCGCTCCCGTGTGCAGCAGTTCAAGGGCGTGGTGATCCGTCGCCAGGGCGCCGGCGTCCGCGAGACCTTCACGGTCCGCAAGGTCTCGTTCTCCGTCGGCGTCGAGCGCACCTTCCCGGTGCACACCCCGATCGTCGAGAAGATCGAGCTCGTCACCCGCGGTGACGTGCGTCGCGCGAAGCTGTACTACCTGCGCGAGCTGCGCGGCAAGGCCGCGAAGATCAAGGAGAAGCGCGACAACTGAGCGCTCTCCGGGGTCCGGAGCGGAGCCGGATAGCATCTGGCTCCGATGGACACCGAAGCACAGCCGACGGAGCGCGACCGCTCCTCCCACCCTTCCGTTCCCGAGGACGCCTCGGATCCGGAGGGGGCGGAGGGACGGTCGCGTTTCGCGTTGGCGGCACGGATCACGGACCGGCTCCCCGGTGGCCGGATCAGCCTGACCCTGCTGGTCTGCCTGCTGTTTTTGCTGCTCCTCAACGCTTTCGTGGTCAAACCGTTCCAGATTCCCAGCGGATCCATGGAGAACGGATTGAGGATCGGCGACCGTGTTCTCGTAAATAGGTTGGCGTACCGCTTCGGTGCCGAGCCACGGCGTGGCGATGTGGTTGTGTTCGACGGCACCGGGTATTTCGGGGACGCCGACTACGTCAAACGCGTTGTAGGTGTGGGTGGAGACCACGTGGTCTGCTGCGACGAGGAGGGGAGGATCCAGGTGAACGGCCGGTCGGTCGACGAGTCGACGTTCCTGTATCCGGGCGACGGCCCGTCCACGGTGTCCTTCGACGTGGAGGTGCCCGAGGGCACCCTGTTCGTCCTCGGCGACCACCGCAGCGCCTCCAGCGACTCCCGCGACCGTCTGGGCTCACCGGGCGGCGGCATGATCCCCGTCGACTCCGTGATCGGCCGCGCCGACTGGATCGTCTGGCCCTCCGCACACCTCACCCGCCTGCACCGCCCGGACGCCTACGCGCGTGTGCCCGCTGCGGGCGCCCCGAAGACCGCGGCGGGCGCCCATGGGTAACCGCGGCAAGCCCCGCGGCGTCCCGAGCAGCGCCGCGGACAACCTCCTCCCCACCGGGGTGCGGCGCGCCGCCGGGGGCTCGGCCGGCGGCCGCACGCGCGCGGAGCGGCGCAAACTCCAGCGCAAGGTCAAGCGCAAGCGCAGGCGCAGCGCCGTCCGGGAGATCCCCCTCCTGGTGGGCGTCGCCGTGCTCATAGCCCTGGTCCTGAAGACCTTCCTCGTGCAGGCCTTCGTCATCCCGTCGGGCTCCATGGAGCAGACGATCCAGATCGGCGACCGCGTCCTGGTGGACAAGTTCACGCCCTGGTTCGGCTCCAAGCCCGAGCGCGGGGACGTCGTGGTCTTCAAGGACCCCGGCGGCTGGCTCCAGGACGAGCAGACCACGACGAAGAAGAACGACCCCGTCGTCGTCAAGCAGATCAAGGAAGGGCTCACCTTCATCGGTCTGCTGCCGTCGGACAACGAGAAGGACCTCATCAAGCGGGTCGTCGGCGTCGGCGGCGACCGCGTCCAGTGCTGCGACGCGCAAGGGCGGGTCACCGTCAACGGCGTTCCCCTGAACGAGGGGGGTTATCTCTTCCCCGGCAACGCCCCCTCCACCACGCAGTTCGACATCACCGTCCCCCAGGGACGGCTGTGGGTGATGGGCGACCACCGGGCCAACTCCGCGGACTCCCGCGCCCATCAGGACACCGACTACGGCGGCACCGTCTCCGAGGACGAGGTGGTGGGACGCGCCATGGTCATCGCCTGGCCCCTGGGCCACTGGAACATGCTCAAGGAACCGCAAACCTTTTCTTCCGTGACCGACTCGGTCGTCGGGACGGCCGCGTCTCCCGGGACGTCGCATAGGGTTGTCACCGACGATCCGAACGGAATGATCCGACTCCCGAGCCCTGCGGAACTCCCGCTCGTTATGGGAGTGGTGGGCCTGCACCGCACGTGGAGCAGGCAGCGGCACAGAGTGAGGAGTTGGCGTGGGGGATGTGGCGGTTGGCGCACGATCCGGACACGACGGCGAGGAGCACCGCGGACGTCCCGCGGGCGCGTCCGACCCGGTTGCGGACGGCGTCGTGACCTCCGGGGATGACGTCCCGGCGGCCGGAGACGGCGGCCCCGGGGACGGGCAGCCCCCCACGACGGGGCCCGGGCCGGACGACAGGTCCCCCAGGGCGAAGAAGCCGCGCTCCTTCTGGAAGGAGCTGCCGATCCTGATCGGCATCGCGCTCGTCCTCGCCCTGCTGATCAAGACGTTCCTGGTGCAGGCGTTCTCGATCCCCTCCGACTCGATGCAGAACACCCTGCAGGAGGGGGACCGCGTCCTCGTCGACAAGCTGACCCCGTGGTTCGGCTCCGAGCCGGAGCGCGGCGAGGTCGTCGTCTTCCACGACCCGGACAACTGGCTCGCGGGCGAGCCCACCGTCGAACCGAACGCCGTGCAGACCTTCCTCAGCTGGATCGGCCTGATGCCGTCCGCGGAGGAGAAGGACCTGATCAAACGAGTGATCGGCGTCGGCGGCGACACCGTCTCCTGCAAGAAGACGGGCCCGCTCACGGTCAACGGCAAGGCGCTGAACGAGCCGTACGTGTACCCGGGCAACACGCCGTGCAGCATGGACGACTCGGGCGGGCAGTTCACGGTGAAGGTCCCCGAGGGCTACATCTGGGTCATGGGCGACCACCGCCAGAACTCGCGCGACTCCCGCTACAACCAGTCCGACGAGAACCACGGCATGGTCCCCGTCGACGATGTCGTCGGCCGCGCCGTCGTCAAGGCCTGGCCGATCAACCGCTGGGGCACGCTGCCGGTGCCGGACACCTTCGACCAGGACGGTCTGAACACCCAGGCGTCGGCCTCCGCCGCCCTGACGGTCGCCCCGCAGGGACTCGCCCTCGCCGGCGTCGTCCCGGTCGTCCTGTGGCGCCGCCGCGCCCGGGTGGCGGAGACCCGCTGACCCGCCCTTCGCCCGGCACGCTCTTTCCCCGGCTCGTGACCATGGCCGGGGACGAAGGGCTGACCCGGCTCGGTACCGCCGGGTAGGGTGCGGATCCATGGGTGGCGAGAGCACGACGCGTACGGCCCCGCGGACCGGCGGCGGCACCGGCGGCGGCCCGGCGGGCAGCCGGACCGGACAGCGACTGTCCGGTGTGGCGGTCGCGCTGGGCCTCGCGCTGTTCCTCGGCGGATTCGGCTGGGCGGCGCTGTTCTACCGGCCGTACACCGTGCCCACCAGTTCCATGAGCCCGACGATCAAGGCCGGTGACCGGGTCCTGGCCGAGGTGGTGGACGGCGACGAGGTGCGCCGCGGGGACGTCGTGGTCTTCACCGACAAGACCTGGGCGAGCAACGCCCCCGTGGTCAAGCGGGTGGTCGCGGTCGGCGGCGACACGGTCTCCTGCTGCACCGACGGCAAGCTGACCGTCAACGGCAAGCAGATCGAGGAACCGTACCTGCCCGAGGGCAGCCTCGCCGAGATCAAGAACTTCCCCACCGTGAAGGTCCCCGACGGCCGGCTGTTCCTGCTGGGCGACGAACGCCAGGGCTCCCTGGACTCCACCGCCCACCTCACGGACGCGGCCGGCGGCACGGTCGCGCGCGGCGCCGTGAAGGCCCGCGTCGACGCCGTCGTCTGGCCGATGAACGGCATGCTCGAGCGCCCCACCGGCTTCGAGACCCTCGGCGTCCTCTCGCAGCCGGGCCCGATCGGCACGATCGGCCGGCTGATCGTCGCCGGCGCGGTCCTCGTCCTCGGCGGCGGCGCGTACGGCCCGATCGCCAAGCGCGTCTCCCGTCGCTCCCGCCAGGAGCCCGCCGGTGCCCGCTGAACCGGCCGCGCCCGCCGAGCCGTCCGTGCCCGCCGAGGGGGCCGGCGCGGGCGTCGACTCGTACGACGGCGGGCTGCGCAAGGTCGCCCGGGTGGTCCTCCTCGACCCCGAGGACCGCGTCCTGCTGCTGCACGGCCACGAGCCGGACGACCCGGCCGACGACTGGTGGTTCACGCCCGGCGGCGGCCTGGAGGGCGAGGAGAGCCGTGAACAGGCCGCGCTGAGGGAACTCGCCGAGGAGACGGGCATCACCGACGTCGAGCTCGGCCCGGTGGTGTGGCGGCGCAGATGTTCCTTCCCGTTCGCGGGCCGTCGCTGGGACCAGGACGAGTGGTACTACCTGGCGCGTACGTCCGTGACGGCGACCGGGGCCACCGCCCTGACCGAGCTGGAACGGCGCAGCGTCGCCGGAGCGCGCTGGTGGACGTGTCAGGAACTCACCCGGGCACATGAGACGGTGTATCCGACCAGACTCGCCGAGCTGCTGCGCAGGCTGCTCGACGAAGGTCCCCCGGCCCACCCCGTGACCCTCGACACGGAAATCGTCTAGCGGTTCACGGGACTGGCGCACAATGGGGGGATCGCACGGCTGAAGGGGAACATGCCATGAGCGCCGAGGACCTCGAGAAGTACGAGACCGAGATGGAGCTGAAGCTCTACCGGGAGTACCGCGATGTCGTCGGTCTGTTCAAATACGTGATCGAGACCGAGCGGCGCTTCTACCTGACCAACGACTACGAGATGCAGGTGCACTCGGTCCAGGGCGAGGTGTTCTTCGAGGTGTCGATGGCGGACGCCTGGGTGTGGGACATGTACCGGCCGGCCCGGTTCGTGAAGCAGGTGCGGGTCCTCACGTTCAAGGACGTGAACATCGAGGAGCTGAACAAGAGCGACCTGGAGCTCCCGGGCGGGTGAGCCGGCCCCGGTGACACGGTCACCCTTGTGGGTGGTGGAGTTGTCCACAGCCGCCGAGTTGCGCACCAAGATCCTTTCCGGTGACGCGCAGGCGTGAACGTGGGCGCCGGAGGTGGTGCCCACATGAGGACGGATCTGGCACGAGGCGCACTCGGCAGGTACGGCGAGGAACTGGCCGCCCGGCGGCTGGCCGGCGCCGGGATGACGGTCCTGGAGCGCAACTGGCGCTGTGGCAGGACCGGGGAGATCGACATCGTCGCCCGGGAGGGCGACGTCCTGGTCGTCTGCGAGGTCAAGACCCGCCGGGCCGGCGGCTTCCAGCACCCCATGGCGGCGGTGACGCCGCAGAAGGCCCGGCGTCTGCGCGGCCTCGCCGAACGATGGATCCAGGTCCACGGCGGAGCCCCGCCGGGCGGCGTCCGGATCGACCTCGTCGGTGTCGTCCTGCCCCGGCGCGGCGCGCCCGTCGTCGAGCACGTGCGGGGGGTGGCCTGAGATGGGGTTCGCACGGACGTGCTCGGTGGCGCTCGTGGGCGTCGAGGGGGTCGTGGTCGAGGTCCAGGCGGACCTGGAGCCCGGGGTCGCGGCCTTCACCCTGGTCGGGCTGCCGGACAAGAGCCTGAGCGAGAGCCGGGACCGGGTGCGCGCCGCGGTGGCCAACTCGGGCGGCGAATGGCCGCAGAAGAAGCTCACCGTCGGCCTCAGTCCCGCGTCGGTGCCGAAGGCCGGCAGCGGGTTCGACCTGGCCGTCGCCTGCGCCGTGCTGGGCGCGGCCGAGCGGATCGACCCACGGGTGCTCGCCGACATCGTGATGATCGGGGAGCTGGGCCTCGACGGGCGGGTGCGGCCGGTGAGGGGGATCCTGCCCGCGGTGCTGGCCGCGGCGGACGCCGGCTACGAACAGGTGGTCGTGCCCGAGTGCGCGGCCGCGGAGGCCTCGCTGGTCCCGGGCGTCTCCGTGCTCGGGGTGCGCAGTCTGCGCCAGCTGATCGCCGTCCTCGCGGACGAGCCGGTGCCCGAGGAGGAACCGGACGAGGCGGGCCGCCCCGATCCGCTCCTGGCCGGCCTGCGGATGCCGGGCACGGGCGCGGCCGCCGGCATGCACGGCGTCGGCCCCGGCCGGCAGGACCACGGACACGACCTCGCCGACGTCGTGGGCCAGCGCTCGGCACGCACGGCCGTGGAGGTGGCCGCGGCGGGCGGACACCACCTGTTCCTGGAGGGACCGCCGGGGGCGGGCAAGACCATGCTCGCCGAGCGGCTGCCGGCCGTGCTGCCCCGGCTGGACCGGCAGGAGTCCCTGGAGGTCACCGCGGTCCACTCGGTGGCCGGCCTGCTGCCGCCCGGCAAGCCCCTGATCGACGTGCCCCCGTACTGCGCGCCGCACCACTCCGCCACGATGCAGGCCCTCGTCGGAGGCGGCGCGAACATGGCGCGTCCCGGGGCGGTGTCCATGGCCCACCGAGGGGTCCTCTTCCTGGACGAGACCCCGGAGTTCAGCAGCCGCGCCCTCGACGCCCTGCGCCAGCCCCTCGAGGCGGGGCACGTGGTGATCGCCCGCAGCGCGGGCGTGGTGCGGTTCCCCGCGCGGTTCCTGATGGTGCTGGCGGCCAACCCCTGCCCGTGCGGTCGCTTCTCCCAGCGGGACAGCCTGTGCGACTGCCCGCCCTCGGCGATCCGCCGCTACCAGGCCCGGCTCTCCGGACCGTTGCTGGACCGGGTCGACCTGCGGGTCGAGGTGGACCCCGTCAGCAGGGCCGAGCTCGCCCACCGCGGCCCCGGGGGCGAGTCCACGGCGACCGTCGCCGACCGCGTCCGCGCCGCCCGGGAGCGCGCGGCGGCCCGGCTGGCCGGCACCCCCTGGCGGACCAACGGCGAAGTGCCGGGGCGGGAGCTGCGCAGCCGCTGGCGTCCCGTGTCCGGCGCGCTGGACGAGGCCGAGCGGAACCTGGAGCGCGGGGTGCTCACCGCCCGGGGACTGGACCGGGTCGTGCGCGTCGCCTGGACCGTCGCCGACCTGGTCGGTCACGACCGGCCCGACGCGACCGACGTCGCCCTGGCGCTGCAACTGCGCACGGGTGTGCCGCGCGGGGTGCCGATGGCGCTCGGGGCCCCGGCGTGACCGGCGCCCCGGACCCGGGCGGGGACCGGCTCGACCGGGTCTTCCTGTCCCGGGTCGTCGAGCCCGGCGACCCGGTGGGCGGACAGTGGGTGCGCGAGCGCGGGGCGGCCGAGGTGGCGCGGCGGCTGCGGAGCGGCGGGGAGCCGCTGCCCGGGGCGACCGCCCGGCGGTGGGCCGGGCTGCGGGCGCGGGCCGAGCGGGCCGACCCGGACCGCGACCTGGCCCTCGCACGGGAGGCGGGGGTGCGGTTCGTGGTCCCGGGGGACACCGAGTGGCCCGGGCCGCTGGACGACCTCGGCGACGCCCGCCCCCTCGGCCTGTGGGTCCGCGGCCGGCCCAGTCTGCGGATGTGGGCGCTGCGCTCGGTCGCGGTCGTCGGCGCCCGCGCCTGCACCGAGTACGGGGCGCACATGGCGGCCACCCTCGCCGCCGGCCTCGCCGAGCACGGCTGGGTGGTGGTCTCCGGCGGCGCCTACGGGGTCGACGGCGCCGCCCACCGGGGCGCCCTCGGCGCGGGCGGCGCCACCGTCGCCGTCCTCGCCTGCGGCGTCGACCGGCCCTATCCGCGCGGCCACACCGAGCTGATCAACCGGATCGCCGGACAGGGCCTGGTCGTGGGGGAGCTGCCGCCGGGGGACCACCCGACGCAGAGCCGGTTCGTCCAGCGCAACCGGGTGATCGCCGCGCTCACCCGGGGCACGGTGGTCGTCGAGGCGGCCCACCGCAGCGGTTCGCTGGTCACCGCGCGGGCGGCGCAACGGCTGGGCCGGCACACGATGGGCGTGCCCGGGCCGGCCACCAGCGGCCTGTCGGCGGGGGTGCACGAGCTCCTGCGCGGGGAGGCCGTGCTGGTCACCGACGCGGCCGAGGTCGTCGAGCTGGTCGGTGACATGGGGGAGCTGGCTCCCGAGCGGCGCGGGCCGGTGCTGCCGCGCGACCTGCTGGAACCGGGCGCCCGGCGGGTCCTGGCCGCCCTGCCCGGCCGTCGGGCCGCGGCGGTCGACGAGATCGCCCGCGAGGCGTCGACCACCCCGGACGACGCGATCGCGAGACTGTACGAACTCAGGGCACTCGGTCACGTCGAACGACATGGCGACGGCTGGAAGTTGACACGCCAGGCAATGGTCTCCGTCCGGGAGGGGGGTCGCCCGTGTTGACCGACGGGGTTCGGCCGTCCGGGGGAACGCCGAACCCCTTGGAAACGCCCGCAGTTGACGCGTTCCGGCCGCCCCCCGGCGCGCGGGCCGCGCCCCGGCGGCGCGGTCCGCGGAACGCAACTGCGCACAGGTCCGACCACGCTCTTCGCGCACCGCGACACGTCAGTCACGCTACGCTCACGAGGATTCCGGCACGGACCGGAGGCTCCTGCACCACACGGCACGGCACCACACGGCACGGCACCACACGGTTCGGCACGACAGGCATCACCACGGCACCGGTCACGACAGCTCACCCGAACACCCCCGACCCACACACTCACGGCAGAACGACACAAGGCGACGAATGCCCCAGCACACCTCCGGGTCCGACCGGGCGGCGATCCCCCCAGCCGCCCGTGACGGTGGCAGCGTGCGGCCGCCCGCTCCCTCGACGCTCGACGAGCTGTGGCGGTCCTACAAGGCGACGGGGGACGAGCGGCTGCGGGAGCAGCTGATCCTGCACTACTCGCCGCTGGTCAAGTACGTGGCGGGCCGGGTGAGCGTGGGACTGCCGCCCAACGTCGAGCAGGCGGACTTCGTGTCGTCGGGGGTGTTCGGGCTCATCGACGCGATCGAGAAGTTCGACATCGACCGGGAGATCAAGTTCGAGACGTACGCGATCACCCGGATCCGCGGCGCGATGATCGACGAGCTGCGGGCGCTGGACTGGATTCCCCGGTCCGTGCGGCAGAAGGCGCGGAACGTGGAGCGGGCGTACGCGACGCTGGAGGCACGGCTGCGGCGGACGCCGACGGAGGGCGAGGTCGCCGCCGAGATGGGCATCCCCGTCGACGAGCTGCACGCCGTGTTCAGCCAGTTGTCGCTGGCCAACGTGGTGGCGCTGGAGGAACTGCTGCACGTCGGGGCCGAGGGCGGGGACGGGCTCAGCGTCATGGACACGCTGGAGGACACCGCCGCGGACAACCCCGTCGAGGTGGCCGAGGACCGGGAGCTGCGGAGATTCCTGGCCCGGGCCATCAACACGCTGCCCGACCGGGAGAAGACGGTCGTGACCCTGTACTACTACGAGGGGCTGACCCTGGCGGAGATCGGCAACGTCCTGGGCGTCACCGAGAGCCGGGTCAGCCAGATCCACACGAAGTCCGTGCTCCAGCTGCGCGCGAAGCTGGCGAGCTTCGGTCGCTGACCCGGCCGGATGCCGGCCGTGCGGGCCGAGTCGCTCCCGTCGGAGGTGCGGCGTCCGTACAGTGGACGACGTGCCAAGGATTCGAGCGGCCTCCGTGGCCGAGCACCGGTCGATGCAACGAGCCGCCCTGCTGGACGCGGCTCGGTCGTTGCTGTCCGAGGGCGGGACGGAGGCGCTGACCTTCCCCGCCCTCGCCGAGCGGACGGGCCTCGCCCGCTCGTCCGTGTACGAGTACTTCCGGTCCCGGGCGGCCGTGGTCGAGGAGCTGTGCGAGGTCGACTTCCCCGTCTGGGCGGCGGAGGTCGAGGCGGCGATGGCCGCGGCGGACGGGCCGGAGGCCAGGATCGAGGCCTATGTGCGGCGGCAGCTGGCCCTGGTGGGCGACCGGCGGCACCGGGCCGTCGTCGCGATCTCGGCGAGCGAGCTGGACGCGGGGGCGCGGGAGAAGATCCGGGCCGCGCACGGCGGGCTCGTGGCGATGATCGTCGAGGCGCTGGCGGAGCTCGGGCACACGGAGCCGCGGCTGGCGGCGATGCTCGTCCAGGGGGTCGTGGACGCGGCCGTGCGGAGGATCGAGCTGGGAGCGGAGGAGCCGTCCGGGATCACCGCGGCGGCGGTGGGAATGGTGCTGCGGGGGGTCCGGGGCTGAGGCCTCTTCGGAGCCGGGGCCTCCTGTGCGGATCACGCGCGGCACGGCACCGCACCGGTGGCGTGAGCAGGCACGGTCCGGCATGAGCAGGCACGGTCCGGCATGAGCAGGGGCGGCTCCCCATCCCGGCGGCACACGACCGCTCGCGCGGCCGGCCGGCGTCACGGCACCGGCACCCCCCACACCGGCAGCAGCCTCGAAGGCCCCCCGCGCAGCAGCCACGGCGGGAGCAGCGACAAGGGGTTCAGGTAGGACCGGCCCCTGAGCAGACCCCAGTGCACGCACGTGACCGCGCAGTGGGAGCCCGCCGCCTCCACCCGCCCCACCACCGCGCCCGCCGCGACCACGTCACCCTTGCGGACCGACGCCGTCACCGGTTCGTACGTCGTCCGCAGGTCCGTGCCCGCCAGGTCCACGGACACCACCCCCCTCCCGGCCACCCGTCCCGCGAACAGGACCCGGCCCGCCGCCGCCGCGCGGACCGGGGCGCCGGCCGGGGCCGCGAGGTCCACGCCCCGGTGGCCGCGGGCGTACGCGGTCGGTGGCGGCTCCCAGCCGCGCACCACCGCCGGGCGCACCCCCACCGGCCAGGACCGGGCGAGCGCCGGGACCGGTGCGGAAGGGGCCGGCACGACGGGAGCGGACGGTGCCGGATCCGCCCGGGCCGACGAGGCCACCGCGGTGATCAGCAGCAGCGGCAGCAGGGCCGCACAACGCTTCGGGAACATGCGGAAACCGTCCCGCGAACACGCCGGCGGCGGCCGGGACCTGTGGACCACCCGCCGGTTGGGGACAGCGACGTCACCCGACGCCCCGCCGGTCCCGTACACTTCTTCTGGCGATCCGGGTCACCGGGTCGACTTCGCACGCCCCGGTACCGGATCCGACACGTCGGTCTCCGGTATCCGCGCCCCTCGGTCCTTCGTGGCTCGGCGCACCGCGGGCGTCAGGCGCGGGAGCCGTCCGGCATCCGCGGCACAACCGAGAAACCCAAGGAGAACGGCCATGGCCGTCGTCACGATGCGGGAGCTGCTGGAGAGCGGCGTCCACTTCGGTCACCAGACCCGTCGCTGGAACCCGAAGATGAAGCGCTTCATCTTCACCGAGCGCAACGGCATCTACATCATCGACCTGCTCCAGTCGCTGTCGTACATCGACCGCGCCTACGAGTTCGTCAAGGAGACCGTCGCCCACGGCGGCACGGTCATGTTCGTCGGCACCAAGAAGCAGGCGCAGGAGGCCATCGCCGAGCAGGCCACCCGCGTCGGCATGCCCTACGTCAACCAGCGCTGGCTGGGCGGCATGCTCACCAACTTCTCGACCGTCTACAAGCGTCTGCAGCGCCTCAAGGAGCTCGAGCAGATCGACTTCGAGGACGTCGCCGCGTCCGGTCTGACCAAGAAGGAGCTGCTGGTCCTCTCCCGCGAGAAGGCCAAGCTCGAGAAGACCCTCGGCGGTATCCGCGAGATGTCCAAGGTCCCCAGCGCCGTCTGGATCGTGGACACCAAGAAGGAGCACATCGCGGTCGGCGAGGCCCGGAAGCTCAACATCCCGGTCGTCGCCATCCTCGACACCAACTGTGACCCCGACGAGGTCGACTACAAGATCCCGGGCAACGACGACGCGATCCGCTCCGTCACCCTGCTCACCCGCGTGATCGCCGACGCCGTCGCCGAGGGCCTCATCGCCCGCTCCGGCGTCGCCACCGGCGACAAGGGCGACAAGGGCGCCGGCGAGCCGCTGGCCGCGTGGGAGCGCGACCTGCTCGAGGGCGAGAAGAAGGCCGAGGAGGCCCCGGCCGCCGCCGAGGCCCCTGCCGCCGAGGCCACCGAGGCCCCGGCCGCCGAGGCTCCGGCCGCCGAGGCCACCGAGGCTCCGGCCGCGGACGCCGAGCAGGCCTGATCCGTCAGCTTCAGCGTTGACGGCGGGGGCAGGGACATGAACTCCGCCCCCGCCGTTCACCCGTAGGTCGGCACAGAGTTCGGAGAGCTCCCGCTGACCGGGGCTCCCGGACCGTGCAGATCTTCGATCTTCCAGACTTCGAGAAAGATTCACAGACTCATGGCGAACTACACCGCCGCCGACGTCAAGAAGCTCCGCGAGCTCACCGGCGCCGGCATGATGGACTGCAAGAAGGCGCTGGACGAGGCCGAGGGCAACGTCGAGAAGGCCGTCGAGGCGCTCCGGATCAAGGGCCAGAAGGGCGTCGCCAAGCGCGAGGGCCGCTCCGCCGAGAACGGTGCCGTGGTCTCGATCATCGCCGACGACAACTCCTCCGGCGTGCTGGTCGAGCTGAAGTGCGAGACGGACTTCGTCGCCAAGGGCGACAAGTTCCAGGCCGCCGCCAACACGATCGCGGAGCACATCGCCAAGAGCTCCCCGGCCGACCTCGAGGCCCTGCTCGCCTCCGAGATCGAGCCCGGCAAGACCGTCCAGGCGTTCGTGGACGAGGCCAACGCCAACCTGGGCGAGAAGATCGTCCTGGACCGCTTCGCGCAGTTCGCCGACGGCTTCGTGCTCGCCTACATGCACCGCACGATGCCCGACCTGCCGCCGCAGATCGGCGTCCTCGTCGAGCTCGACAAGCCGAACGCCGAGGTCGCCAAGGGCGTCGCGCAGCACATCGCCGCCTTCGCGCCGAAGTACCTCTCCAAGGAGGACGTGCCGGCCGAGGTCGTCGAGTCCGAGCGCCGCATCGCCGAGGAGACCACCCGCGCCGAGGGCAAGCCCGAGGCCGCGATCGCCAAGATCGTCGAGGGTCGTCTCAACGGCTTCTTCAAGGACGCCACGCTGCTCGGCCAGCCGTACGCGCTCGACAACAAGAAGTCCGTCCAGAAGATCCTGGACGAGGCCGGTGTCACCCTGAAGCGCTTCACGCGCATCAAGGTCGGCATCTGAGTCCGTACCGCGACGGACGCGCGACCCCGATAGGGTCGACAGCAGTCGTCCGGGTACGTCGTCACTGGACGCGTGACGGACGACAGCAGATCTGACGAGGAGGCCATTGCCGCGCATGGGTTGCGAACGACACCCCACCGGCAATGGCCTTCTTCGCATGTGCACCACGTGAAAGAGGCGGGATCTCCCATGACCACCAAGGCCCAGAAGAGCGACGACGGCAAAGTGAGCGGCCGGTTCCTGCTGAAGCTGTCCGGAGAGGCATTCTCCGGCGGCGGGGGCCTGGGCGTGGACCCCGACGTGGTGCACAAGATCGCCCGCGAGATCGCGGCCGTGGTGCGCGACGGCGCCCAGATCGCGGTCGTCATCGGCGGCGGCAACTTCTTCCGCGGCGCCGAACTCCAGGTGCGCGGCATGGACCGGGCCCGCTCGGACTACATGGGCATGCTCGGCACCGTGATGAACTGCCTCGCCCTCCAGGACTTCCTGGAGAAGGAGGGCATCGACAGCCGGGTCCAGACCGCCATCACCATGGGCCAGGTCGCCGAGCCGTACATCCCGCTGCGCGCCGTGCGCCACCTGGAGAAGGGCCGCGTGGTCATCTTCGGCGCCGGCATGGGCATGCCGTACTTCTCCACCGACACCACCGCCGCGCAGCGCGCCCTCGAGATCGACGCCGAGGCGCTGCTGATGGGCAAGAACGGGGTGGACGGCGTCTACGACTCCGACCCGAAGACCAACCCGGAAGCGGTCAAGTTCGACTCCCTCGGCTACGGCGAGGTCATCACGCGCGAGCTGAAGGTCGCCGACGCCACCGCGATCACGCTGTGCCGTGACAACAAGCTCCCGATCCTCGTCTTCGAGCTTCTGGCCGAGGGCAATATCGCGCGGGCCGTCAAGGGTGAGAAGATCGGCACGCTTGTGGGTGACCAAGGCAGCCGGAGCTGACCGGTGACCGCCGGTCCGACCGGCGGCGCACCCGGTCCGTACGGCAACACCTGACCGGGGGACGGACCCTGGTCGGGGGATGGACAATGTCCTGCCGGTCGGGAACCGTGCAGGAAGAAGACGCGACGCAGCCGGCCGCCGCCCCCCGCAAGGAACCGCAGCCGGGCCTACTCAAGACACGCAGGAGCAAGTGGTGATCGAAGAGACCCTCCTCGAGGCCGAGGAGAAGATGGAGAAGGCCGTCGTGGTCGCCAAGGAGGACTTCGCCGCGATCCGCACCGGGCGTGCGCACCCGGCGATGTTCAACAAGATCGTGGCGGACTACTACGGTGCGCCGACGCCGATCAACCAGCTGGCCTCGTTCTCGGTGCCGGAGCCGCGCATGGCGGTCGTGACCCCGTTCGACAAGAGCGCGCTGCGCAACATCGAGCAGGCGATCCGGGACTCCGACCTGGGCGTCAACCCGAGCAACGACGGCAACATCATCCGCGTGGTGTTCCCCGAGCTCACCGAGGAGCGCCGCCGCGACTACATCAAGGTCGCCAAGGGCAAGGCGGAGGACGCCCGGGTGTCGATCCGTTCGGTGCGCCGCAAGGCCAAGGACGCCATCGACAAGCTGATCAAGGACGGCGAGGTCGGCGAGGACGAGGGCCGCCGTGCGGAGAAGGAGCTCGACGACACCACCGCGAAGTACGTCGCCCAGGTGGACGAGCTCCTGAAGCACAAGGAAGCGGAGCTGCTCGAGGTCTGATGAACGACTCTTCCTGGGGCGCTCCGCCGCACGCCGGTTCACCGGCCGGGTACTGGGGGCCCACCGACCGGGGGCCGGCCCAGGGCGCTGCCCCGGCGGGTCCCGCGTACGATGCGCCTGAGGCGCAGCAGACTCGCCCCATGCCCGTCGTCCCCGACGTACCCGCTCACGGCGGAAACCAGGATGACGACCGGGGGGCCGCCCGGCCGGGCGGCCCCTTGTTCCGAGAGGGGACGTTCCACGGCGGGACGTCCCCGCACCAGATGTTCCGCGACGAGACCCCGTCGGCGCAGCCCCATGCGGCGGTGCCGCAGAATCCGGATCCCATGCCCGACGCCCCGCAGCCGGCGCCCGCACCGCAGAAGAAGAGCGCGGGCCGAGACCTGGGCGCGGCCATAGGGGTCGGGGTCGGTCTCGGCGTGGTGATCGTCGCCTCGCTGTTCATCGTCAAGGCCGTGTTCGTCGGCGTCATAGCGGTCGCCGTCGTCGTGGGCCTGTGGGAGCTGACCAGCCGGCTCCAGGAGCGCAAGGGCATCAAGGCGCCGCTGGTGCCGCTCGCGCTCGGCGGTGCCGCGATGGTCGTCGCCGGGTACGTCAGGGGCGCCGAGGGGGCGTGGGTCGCCATGGCCCTGACCGCGCTGGCGGTCCTGGTCTGGCGCATGACGGAACCGCCGGAGGGCTACCTCAAGGACGTCACCGCCGGTGTCTTCGCGGCCTTCTACGTCCCGTTCCTGGCCACCTTCGTCGCCTTGATGCTCACGGCCGACGACGGGGCGCAGCGCGTGCTGACCTTCCTGGTGCTGACGGTGGTCAGCGACACCGGCGCGTACGCCGTCGGCTGGCGCTTCGGCCGGCACAAGCTCGCCCCGCGCATCAGTCCCGGCAAGACCCGCGAGGGCCTGCTCGGCGCGGTGTCGTTCGCGATGGTCGCCGGCGCGCTGTGCATGCAGTTCCTCATCGACGACGGCACCTGGTGGCAGGGCCTGCTCCTCGGCCTCGCGGTCGCGGCCAGCGCCACGCTCGGTGACCTCGGCGAGTCCATGATCAAGCGGGACCTGGGCATCAAGGACATGGGCACGCTGCTCCCGGGCCACGGCGGCATCATGGACCGGCTGGACTCGCTGCTGCCGACGGCGCCGGTCGTCTGGCTCCTCCTGGTGCTGTTCGTCGGCTCCGGCTGACCGGTCCGCACCCGGCCGACCCGAGCCCCCGTCCCCCGCGGACGGGGGCTCGTCGCGTGCTCCGGCCGGCCGACCGGGTCACCCGAGTGGATCTGCGACACTGGTAGGGCCATGCCTAAGCCCGGAGAACTCGTTTTCGTCGCCCCCCGCGGAGCCAAGAAGCCGCCGCGGCATCTCGCCGACCTCTCGCCCGCCGAGCGGAAGGAGGCGGTCGCGGAGATCGGTGAGAAGCCGTTCCGGGCGAAGCAGCTGTCGCAGCACTACTTCGCGCGGTACGCGCACGACCCGGCGGAGTGGACCGACATCCCCGCCGGGGCGCGCGACAAGCTGCGCGAGGCGCTGCTGCCCGACCTGATGACGGTGGTCCGGCACCTGTCGACCGACCAGGGCACCACCCGCAAGACGCTGTGGCGGCTGTTCGACGGCACGCTCGTGGAGTCGGTGCTGATGCGTTACCCGGACCGGGTGACGATGTGCATCAGCTCCCAGGCGGGCTGCGGGATGAACTGCCCGTTCTGCGCCACCGGACAGGCCGGGCTGGACCGGAACCTGTCGACGGCGGAGATCGTGCACCAGATCGTCGACGGGATGCGGGCGCTGAGGGACGGGGAGGTCCCGGGCGGGCCGGCCCGGCTGTCCAACATCGTCTTCATGGGCATGGGCGAGCCCCTCGCCAACTACAAGCGGGTCGTCGGCGCGATCCGCGCGCTCACCGACCCGACGCCGGACGGGCTCGGCCTGTCGCAGCGCGGGATCACCGTGTCGACGGTCGGGCTGGTGCCGGCCATCCACCGGTTCTCCGACGAGGGCTTCAAGTGCCGGCTCGCCATCTCGCTGCACGCCCCGGACGACGAGCTGCGCGACACCCTCGTCCCCGTGAACACGCGGTGGAAGGTGCGCGAGGTGCTCGACGCGGGCTTCGAGTACGCCGAGAAGTCCGGCCGCCGGCTGTCCATCGAGTACGCCCTGATCCGCGACATCAACGACCAGGCCTGGCGCGGCGACCGCCTGGGACGGCTCCTCAAGGGCCGACCGGTGCACGTCAACCTGATCCCGCTCAACCCGACGCCCGGCTCGAAGTGGACCGCCTCCCGGCCCGAGGACGAGAAGGCGTTCGTCGAGGCCATCGCGGCGCACGGGGTGCCGGTCACCATCCGGGACACCCGCGGCCAGGAGATCGACGGGGCCTGTGGTCAGCTCGCCGCCACCGAGCGGTAGTCTGATCCCGGACAACTTCATACCTTCATATTCCGACAGGGGAGCGCCACAGCGCTGAGAGTGCGGCAACCGGCCGCAGACCCTCTGAACCTCGCCCAGGTCATTCTGGGTAGGAAGTTCGGTCATCACTCGAGCTGTTGCGCCCTGCCCGGGTACCCGCGGAGTCTCCGCGGGTCCCGGGCAGGGCCGCGTCTCTTCCTGGTCAACCCCAGGAGGAATCCAGTGCACACCAGGATGTTCGTGGCCGCGGCGGTCGGCCTCGGTCTCGTCACGCTGTCCGCGTGCGGTTCGTCGTCCGGCGACACCGGATCAGGTGGCGACCCGAAGACCGTCACCCTCGTCAGCCACGACTCGTGGGCCGTGACGAAGAGCGTGCTCGCCGACTTCGAGAAGCAGTCCGGCTACAAGGTGAAGGTCCTCACCGACGGCGACGCCGGGCAGGCCGTCAACAAGGCGATCCTCACCAAGGACAACCCGCAGGGCGACGTCTTCTTCGGCGTCGACAACACGCTCCTGTCCCGCGCCCTCGACAACGGCCTGTTCCAGCCGTACGAGGCCAAGGGCCTCGACCGGGTCGGCGCCGCGTACCGGCTCGACGCGGACAAGCACCGGGTCACCCCCGTCGACCACGGCGACGTCTGCGTCAACTACGACAAGAAGTACTTCGCCGACCACGAGCTGGCCCCGCCGGCCACCTTCGACGACCTGGTCAAGCCCGCCTACAGGAACCTCCTGGTCACCGAGAACGCCTCCACCTCCTCACCCGGCCTCGGCTTCCTGCTCGGTACGGCCGCCCGGTACGGCGACGACGGGTGGGAGGGCTACTGGAAGAAGCTGCGGGCCAACGGCGTGAAGGTGGTCTCCGGCTGGGAGCAGGCCTACAACGAGGAGTTCTCCGGTTCCGCGGGCGGCAGGAAGGCCGGGGGCGACCGGCCGCTCGTCGTCTCCTACGCCTCCTCGCCGCCCGCCGAGGTCGTCTTCGCCGACCCCAGGCCCACCACCGCGCCGACCGGCGTGGCCACCGGCACCTGCTTCCGGCAGGTCGAGTTCGCGGGGCTGCTGAGCAACGCGAGGAACAGCGCCGGCGGCAAGGCGCTCATCGACTTCCTGATCTCCCGGGAGTTCCAGGAGGACATGCCGCTCAACATGTTCGTCTACCCGGTGACCGAGGGCGCGGGCGTGCCCGCCGAGTTCACGAAGTACGGGCCCGCCGCGCAGGACCCCGAGACCATGGACCCGGCGAGGATCGCCGAGAACCGCGACCGGTGGGTCACGTCGTGGACCTCGCTCGTACTGAAGTGACCCCGGCCAGGAGGCCTTCCGGGAACGCGGCGCGGCTCGGGCTCATGGCCCTGCCCGTCGCGTTCTTCGGGATCTTCTTCGCCTACCCCGTCGCCGCGATCGTCTCGCGCGGACTCCACGTCGACGGGCAGTGGCGGTTCGGCCGCCTCCTCGACGTGCTCGGGCAGGCCGGCATCCGGCACGTCCTGTGGTTCACCACCTGGCAGGCGCTCGCCTCCACCGCGCTCACCCTGCTGCTGGCGCTGCCGGGCGCGTACGTCTTCGCGCGCCTGGACTTCCCGGGCAAGCAGGTGCTGCGGGCCGTCGTCACCGTCCCGTTCGTGCTGCCGACGGTCGTCGTCGGCACGGCGTTCCTCGCGCTCGTCGGGCGCGGCGGACTCCTCGACGACCTGTGGGGCGTACGGCTGGACACCACCGTGTGGGCGATCCTGCTCGCGCACGTCTTCTTCAACTACGCGGTCGTCGTGCGCACGGTGGGCGGGCTGTGGTCGCAGCTCGACCCCCGGCAGGAGGAGGCCGCGCGCATGCTCGGCGCCTCCCGGGCGCGGGCCTGGCGCACGGTCACCCTCCCCGCGCTCGGGCCCGCCGTGGCCGCCGCCGCGCTGATGGTCTTCCTCTTCACCTTCACCTCCTTCGGCGTGGTCCAGATCCTCGGCGGCCCCGCCTTCTCCACGCTCGAGGTGGAGATCTACCGGCAGACCTCCGAGATCTTCGACCTGTCCACGGCGGCCGTCCTGACGATCGTCCAGTTCGCGGCCGTGGGCGCGATCCTCGCCGTGCACGCCTGGACGGTGCGGCGGCGGGAGACCGCGCTGCGGCTGGTGGACGCGAAGCTGACCGCGCGGCGGCCGCGCGGGGCGGGGCAGTGGGCGCTGCTCGGCGGGGTGCTGGCGAGCATCGCCCTGCTGCTGGTGCTGCCGCCGGCCGTGCTGGTGCAGCGGTCGCTGGACGCGCCGGACCTCGCCTACTACCGGGCGCTGACCAGCGAGGAGGGCAACGTCTTCCTGGTGCCGCCGATCGAGGCGATCGGCAACTCGCTGGAGTACGCCGCCGCCGCGACCGCCCTCGCGCTGCTGATCGGCGGGCTGGCCGCGGCGGCCCTCACCCGGCGGGACGCCGGACGTCTCGTCCGGGGCTTCGACGCGCTGCTGATGCTGCCGCTGGGCGTCTCCGCGGTGACCGTCGGCTTCGGCTTCCTGATCGCGCTCGACGAGCCCCCGCTGGACCTGCGCGGCACCTGGATCCTGGTGCCGCTCGCCCAGGCGCTGGTCGGCGTCCCCTTCGTCGTGCGGACCATGCTGCCCGTGCTGCGGGCGGTGGACGGACGGCTGCGGGAGGCGGCGGCCGTGCTCGGGGCGTCGCCCTGGCGGGTGTGGCGGGAGGTGGACCTGCCGATGGTGCGGCGGGCGCTGCTCGTCGCGGCCGGGTTCGCCTTCGCGGTGTCGCTCGGGGAGTTCGGGGCGACGGTGTTCATCGCCCGGCCCGACAACCCCACGCTGCCGGTCGCGGTGGCGCGGCTGCTCGGGCGGGCCGGTGAGCTCAACTACGGGCAGGCGATGGCCCTGTCGACGATTCTGATGCTGGTGTGCGCGGTGGCCCTGCTGGTGCTGGAGCGGCTGCTCCCCCAGTCTCGAACAGGCTCGACCGGGGGCACCCCCATCGACCGGACGGGGGAGTTCTGATGCTGTTGCGGCTCGAGGGCGCGACCGTGCGGTTCGGCGGACGGGCCGTGCTGGACGCCGTCGACCTCGCCGTCGCCGAGCACGAGGTGGTGTGCGTGCTCGGGCCGAGCGGCAGCGGCAAGTCGACGCTGCTGCGGGCGGTGGCCGGGCTGCAGCCCCTCGACGCCGGGCGGGTCCTGCTCGACGGGCGCGACCAGGCCGGGGTGGCCGCGCACCGGCGGGCGCTCGGGCTGATGTTCCAGGACCACCAGCTCTTCCCGCAGCGGGACGTGGGCGGCAACGTGGCCTTCGGGCTACGCATGCACGGCACGCCCAAGCGCCAACAGGCCGAGCGCGTGCAGGAGTTGCTGGACCTGGTCGGGCTGCCGGGCGCCGCCCGCCGGGCCGTCGCCGCGCTCTCGGGCGGTGAGCAGCAGCGGGTCGCGCTGGCGCGTGCGCTCGCGCCCCGGCCCCGGCTGCTGATGCTGGACGAACCGCTCGGCCAGCTCGACCGGTCGCTGCGCGAGCGACTGGTGGTCGAACTGCGGGAGCTGTTCGGCCGGTTGGGCACCACCGTGCTCGCGGTCACCCACGACCAGGGCGAGGCGTTCGCGCTGGCCGACCGGGTGGTGGTGATGCGGGACGGACGGATCGCCCAGTCCGGTACGCCGCTCGAGGTCTGGCAGCGGCCGGCGGACGCCTTCGTGGCCCGCTTCCTCGGCTTCGACAACGTGGTGGAGGCGAGCGTCGCCGAGGAGGCCGCGGACACCCCGTGGGGCAAGGTGCCGGTGCCGGCCGGCTCCGCGCAGGGCCCCCGCACGCTGCTGGTCCGCCCGGCCGGGGTGCGGCTGGTCGGCGCGGACGAGGGCTTGCGCTGCACGGTCGCCGCCCGCACCTTCCGGGGCACCCACGTCGCCGTCCGGCTCCAGCCGGAGGACGCGCCGCGCCTGGAGGCCGCCTGTGCGCTGCGGCTGGCGCCGGAGGTCGGGGACACGGTCGGGGTCGCGTTCGACCCGGCCGAGGTCGTCGTGCTCGACTGACCGGGCCGCCCCGGGACCGTCGCCGCGACAGCTCGCGCGGGAGGTCCTCGGGAGCGGGGACCGCCGGGGTTCCGGCGGGAGAGGACGACGTCCGGCCGGGACACCGGCGGCCCGTCCCCCGTCGGGGGAACGGGCCGTGGGGGTCAGCGGTCGGACGTGCCCCGGCGGCGCATGCCGAGGAACACCGCGCCGCCGCCCACGACGACCAGCACGGCCGCGATGCCGACGATCAGGCCGGTGCGGGAGCCGGCGCCGGTCTCGGCGAGGTTGGACTCGCCGACCGCGGGCGAGGGGGCGTTGCTCGCGGCGGGGTCCGCGGGTGCGGTGCTGTCACTCCCCGAGGGCGACGCGGGCGACGCGGGCGACGAGGGGGACGCGGGCGACGAGGCCGACGGGGCCGGCGTCGCGGACCCGGTCCCGGCCGGGGCGGAGGCGGAGTCCGACGGGGACGGCGACGGGCTGCTCGGAGCGGTGGGCTCGTCGTCGGCGTCCTCGGCCGTGCACGCCTTGGACGGGGTGGTCAGGTTCGGTGCGATGTCGGCGTTGACGTCGTCACCGGCCTTGACGTGGATCCGGTACTCGGCGCCCGGCTCCCAGTCCTCGGCGAAGGATATGGTGACGCCCCTGGCGGAGCCGGTGACCGTGGTGGCCACGCCGACCTGCCTCAGATCGGCGTTGTTGTTCTGGAGGAAGACCGTCACGACGGCCGGGGTCGCCGTCTTGTCCTTGTCGGTGACGGTGATGACGCCCTTCGCGCCGTCACAGGCGGCCTCGGCCGAGAACGTGCGGATGTCGGTGGCCAGTGCCGGGTCGGAGGCGCCGAGAACGAGGGCGGCCGAGGCGGCGGCGACACCGAGCAGGCGCACCGAACGAGCGGCGGTACGACGGGATGGGGACACGTTTGTCCTTTACGTGATGCGCAACTGCGGGGGGTGGCAGGGGAGGTGACGCCCCCGAAGCGGAGGCGACGGCATCCCCGGGAGTCTCACAGGTCTATAAGCGTTCCATAAGAACTGTCAACGTGTGGACACTTCCCGCCGTCGGCTTCACCCGCGCGCCGAACGGCCGGGCGGACGAAGCCGGTTGCCCCGCCCGTGCCCGCCACCGCCCGGTCCGCCGCGGATCAGCCCTCGATCGCCGAGGGGTCCATCCAGATGACCTCCCAGGTGTGGCCGTCGAGGTCGTCGAAGGCCCGGCCGTACATGAAGCCGTGGTCCTGGGTCTCGCCGCTGGGCGTGCCGCCCGAGGCCAGGGCGCGGTCGACGAGTGCGTCGACCTGCTCGCGGCTCGGCGCGCTCAGCGCGATCAGGACCTCGCTGGTCCTCGTGGAGTCCGCGATCTCCTTCTTGGTGAAGGTCGAGTAGAACGGCTTGGTGAGCAGCATCGCGACGATGGTGTCGCTGATCACCACGGAGGCCGCGTTCTCGTCGCTGAACCGGGGGTCGATCGAGTAGCCCAGCTCCGTGAAGAACTTCTTCGAGGCGTCGAGGTCGTTCACGGGCAGGTTGACGAAGATCATCTGCTGGTGGGCGGGGGCGGTCATGGGTCTCTCCCTGGGGTGCGTGCGGCGGGTCCGCGCCGCTTGTGCGTGGTGTTCGGTGGGGTGGACCCGGGGACCGGGCGGAACTCATCGGCGCTCGCGGATTCTCTTCACACGAGTTCTCCCGCGGGGCGCCGCCCCGGTCCCGGTGCCGGTTCCCGTACGGGGTCAGCCGGCCAGGGGGAGGGCCGCCAGCACGGCCACGAGCAGGGTGAGCGGGAGGAAGAGGGCCGCCAGGGCGGCGGCGCGGAGCGCTGCCGCGGTGCGCAGCGTCGTGTTCGGCGCGCCGAGGCGGAGCAGGGCGGCGGTGGTGTCGGCGCGGGCCTGGCGTGCCTCCACGGCCGCGGTGAGGAGCGTGGCGAGGGTGCAGCCGGTGACGAGCAGGGCGCCGAGGGTGGTGAGCGGGCCGAGGGCCGGGTCGGCCGGGTCGTACAGGACGGCCGTGCTGTACGCGCCGGAGGCCACCGCGCACAGGACGCCCAGGGGACGGCCGATGCGGGACGCCTCCTGCATCAGGCCGCGGCCCGCCAGCAGACGGAGGGCGCCGGGGCGGGCCGCCTGCAGCAGGCGGCCGCACAGGTGGGTGAGGCCGGGCCCGGCGAGGGCGAGACCGAGCGCGGTGAACGCCCAGCCGACGAGGACCGCGGCGGGGCCGGTCGGGCCGCCGGGGAGGGTGACGTGCGTGTCACCGGGGGTGTGGGCCGCGTAGGCCTCCACGGCGAGGCCGGCGGCGAGGAACGCCGCGCCCCAGGGGAGCGCGGTGGGGTCGGGGGGAGTGGGGTCCGGCGTCCGTCCGCCGGCCTCCGGCGTGCCGTCCGCGCCGTCCGGCGTCGGCGCGGTGCGGTCCGCGCCGCCCTGCGCCGCCCCGGCGGCCTCGTCGCCCGCGGGGTGACGGGAGGTCACGCCGCCGTTCACGGTCCGACGGGCCGGCGCGCCGCCGTCCGCGTCCTGACGGGCCCTCGTCCACGCCCCGAAGCGGCCGTACGTCCCGAACGTCTCGCGTGCCCCCCGTCCCCGGACGTCGAACCGGCGCAGGGAGCGTCCGGTGCCCTGGGACCGTGCCGCCGGCCGGGTCTCCCGGGGGCGCAGCGACAGGGCCACCGCCACCGACGCCGTCACCGGGACCCACGCCAGCAGGGTCAGGGCGGCCGGCAGGGGGAGGGGGACGTCCGCGGCCAGGAGGCCCGCGGCCGCTCCGTCGAAGGGCATGCCCGTGAGGTCGCCGCGCAGGTGCAGGAAGACCAGGAGGGCCAGCAGGGAGCCGAGGGCCGTGGAGAGGGCCGTGGTGGTGGCCGAGACGGCCATCAGCCGGGCGGGACCCAGGCCGATCGCCGCCAGGCCGGGGCGCGGGCGGGTGCCGGGGTCGGTGCGGGCGACCGCGAGGGCGAAGTGGACCGTCGTCGCGAGGGGGACCGTGCACCAGGCCAGGCGCAGCGCGGAGGCGGCCGGCGTGCCGGGGTGGGTCAGGGCGTGGCCGAGGGTGCACAGCAGGAGGAAGCCGGTGCCCGCCGAGGCCGTCGTCACCAGCAGGCGGCGCAGGTGGACGGCGGGGTGGGCGCTGCGGGTCAGGCGGAGAGCGAGCACGCCGCCCGGCCTTCCGTCTCGTTCTCCCTGACCGGCGGCAGGTGGACCGTCTTCACCCGGCGTCCGTCGAGGAGGGGCACCGAGCGGTCGGCGAGGGCCGCGGTCTCCGGGTCGTGGGTGGCCAGGACGACCGTGATGCCGTGGGAGCGGGCCGCCGTGGTGAGGGTGCGCAGGACGTGGGCGCGGTCCGCGCGGTGCAGGGGCGCGGTCGGCTCGTCGGCGAAGAGGACCGAGGGGGCCGGGGCCAGGGCGCGGGTGATGCACACGCGCTGGCGCTCCGACTGGGTCAGCTCGTGCGGCCGGCAGCGCGACCGCTCGCCCACGTCGAGACGCTCCAGCCACTCCAGCGCGGCGGCCTTGGCGCGGCGGCGGCCGGTGCCGCGCAGCATCAGGGGCAGGGCCGCGTTCTCCCAGACGTTGAGCTCGGGGACGAGGACCGGGGCCGGGTCGATCCAGCCGAAGCGGTCGCGGCGCAGCCGCTCGCGCGCCATCGGGCCCATCGTGTGCACGGGGACGCTGTTGAACCAGACCTCGCCGCGCTGGACGGGCACGAGGCCGGACAGGCAGTGCAGCAGGGTCGTCTTGCCGCTGCCGCGCGGGCCGGTGACGGCGAGGATCTCGCCCTCCCGCACCCCGAGCGAGACACCGCCGAGCGCGGGGGAGCCGTCGCGGTGCGTGAAGTGCAGGGACCGTGCCCACAGCACGTCGTTGTCCGGCGGGGCCTCCATGGGCGTACACCTCGGTTCAGATCCGTAGTTCCCGATGCCGTTCCCCCGTCCGGGGGAACGAAGGCAGGGCCGGTCGGTCACTGGCACGCTAGGCAGCTCATGCCGGGCATCCGGACAGCACACGGCCCCGGGCCGCCGTTTCTCACTCGAACGGACGGCACCGGGGCCGGTGTTGATCGTCTGATCAGGCTGACGGTCAGAGCTTCGTCCACGCCTCCGTCAGCGTCGCGCGCAGGATCTGCTCGATCTCGTCGAACGTCCCCTGGTCGGAGATCAGCGGCGGGGCGAGCTGGACGACCGGGTCGCCGCGGTCGTCGGCACGGCAGTACAGGCCGTTCTCGAAGAGGGCCTTGGACAGGAAGCCGTACAGGACGCGCTCGGTCTCGTCGGCGTCGAAGGACTCCTTGGTCGCCTTGTCCTTGACCAGCTCGATGCCGTAGAAGAAGCCGTTGCCGCGGACGTCGCCGACGATCGGCAGGTCGTGCAGCTTCTGGAGGGTGGAGAGGAAGGCGCCCTCGTTGTCCAGGACGTGCTGGGTGAGGTTCTCGCGCTCGAACAGGTCGAGGTTGGCCAGGCCCACGGCCGCGGAGACCGGGTGGCCGCCGAAGGTGTAGCCGTGCAGGAAGGTGTTGTCGCCCTTGTAGAACGGCTCGGCGATCCGGTCGGAGACGATGCACGCGCCGATCGGGGAGTAGCCCGAGGTCATGCCCTTGGCGCAGGTGATCATGTCCGGGACGTAGCCGAACTTGTCGCAGGCGAACATCGTGCCCAGACGGCCGAAGGCGCAGATGACCTCGTCCGACACGAGCAGCACGTCGTACCGGTCGCAGATCTCGCGCACCCGCTGGAAGTAGCCGGGCGGGGGCGGGAAGCAGCCGCCGGCGTTCTGCACGGGCTCCAGGAAGACCGCCGCGACGGTGTCCGGGCCCTCGAAGAGGATCTGCTGCTCGATCTGGTCGGCGGCCCAGCGGCCGAAGGCCTCGGGGTCGTCGCCGAAGATCGGGGCGCGGTAGATGTTGGTGTTCGGGACCTTGTGCGCGCCCGGCACCAGCGGCTCGAAGGGGGCCTTCAGGGCCGGCAGGCCGGTGATGGACAGGGCGCCCTGCGGGGTGCCGTGGTAGGCGACCGCGCGGGATATGACCTTGTGCTTGGTGGGCTTGCCGGTCAGCTTGAAGTACTGCTTGGCGAGCTTCCAGGCGGTCTCGACCGCCTCACCGCCGCCGGTGGTGAAGAAGACCTTGTTCAGGTCGCCCGGGGCGTAGTCGGCCAGGCGCTCGGCCAGCTCGACGGCCTTGGGGTGGGCGTAGGACCAGACCGGGAAGAACGCCAGTTCCTGGGCCTGCTTGAACGCGGTCTCCGCGAGTTCCGTGCGACCGTGACCGGCCTGGACCACGAACAGGCCGGCGAGACCGTCGAGGTAGCGCTTGCCCTTGTCGTCGTAGATGTACGTGCCCTCGCCCCGGACGATGGTGGGGACCGGGGAGTTCTCGTACGAGGACATGCGGGTGAAGTGCATCCACAGGTGGTCGTACGCGGTGCGGCTGAGGTCCTTGGTGCTCACGTTTATCGGGTCCTCACGGTTATCGGGTTCCCCACATGTAGGTCTGCTTCTTCAGCTTCAGGTAGACGAAGCTCTCGGTGGAGCGCACGCCGGGCAGGGCACGGATGCGTGTGTTGATGACGCCCAACAGGTGGTCGTCGTCCTCGCAGACGATCTCGGCGAGGATGTCGAACGAGCCCGCGGTCATCACCACGTACTCGACCTCCGCCATGTCGGTCAGCGCGTCGGCGATGGCCTCGACGTCGCCCTCGGCGTGGATGCCGACCATCGCCTGCCGGCGGAAGCCCACGGTGAGCGGGTCCGTGACGGCGACGATCTGCATCACGCCCTGGTCGAGCAGCTTCTGGACGCGCTGGCGCACGGCCGCCTCGGACAGGCCGACGGCCTTGCCGATCGCGGCGTACGGCCGGCGGCCGTCCTCCTGGAGCTGCTCGATGATGGCGAGGCTCACGGCATCCAGGTGAGGGGTGCCGTTCTTGGACTCGCGGGAGTCCCGGTGCTCTGCGCTTCGACTGGCCACGAGCTCACTCTGCACGACGTCTCGACAGTTCCGCAAGGCTGAGGCGATGAAATTCGTTGTTTACGCGACTGAGACGTGCGGATTTCGCAGCCCTGGTGGGATCAGGGGTGTTGAAAACGTCGGGATAGCGATTAGTGTGGGTGTCTCAGTGATTGGGACACCCGAACTTGGAGGGCCGGCAGTGAGCACCGAGCTGCGTCGTCTGCGCAACTACATCGACGGTGAGTTCCGGGACGCCGCCGACGGACGGACCACCGAGGTGGTGAACCCCGCGACGGGCGAGGCGTACGCGACCGCGCCGCTGTCCGGGCAGGCGGACGTGGACGCCGCGATGGCCGCCGCCGCGGCGGCCTTCCCGGGCTGGCGGGACACGACCCCCGCCGAGCGCCAGAAGGCCCTGCTGAAGATCGCGGACGCCTTCGAGGAGCGCGCCGAGGAACTCATCGCGGCCGAGGTGGAGAACACCGGCAAGCCGGTCGGGCTGACCCGCTCCGAGGAGATCCCGCCGATGGTCGACCAGATCCGCTTCTTCGCGGGCGCGGCGCGGATGCTGGAAGGCCGGTCGGCCGGCGAGTACATGGACGGGATGACGTCGATCGTCCGCCGTGAGCCGGTCGGCGTCTGCGCGCAGGTCGCGCCGTGGAACTACCCGATGATGATGGCCGTGTGGAAGTTCGCCCCGGCGATCGCCGCGGGCAACACGGTCGTGCTGAAGCCGTCGGACACCACCCCGGCCTCCACGGTCCTGATCGCCGACATCGTCGGCTCCATCCTCCCCAAGGGCGTCTTCAACGTCGTCACCGGCGACCGCGACACCGGCCGCCTGATGGTCGAGCACCCGACCCCCGCCATGGCGTCCATCACCGGTTCCGTGCGCGCCGGCATGTCCGTCGCGGAGTCCGCGTCCAGGGACCTCAAGCGCGTCCACCTGGAGCTGGGCGGCAAGGCCCCGGTCGTCGTCTTCGAGGACACCGACATCGCCAAGGCCGTCGAGGACATCTCGGTCGCCGGCTTCTTCAACGCCGGCCAGGACTGCACGGCCGCCACCCGCGTCCTCGTGCAGGAGTCGATCCACGACGAGTTCGTCGCGGCGCTCGCCAAGGCCGCGTCCGAGACGAAGACCGGGCAGCCGGACGACGAGGACGTGCTGTACGGCCCGCTGAACAACCCCAACCAGCTGAAGCAGGTCTCCGGCTTCATCGAACGCCTCCCCGCCCACGCCAAGGTCGAGGCGGGCGGCCACCAGGTCGGCGACAAGGGCTACTTCTACGCCCCGACCGTCGTCTCCGGCCTGAAGCAGGACGACGAGATCATCCAGAAGGAGGTCTTCGGCCCGGTCATCACCGTGCAGTCCTTCTCCGACGAGGCGCAGGCGGTGGAGTGGGCCAACGGCGTCGAGTACGCCCTCGCCTCCTCGGTGTGGACCAAGGACCACGGCCGCGCGATGCGCATGTCCAAGAAGCTCGACTTCGGCTGCGTGTGGATCAACACCCACATCCCGCTGGTCGCCGAGATGCCGCACGGCGGCTTCAAGAAGTCCGGCTACGGCAAGGACCTGTCGGCGTACGGCTTCGACGACTACACCCGGATCAAGCACGTGATGACGTCCCTGGACGCGTGACGGCTCCGCCCGGCGGACCCCGTGCCTCCCCGCGCCCGTCGGCGCGGGGAGGCACGGGCCGCTCCGGGGCCGTGACCGCGGACCGTCCGCGCCCGTCGGCTACGGACCGCCGGGCGCCTCCTCGTTGACGACCCCGAACGGGATGTGGACGCTCGGCGTCGTCCGCGAGGTGCCCTCGAGGTGGCTCTCCTGGTCGTCGAAGAAGATGTGCGGCTTCAGCACGTCCATGACCGTGCTCTTGTCGACACCGCCGAGGAAGAAGGCGTCGTCGACGGTCACGCCCCAGTTGTTCAGGCTCCGCACGGCCCGCTCGTGCGCGGGCGCGTTGCGGGCCGTGACGATGGAGACGCGCACGCGGATCGCGTAGTCCGCGTCCTGGCCGCGCCGTTCCCGCTCCCGGCGCTGCAGGGTGTTGATCTCGCCCAGGAAGTCCCGCAGCGGGCCCGCGTCGTGGGGCGTGGCGACGTTCAGGGCCTCGTGGGCGCGGAAGCTCTCCAGGCCGTCCCGCTGGAACACCCGCTCCGACTCGTCACCGGCGAGGACGCCGTCGAAGTCGAAGGCGATCCGCAGCTCCCGGTCGTCGGGGTCGTCGGCCACGGCGGAACCGAGCACCCGGCCCGCCGGCAGCCCCGAGGCGACGGCCTCCCGGACGTCGTTCTCGTCCGCCGACAGGAACAGGGACATGCGCAGGGCGCGCATGAACCGGTACGGCGCCCGGCCCTGCATGAAGACGGCGCGGCTGATGGGCAGTCCGTGCGCCGTGACGGACCGCATGACCCGCAGCCCCGTGTCGGGGTCGTTGCGCGAGAGGATGATCACCTCGACCAGCGGGTCGCCCTCGGGGGCCAGGTCGTTCAGGGACAGGACGCGGCGGATGAAGGGGAAGGCGACCCCGGGGCGCAGCGTGTCGTCCAGGTGCTCGCGCTGGTGGACGCGGTAACTCTCCTCGCCCTCCCTCCGGAAGACCGCGTCGGACTCCGCCAGGTCGAACAGGGCACTGGAGGCCAGGCCGATGACCAGCCGGTTCTCGAGACGGTACGGCGGCACGACGGCTCCCCTCCGGCGCCACCGCGGGACGGCGGCGCCCGCGCGGGCCGGCCGTGACCCCGGTCGCACCCTTTGCCTTCCCTTTACAACCCGCCCCCGCTCCGCCTCGTCTCTCCGCTCGATCCGTCACGCACCCGCGACGGAGGAGAGACGAAGGAGAGCGGTTGATGCGACTCATGCGGTTTCTACCCCGAACGGGCCCCGGCATCCTGGCCGTCGCCGGCGCCGCCGTGATGCTGGGCGCGGCGCCCGCGTCCGCCGACGGAACGGCTCCCACGCCCGTCCCGGCCGAGAGCACCGCACCGGCCACGGACGCGACCACCGCACCGGCTCCGGCGCCCACCGAGGCGCCGGCCACGGACGCCACCCCCGCACCGGTCCCGGCGCCCACCGAGGCGCCGGGGTCCGTCCCGGACCAGGTGAGCGCCGTCCCGAGGGGGGCGGCCGACACCGGCGCGGTCGCGGAGCCGGGGCGGAACTCCGGCGGGCTGGTCGCCGGGGGCGCCGCCGCCGCGGTGTTCGCGGCGGGCGGCGCCGGGGTCTACGTCGTGCGGCGCCGGAGGGCGACCGGCGCATGAGCCCGCTCTCCAGGCGCGCCCTGGTCGCCGCGGCCCTGACGGCTCCGCTCGCGGGCTGCGGCGGCGGCCGACCGGCCGGGCGGGACGCGGCCGCGCCGGTCCCGGCACGGTCCACCGCACCGGCCG
Organism: Streptomyces sp. NPDC017936; assembly: GCF_044328485.1. NCBI lineage: Bacteria > Bacillati > Actinomycetota > Actinomycetes > Kitasatosporales > Streptomycetaceae > Streptomyces > Streptomyces sp. NPDC017936. The sequence goes on along the minus strand of NZ_JBIRHK010000016.1, from coordinate 118,139 downwards.
CCACGGTCCCCGGGAGCCCGGCGCCCGCCGACGGCGGACCGGCCGCCGGTACGGGGAGCTCCGTCCCCGTCCGGCTGGAGATCCCGGCCATCGGCGTCGACACCCCCGTCATGCGGCTCGGGCTCGCCCGGGACGGCAGCGTGGAGGTCCCGCCGATCACCGCGGACGACCGGGCCGGCTGGTACCGGTACTCGCCGGTGCCGGGGCGGACCGGCCCGTCCGTGATCCTCGGGCACGTCACGGTGGGCCGGTACGGGGACGGCGTCTTCCGCCGCCTCGGCCGGCTGCGCCGGGGCGACCGGATCGTCGCGCGCCTGGAGAACGGCACGGCGGCGGCCTTCGCCGTCACCGGCGTCCGCACCGTCGCCAAGGCCGACTTCCCGACGGAGGCCGTCTACGGGAACGTGGACCGGCCGGAGATGCGGCTCATCACGTGCGGAGGGCCCCGCAGCGGGGACGCCTACCGCGACAACGTGATCGTGTTCGCCGCGTCGGTGCCGGCGGCGAACTCCCCGGGAGCACGGTGAAACGATCCCGCGAGCGGGCGGCGGCCGAACTGTTCGCCGCCCTCTACCCGCGTCTCGCCGGCTGGTGCCGCCGCCTGGTCGACGACGACGGCACGGCGCACGAGATCGCCTCCGAGGCGTTCACCCGGCTGTGGGCCCGCTGGACGGCCGTGGCCGAACCCCAGGGCTTCCTCTACGTCACCGCCGCCAACCTGGTCCGCGACCACTGGCGCAAGCTGGAGCGCGAACGCAACGCCGTGCGCCGGGCCACCGCCGAGGCCGCCGTCACCCCGCCCGCCGAGACCGCCGACCCCTCGGTCCGTCTGCTCGTGCAGTCGCTGCCGGAACGGCTGCGGGTGCCGATCCTGCTGCACTACTACGCTGACATGCCGATCCGGGAGGTGTCCGTGCTGACCGGGCGCAAGGAAGGGACCGTCAAGGCCGACCTGCACGCGGCCCGCGAACTGCTCCGTGCCCATCTGGGGAGAAGCCTTGATCACACCCGTTGACGACTCCGACGACTTCGACGGCTTCGACGAAGGCCCCGACCGCGACGCCGACGACCCCCTCACGGTCCTCCTGCGGCCCCCGGCCGGCGGTCTCGGACCGCCTCCCGGCCGGTTCGAGGAGATCCGCCGCCGCGCGGTCCGCCGCCGGGCCCTGCGCACCGCCGCCGGCGCCGGCGTGGCCTGCGCGGTCGCCGTCGCCGCCTTCGCCCTGCTGCCGGCCCGCCCGACGGCGCCCGGGCCGCCCGCCTCCCCGGCGGTCCCCCTCGCCCCGCCGGCGCCGGCCGGCGCCACGCCCACCCCGCCGGCGTCCCCGGCCCCGGTCACCCCGGGCCCTGCCGAGGGGACCCGGTCCCCGGCCACCGACAGCCCCACCGGCACCGCGGCGATCCCCACCGCCACCACCGCCCCGGACCGGGCTCCGGCGGCGGACACGCCGTCCTCGACGCCGAGTGCGCCCCCGGCCGCGCCGACCGAGGCGCCCCCCGCCCCCTCACCGTCGGATACGCGCCGCTGAGGCCGGGACGCGCCCCGTAGCCGAAGGCCGGTCGCTGCTCCTACCCTGGAAGCCGCCGTCGGGGGGAGGGTGGAGTGACGCGCACCGCACCGCAACAGCCGTCCGGGCGCCGCCTGGAGGACACGATCGCCTGGGCGGTCAGGAACGCGGACGGCGTCGTCGCCATCGGGGTCGCGCTGGTCGTCGGACTGATGGACATCCTGGACAAGGACTTCGACGACAACATCGTCACCGGTTCGATCCTGCTGGTCCTCGCCGCGCTGGTGTACGGCTCGCTGACGGAGCGCCGGCGGCGGCTGGCCGACATCCGCCACGCGACCGAGGGCACCGGCCGGGCGATCGAGGACCTGGCCATGGTGCGCACGCTGGCCGGACCGGAGGTGGCCCTCGCCCACGAGCAGGCCCGGCGCACCACCTCCCGCTGGGTGTTCAAGGGCGGCACCGGCACCTACCTGCGGGCCGTCACCCTGCCGGAGTGCGTGCGGGAGGCCCGGCGGCAGCGGCGCTCCCTCAGCATGAAGATCGACATCGTCAATCCGGCCGACGACCGGGTCTGCGCCGCGTACGCCCGCTTCCGGCGCACCTTCGGACACCGGCAGGAGGGCGGCGCGTTCACGGAGTGGACCACCGAACGCACCCGCAAGGAGTCCTACGCCACCGTGGTGGCCGCCGCCTGGCACCGGCAGCGGCTGGACACGCTGGAGATCGACGTGCACCTGTCGCCGGTGGCGCCGACCCTGCGCTTCGACCTCTCCGACAGCCGCCTGATCATCACCCAGGACGACCCGCGCCGCGTCAGCCTCTGCGTGGAGCGGGGCCGGCCGCTGTACGACTACTACGTCACCGAGTTGCACCAGAGCCGCGAGCAGGCGGTGAAGCTCGATCTGCGGGAGGCCGTGCCGCTGAGCGACGAGCCGACCGTCGACGAGGTCCGACGCCTCCTCGACCGGCTCTCACTGCCCGTGCCGACGAGCTACACCGACCGGGACGTCGGCGACATCATCGACAAGGCGCTGCGGGCGGAGGATCCCTACCGCAGGTAGCCGTGTCCGGCCGAGGGGGGAAGCGATGGACTACCCGGCCCTGGAGCGGGCCGCCCGGCGGGGGGCCGCCGGCGAGGTGATGCGGCAGGCCGCATCGGAGCTGGAGCAGGTCGTCACGGGACGCCGGGCGCTGCGCGCGGTGCGGCATCCCCTGGGGTTCGTCTGCCTGCCCGTCCTGCGGGACGGCGCGGAGGGCGTGTGCGTGCACCTCTTCGGGCCGGCCGACCCCGTCCTGACGGGACATCAGGTGCACTCCCACAGCTGGGACCTGACCAGCACCGTGCTGTACGGGCGCCTGGGCAACCGGCGCATGGGCGTCCACGAGGACGCCGGGCACCCCACCCACCGGGTGTTCGAGGTGCGCAGCGATCCCTCGGGCGTGGACGAACTGCGGCCCACCGAGCGGCTGGTGCGCTGTCTGCCGGGCGCCGAGCAGACCAGCGCGCGCGGCCAGACCTACGACCTCCCGGCGGGCGAGTTCCACACCACCGTGGTGCCGGACGGCCGTCCGGCCGCCACCCTGGTGCTGGGGCGGACACTGCCCGGCCGGGCGGACCTCTCCCTGGGGCCGGTACGGGCCCCGGGCCGCCGAGTGGTCCGCAGGACGTGCGACGCGGCCCAGACCGTCCGGATCGCCCGGGCCGCCCTCAGGAGGATCCATGAGCCCGAACCCGACCCGCCCCTCTGATCCCGCGGCCCGCTTCACCTCCGAGTGCCGCACGGCGGTGGCCGCCGCCGAGGAGGCCGGGGCGCTGCTGCGGTCCCGCTTCCCGGACGGGGTCGCCGCCCGCCCCAAGGGCGCCCTCGGCGACGTCGTCACCGACCTGGACCTGCTGGCCGAGCGGATCGTGGTGGACCGGATCCGCGCGAGCTTCCCGCACGACCGGATCCTCGCCGAGGAGTCCGGGGAACTGGGCGGCGACGGCGGCGGCCGCACCTGGCTGGTGGACCCCCTCGACGGCAGCAACAACGTGGTCATCGGCCTGCCCGTCTACGTCGTGGGCGTCGCCCTGTGCGTCGACGGCGCGCCGGTGACGGGCGCGGTGCACGAACCGGTGAGCGGGCGGACCTGGTCGGCGCGGCTCGGCGGCGGCGCGTACGGGCCGGGCGGGCGGCTCACGGCGCCCGCCGCCGTCCGCCCGCCGTCCCCCGCCGGGCCGGTGCTGGCCTGGACCCAGGGGCACGCGGTGCGCCGCGACGACCCCGCCGTCCGGGCCCTGCGGCACACCCTGGAACTCGGCTCCCGGCGGCTGCTCCAGCTGTGGGCGCCGCTGCTGGCCTGGGCCATGCTGGCCCGCGGCGACATCGACGGCTTCGTCGGCTACCGCGCCGAGGCGATCGACCTGCCGGCCGGGGCGCTGCTGGCCCGCGAGGCCGGGGTGGCCGTCCGGCACCTGGACGGGCGGGAGTTCGCCGGGGGTTTCACGGGGCCGGACACGGAGCGGTCGTTCGTCGCGGGACGGCCGGAGGTGCTGCCGTACCTGCTGGAACTGGCGGCGGGAGCCGGGGCGGGGGACGGCACGGGGCGCCCGGGGGCCGCCGCGTCACGGGTCCCGCCCGGGTCCGGGGCGTAGGGCCCGTCGTCCGGATCAGGCCGCGGGAAAGCGGCGGTACCGGCCGGTGCGGGGAACGGGGGCCGTCACCGCGCCGCTCGTCATCCGGTCAGCGCCAGCGTCCCCACCGACGCCGTCACCGCCGCCACCGCCAGCACCGCGCCGGTCCCCATCAGCCGGGCCACCGGCACCCGCACCCCGTGGGCGTGGCAGCGCTCGTACCACAGCAGCGTCGCCAGGGAGGCCCACGGCGTGATCACCGGTCCCGCGTTGGTGCCGACGAGCAGGGCGAGCAGCTGGTCGTGGTTGCCGACGGGGACGGCCGCCTCGCCGGCCAGGTACACCGGCAGGTTGTTCAGGACGTTCGAGAGGCCGCCGCCGACCGCCGCCGCGCGGAACATGCCCACCGGGCCGTCGTCGTGGCCGACCGCGGAGGCCAGCAGGCCGTGCAGGCCGTTGGCGTCGACCGTCTCGACCACGAGGAACATGCCGGGGACCATGACGAGCAGCCGCCAGGGGACGAGGGACACCCGCAGCGCGGAGCGGTCGCGCAGGGCGAAGGCGGTCACGACGACGGCCGCGGCCGTGGCGGACGCCATCCACAGCTCGACGTCCGCGACCAGGATCGCCAGCAGGAACCCGCCGCAGGCCAGGGCGCACACCCGGAACAGCACCGGGTCGACGGGCCGGTGCGGACCGGGGGGCACGTACCGGCCGGCGTCCCTCGCCCGCGCGCCGTCCCTCGCCCGCGCGTCGTCCCTCGCCCGCGCGCCGTCCCTCGCCCGCGCGTCGTCCCCCGTCCGTGCGTCGTCCCCCGTCCGTGCGTCGTCCCCCGCCCGCACGTCCGCCCGCACGTCCTGCGCGCGCGCCGCTCCGGGGCCGCCGCCGGGCCTGTCCGCGGGCCGTCCGGCCGGCTGCGCGGCGCCCCGCCTCCCACGGCGCCAGTAGAAGCCCCACAGGCACGCCATGGTCACCGCGACCGCCGCCAGCTGCGGTGCCCACATGCGGCCCGCCAGGCCCAGCGGGGAGAGGTCCACCCGGTCCGCCGCCAGCAGGTTCGTCAGGTTGGAGACCGGCAGCAGCAGGCTCGCCGTGTTGGCCAGCCAGACCGTCGTCATCGCCAGCGGGACGGCCGCGATGCCGACGCGGGAGGCGAGCGCGAGCATCACCGGGGTCAGGAGGACCGCCGTGGTGTCCAGGTTGAGGGCGATCGTCGTGACCGAGGCGAAGGCCACGCAGAGCAGGAACAGCAGGGGGTAGCTGCCCCGGCCGGCGCGGGCCACGCGCGCGGCCACCACGTCGAACACCTCCGCCCTGCTGGTGAGCTCGGCCAGCACGATCACCGTGCCGAGGAACGCCAGCAGCGGGGCGATCCGCGTCATCGCGTCGGCGGCCTGCCCGGAGGGCAGCAGTCCCGTGCCCCAGCACACCAGTCCGATCGCGAGGAGGCCGATCGCCACCCGGTCCAGAACATGCAGACGCAGTAGGCCACTCACGGAGGGAAGGGTCGCACATCTGTGCCCCACTGTGACCGGGGCCTGTTTCCCGACAGTTTCGCCACCGGAGCCCTCCGGCCGGGATCCGGGCCGTGAAACCGGTGCGTATCGGTGCTCGCTCATCCATCATGCATACATGGGGGACCGTCAGATGACCGGCGGCGTCGCCGGACCGCTGGATTTCTTCGTCAGCTACTCGCCCGCGGACGAACGCTGGGCGTCGTGGATCGCGTGGACCCTGGAGGAGGCCGGCTACCGCACGGTCCTCCAGGCGTGGGACTTCGTGCCCGGCACCAACTTCGTCGACTTCATGGACCGGGGCGTGAGCGAGTCGGCCGCCGTCATCGCCGTCCTCTCGCGCAACTACGAGCGGTCCCGTTACGGCCGTATGGAGTGGCAGGCGGCCCTGCGCGCCGACCCGGACGCCCCCGAGCGCCGGCTGATCACCGTGCGGGTGGAGGACATCCCGGTGGAGGGCCTGCTCGCCACCATCACCTACGTCGACCTGGTCCCCGTCACCGACCCCGCGGCCGCCCGCGACCTGTTGCTGACCCGGGTCCGCCAGGCCCTCGACGGCCGCGCGCGCCCCAGCCTGCGGCCCGCCTACCCGGGCGGGAACGGCCCGGCGGTCCCGCCCGCCCCGGCGCCGCCCGCCGCGCCGGCGTCCGGGCGGCCGCTCGGGCGGCCCGGCTGGGCCGGACGGCGCAGACCCGCGGCGCCACCGGCGTACCCGCCGGCGACCGCGGGAACACGAGGGCGCGAGGCGGTCACCGTGCTCCATCTGGCCGGGCCCGCCTTCGGGCGGGGACAGGAACCGGCCGAGCTGCAGGCGGCGATCTGGGGCGACCTCGTCGAACTGACCGACGCCGGCGCCCCCGCCCCCGACCTGCTGGTCGTCACCGGAGACCTCACCGCCTCCGGCAGCCCCCGCGAGTTCGACCAGGCGCTCGCCTTCCTCACCGGCCTGCGCGCGCTCCTCGGCCTCGAACCGCACCGGGTCGCGCTCGTCCCCGGCGGCCGGGACGTCAACCAGGCCGCCTGCCGGGCCTACTTCAGCACCTGCGAGGCCGACGAGATGCCTCCCCGGCCGCCGTACTGGCCCAAGTGGCGGCACTTCGCCCGGCTCTTCCAGGAGCTCTACCAGGGCCTCGACGCCGTCTTCGACAGCGACCAGCCGTGGACCCTGTTCCCGGTGCCCGAACTGCACACCGTGGTCGCCGGGCTGAACTCCTCGATGGCCTACAGCCACCGGCTCGACGACCAGTACGGCCAGGTCGGACCCGAGCAGGCCGCCTGGTTCGCCCAGGCGCTGCGGCCGTACGAGGACGAGGGGTGGCTGCGGATCGGGGCGCTGCGGCATCCCCCCGGAGCGGCGCGGGGCGCCGCGTCCGACGGGAGCGGGCCGCTGCGCGACACCGACGTCCTCGCCCGTCTCACCGCGCCCCGGCTGCACCTGCTCCTGCACGGCCCCGCGGGCCCCGCCGCCGTCCCCGGCCTGGACACCGCCTCCGGCGAGCTGCCGCTGCTCGGCGCCGCCGGGCCCGGCCGGCACCGGCTGCTGCGCGTCGGCGGCGACGGGCTCGCGGTCTGGGACGGCCCCGGGGCGCCGCAACGGCGGCCGGCACGGTGGCGGCGGGCCCACCGCGCCTTCGGCCCCGGCCCGGACGGGCCGCCGCGGACCGACGAGCCGGCCGCGGCCCCGGACACCCCGGCGGACCCCGAGCCGCGCGCCGTCCAGTCCCCGGCCGAGGTGCTGCTGGCCCGCGTCGCCGAGGTCTGCCGCACCCGGCACGAGGGCGCCCAGATCAGGCCGGTGGCCGGACCGGTGCCGCAACTGCTCGTCACCTGGGAGCAGTCGGGCTTCGTCCGCCAGCAGCGCGTCGCCGTGCATACCGGCACCCCCGGCGCCGAGGAGATCGACCGGGTCGTGGCCCTCGTGCACGCGGCCGACTCCGAGACCGAGGCCGAACTCGTCCACGACGGCCCGCCGCCCGCCCGCGAACTGCGCGACGCGGCCCGCCGCCGGGGCGTGCGGGTGCGCAGCTTCACCGAGTTCCAGGGCCTGCTCGACCTGCGCGGATACGTCGCCGCCCAGAGCGAGCGGCTGCGCACCGACCCCCGCTACCCCCCGGACATGTACCTGCCGCAGCGGTACCGGGAGGTGGAGCGGCTCGGCTCGGAGGACCGCGACGACCTGGTCGACGCCATGCTCCGTCTCCTCGACTCCGACCAGGGCCGCTTCCTGCTGCTGCTCGGCGACTTCGGACACGGCAAGACCTTCGCGCTGCGCGAGCTGGCCCGCCGCATCCCGGCCGAACTGCCCCACCTGGTCCCGCTGCTGGTGGAGCTGAACGCCCTGGACCGGGCCTACTCCTTCGAGGGACTGGTCGCCGCCCACCTCGCCGCCCACGGCGTCGACACCATCGACCTGCGCGCCTTCCGCTACATGCTCCAGCAGGGGCGGATCGTGCTGCTCTTCGACGGCTTCGACGAACTCGTCACCCAGGTGACCTACGACCGCGCCGCCGAACGCCTCCAGGTGCTCCTGGACTCCGCGGTCGACAACGCCAAGATCGTCGTCAGCAGCCGCACCCAGCACTTCCGCTCCCAGGGCCAGGTGCTGACCGCCCTCGGCGAACGCGTCGGCCTGCTCCCGCACCGCAGGGTGCTGGCCGTCCAGGAGTTCACCCCGCGGCAGATCCACGCCTACCTGGTCAACCGCTACGACGGCGACACACGCGCCGCCGACCGCCGGGTCCGCCTCCTCGGCAACATCCCCGACCTGCTCGCCCTGTGCCGCAACCCCCGGCTCCTCGGCTTCGTCGCCGACCTCGACGACGACCAGCTGCGCGCCGTCGCCGGCGCCGGACGCGCCCTCAGCCCGGCCGGCCTCTACGAGGAGGTCCTCACCGCCTGGCTGGCCTTCGAGGCGCAGCGGGCCGGCGGCGGCCCCGGCCGGGCCCCCGGGCTGGGCCCGGACCAGCTGTGGAGCGCCGTCACCGCGCTCGCCCTCAGGCTGTGGGAGAGCGGCCAGGACTCGCTGCGCCTCGACGAGCTCACCGACGTCGCCGAGACCCTCACCGGGCTCGCCGACAGCCGGCTGTCGGTGCCGCAGGCCGCGCACGCGGTCGGCTCCGGGAGCCTGCTGGTGCGCAGCGACGACGGCGTGTTCCGGTTCATCCACGGCTCGGTGGTGGAGTGGCTCGTCGCCCGCGCCTGCGCCCTGCGGCTGGCCGCCGGGGACAGCGCGCTGCTGGGCCGGCGCCAGCTCAGCCGGCTCGCCGTGGAGTTCCTGTGCGACCTCGCCGACCACCGCCTCTGCCAGGAGTGGGCCGAGCGCGCGCTGGGCGAGGACGGCGCCGACGGCGAGGAGACCGCCCGGGCCAACGCGGTGAGGATCCTCTCCCGGCTGCGCGTGCCCGCCCACACCGACCTGCGGGGCGCCGCCCTCGCCGGGGAGGACCTGTCGTACCGCGACTTCTCCGGCGTCGACCTGACCCGCGCCGACCTCACCGACGCGCGGCTGGTCGGCGCCAACCTCTCCGGGGCCGTGCTGCGCGACGCCCGGCTGACCGGCGCCCGGCTCGACGGCGCCGACCTGACCGGTGCGGACCTGCGCGGGGCCGACCTGCGGCGGGCCCGGCTGATCCGCACGGACCTGACCGGGGCCCGCGTCGAGGGCGGGAGGTGGCGGCGGGCGGCGCTCGTCGCGGCGACCACCGGCCCGGACCTGTCCGGCAGCCCCGAGCTGGCGCAGGCCGCCCTCGCCCCGGGCATGGCCGTCGACGCCGGCTTCCGGCCCTCCGCGGTCGGCGTGCCGTACGGCTTCGACATGCGCACCAGCCGGCTGCCCGAACCCATCTCCTACAGCCCGGACGGCGAACTCCTCGCCGTGGGCAGCGAGGACGGCGGGGTGCTGGTCTGCGACGCCGTCACCGGCACCGCCCTGCGCACCCTGGAGGGCCACACCGACCGCGTCTACGCCGTCACGTTCCGGGAGCGGGTGCTGGCGACCGGCAGCGCCGACGGGACGGTCCGGCTGTGGGACCCCGTCTCCGGCGCGTGCCGGCACCGGCTGGAGATCCATCCCGCGGGCGTCTGGCCGGTCGCCCTGGACGCCGAGGGGTCGCTGCTGGCGACCGGGGACGCCGACGGCGTGGTCACCCTGTGGGACACGGCCACCGGCGAGCCCCTGCACCGGCTGCCCGGCCACTCGGCGCCCGTCTACACAGTGGCGTTCGGACCGGGGAACGCCGTGCTGGTCACCGGCGACGCCTCCGCCGCCGTACGCCTGTGGGACCCGGCCGGCGGACGGCTGCTCGGGGAGCTGCCGGGACACCGGGGCGCGGTGTTCCGGGCCCGGTTCGCTCCGGACGGCGCCCTGCTCGCCACCGGGGACATGGGCGCGGGGAGGTCCGGCACGGTCCGGGTGTGGGACGTGGCCGGGCGGCGGCTGCTGCACACCTTCACCGGTCACCGGGGACGCGTCTACACGCTGGACTTCCATCCGGGCGGCCGGTTCCTGGTGAGCGGCGACACCGAGGGCGAGGTGCGGCTGTGGGACCTGGCCGCCGGGACCGGCGCCGGGCTGCTCGGCGGCTGCCGGGGCGCGGTCTACCAGGTGCTGTTCGATCCCGACGGGACGCTGCTCGCCGCCGGGGACAGCCAGGGCGTCGTCCGGCTGTGGCGGGTGGCGCCGGACGCCGACCCGGTGACCGTCCCGCTCACCCGGCAGCCGGCGGAGCACCGCGGCTCGGTCTGGGTGTGCACGTTCCGCCCGCACGGCGACGCGCCCGCCCCGGAGGCCGGCTCGCTGCTGGTCACCGGCGCCAACGACGGCGTCGTACGGCTCTGGGACCCGGCCACGGGCCAGGGGCGGCGCATCCTGCGCGGCCACGGGCGGCGGATCGGCACGCTCTCCTTCAGCGCCGACGGCTCGATGCTCGCGGCCGGCGGCAACGACGGGGTCGTCCGGCTGTGGCACACCGTCTCCGGGCGGCGGCTGCGGGAGCTGACCGGACAGAGCGACCGCCTGGTCTCGGCGGTGTTCAGCCCCGCCGACGCCACCCTGCTGGCCACCGCGAGCAGCGACGGCGACCTGTACCTGTGGAACGCGGAGACCGGCGAGTACCAGCGCGAGATGGACGTCGAGACGGACCACGTCTGGGCCGAGGCGTTCAGCGCCGACGGCGACCTGGTGGCCACCGCCAACGACGACGACACGGTACGGCTGTGGTACCGGGCCACCGGCGCCCACGTCGTCACCGTCACCGAGCACTTCGGCCGGGTCCGCTCCATCGCCTTCCGGCCCGACGGGGCGGTCCTGGCCACCGGCTGCGACGACCGCAAGGTGCGGATCTGGGACCTGGCCGCCCGCCGGATCACCGCCGTCCTCGACGGGCACGCCGACCGGGTGTACGCCGTCACGTTCGCGCCCGACGGGTCCTGGCTGGCCAGCGCCTCCTGGGACGGGCAGGCGGTGGTCTGGCGGGACGGCGCGGTCGCGCACCGGCTGACCGGGCACACCGGCAAGCTGTGGACGGCCGCCGCGCATCCGCTGCGGCCCCTGCTGGCGACCGCCGGCGACGACCGGACCGTGCGCCTGTGGGACCCGCGCACCGGCCGCGAGGAGGCCGTGCTGACCGGCCACACCGGCCGGGTGCTGGCGGTCGCCTTCAGCCCCGACGGCTCGCTGCTGGCCAGTGGGTCCGAGGACGGCGCCGTACGGCTGTGGACGGTGTCCGAAGGCGCCCCGGTCGCCCTGCGCGCCACCCTCGTCGGACTGCCGGGCGGCTGGGCGGCGCTGTCGCCGTCCGGCGGCTACAAGTTCGAGGGCGATGTGACGGGCGAGTTCTGGCACGCGGTCGGCATGTGCCGGTTCGAACCGGGGGAGCTGGACGGGCACCTGCCGGGGGTGCGGCACGTGCCCGCGGAGGAGCCGCTGGAGTGACGCGCCCGGGGTGACGGGCGCGGGACCGGGACGGGAACGGCGGGCGCGCGCGTCAGTGGCCGTGGGAGGGTCCCCCGCCGGTGCCGGACGGGTGTGCGGAGGGCGGCGCGGCCGGGGCGCCGGAGCCGGTCCGGACGGTGAACGCCGCCGTGCGGACCGTCCCGGCGACCTTGAAGTCCAGGAACAGCCGGTAGGTTCCGGCGCTGGGCGCGGTGGCCGAGAAGGACACCCCGGGGCCGGAGGTGGCCTCGCCCTCGGCCTCCTCGTGCGGGTGGACGTGCAGGTAGGCGAGGTCGCCGGAGCGCAGGGCCACGAGGTGGCCGTAGGCGCCGAGATGGGGCTGGAGGCCGGTGACCGGCCGTCCGGCGCGGCGGACGGTGAAGGTCAGGTCGCTCTCGCCGCCGGCCCTCAGCGCACCCGCGAGGGTCACGGTGTAGCCGTCGACGGTGGTGGTGGCCGCGGGCGCGGGCGGCCGGGCCGCCCGGTAGGGACCGGTGACGGTCAGGTCGGAGCCGAGGGTGAGCCCCTGTGCCCGCCCGGCCGGGACGAAGTCCGCGAAGACGCGGTAACCGCCGGCGGCGGGCAGGTCGGCCGTGGTGCTCCAGGTGCCGTCCGCGGCCCGGGCGGGGTGCAGATGGCGGTACGTCGTCAGCTCGCGCGAGGCGAGGATCAGGTGCAGTTGCTTGCCGTGGGCGGTCTCGTAGCGGGTCACCGGACGCCCGCCGGCGTCGCGGACGACGAAGCGGAGGGTGGCTTTCCGGCCGGCCGGGACGGCGGTGGTCTCCAGGTCCAGGGTGTAGCCGTCCTGGGAGACCTGGAGGCCGGCCGGGACCAGGTCGCCGGGCGGCGGTGACGCCGGGTCCTCGGCGGCGTGGTCCTCGGAGGCCGTGCCGGATGCCGCGTGGGAGGCCGCGTGCGGGGCGGGCTCCGTCTCCGGGGCGAGCGGGCCGAGCAGGCCGCCGACGCCGTACGCGGCGCCGAAGGTCGCGGTGAGGGCCGCGGCGAACGCGCCGATCTTCTGGAGGGGGTTCATGACGGACTCCTGCTCTGGATACCACCGGGGGGTATGTGCGAGAGCAGCGTATACCCCCCTCGGGTATACCGGAAGCAGGAAGAAGGAGGCGGCAAGTTTTTTGAACATGTTCAATCAGCGGCGTAGGCTGCCCCCATGAGCGACAGAGCCGCCCTTCTGAAGGGCATCCGTGCCTGGCTGGTCTTCTTCGTCGTCTGCCTGGTGCTCAGCGGCGCCACGGCCTTCCCCCTGGTGCACGAACTGCGCTGGACCGAGGAGCTGTTGCGCTCCCTGTCCGTGCCGGACCACCTGCCCGCCCTGACGGACTGGATCGAGCGGGTGCGGGACGGGCTGGACGCCGTCGACGCCGACTACCCCTTCGTCCTCTACGGCACCGACTGGCTGGCCTTCGCCCACCTCGTCATCGCCGTCGCCTTCTACGGCCCCTACCGCGACCCCGTCCGCAACGTCTGGGTCGTCGAGTTCGGCATGATCGCCTGCGCCGGGATCGTCCCGCTCGCCCTCGTCTGCGGTCCGATCCGGGGCATTCCCCTCTGGTGGAGCGTGCTCGACATGTCGTTCGGGGTGTTCGGGGTGATCCCGCTCCACGTCGTGCGCCGGAAGATCAAACGACTGGAGGCGCTCGTCACCCCGGACACCGTCGCGGTGGCCGCTACTTGAGGGCGGCCATGGCGATCCGCTCGGCCACCGGGTTCATGCCCTCGCCCTTGGCGTCCGTGGAGTTGACGGAGTGGACGAGGGTGCGGCTCAGGTCGCGGGTCCCGGCGATCAGCGTGTGGTAGCCGTACCGGCCGCCCGACTTGAGCCAGTACACCTTGCCCGCGTACGCGAACCGCTGGAGCCCCGCGCTGTAGGTGGCGCCCTCGACGCGGGCCGGAACCGTGAACATCTCCCGCAGTTGGGGCTGCGGGACGATCCGGCCCCGGAACAGCGACGTGAGCAGCCGCTCCAGGTCCGCGGTCGTGGAGATCATGTCCCCGGCCGCGAACCGGTCCGCCTGGTTCCACTCCGTGACGTCGACGAACTCCGTCGTCCCGTCGGCCTTCTCCACGGCCTGGTAGCCGCGGTTGTGCGGGCCGAGGATCCGCGGATCGGCGCCGGGGAAGTACGTGTCGCGCATGCCGGCGGGCGCCAGCACCAGTTCGGTGGCGGCGGAGGCGTACGTCCGCCCGGTCACCTCCTCGATCAGCAGGCCCAGGATGGTGTAGTTGATGTTCAGGTAGTGCTGCTCGCGGCCGGGGCGGAACTCCGGCCCCTTCGCCGCCGCCGACGCCACCACCTCCTGGGGCGTGAGCGTGTCGTAGCGGTGGGCGTAGACCTCCTCGAAGGTCGTCCCGAGGCCGTCGCCCGCCGGGATGCCGCTGGTGTGGTTCAGCAACTGCCGTACGGTGACCGGCTGGAAGTCCGGGCCGAGCAGCCCGGGCAGGTAGCGCTGCACCGGCCGGTTCAGGTCGACCCGGTCCTGCGCCGCGAGTTTCAGCACGGCCGCCGCCGTGACCACCTTCGTGGTCGAGCCCGCCCGGAAGCGGGCGTCCGGGTCGGCCGGGCGTCCGCTCGCCAGGTCGTGCACGCCCGCGCTGCCGTGCCAGCTGCCGGCGCTGCCGCCCACCCGCACCAGGGCCGCGGTGGCGTCCTCGTCCGGGAGGCCGTCGAGCGCGGCGCGCAGGGCCCGGGCGTCCGGGCCGCTGCCGGCGGGGACGTGGGCGGGGGCGGAGCCGGCCGGCGTGGACGAGGCGAACGCGGGGGCGGCGAGCGGGCCCGCCCCGAGGGCGAGGACGAGGGCGGCGGCCAGGGCGGTGGTGCGGACGGCGGTGCGGCGGCGAGCGCGCATGAGGAAGGCTCCCGGGGAACGTCGGACGGCTGGTCGTGATCATCCTCGGACGGTTCCCGCCGTCCCGGATCGTCGCCGAGGAGGGCCGCCGGCCCTGGAGCGACCCTGAGCAACCACGCGTCCGTCTCGGGGAGTTGTCAGGGACTCCCCCCCATCCCTTCCCTCCCCCCGGTGGGGTCGGGGAGGCCGTCCGCCGGTACGTCCCGTACGTCAGCCGACGGAGCGGGCGTCGCGCAGCGCGCACAGGACGTCGACGCGGTTGGTGGTGATCGAGTCGACCCCCGCGTCCAGCAGGCGGCGCATGGAGCGCCGGGTGTCGGGGGTCCACACCGACAGCAGGCAGCCGTCGCGGTGCACCCGGGCGGCCAGCTCGCGGTCCACCAGGGAGAAGCGGTAGTTGAGCCAGCGGGGCCGCACCGCCGCCAGCAGCGCGGGGCGCACGGGCGCCAGGCTCGTCCACGTCAGGGCGATCTCGGCCGCCGGGTCGGCGGCGCGCACGGCCAGCATGGCGGTGGCGTCCGCGCAGTAGTACACGCGGTCCGCCGCCCCCGCCTCCCGTACGACGTCCACGACCCGGCGCGCCGTCCGCACGTCCCGGGTGCCGGGCAGGTCCACCATCATCCTGCTGCCCTCGGTCGCCGCCAGCGCCTCCTGGAGCGTCGGCACCCCGCCTCCGGTCAGCCCGCGCACCTCGGCGGCCGACAGGGACAGCAGCGGCCGGTCCCGCTCCCACAGCCGCTTCAGCGTGTCGTCGTGGAGCAGCACGGGCACGCCGTCCCTGGTGAGGCGTACGTCGGTCTCGACGGCGTCCGCACCCAGGGCGAGTGCGGCGCGCAGCGAGGCGAGGGTGTTCTCGCGGAAACGGTAGGGGTCGCCGCGGTGGGCCACGGCGGTCACGGTCTGCATGGGGTCATTCTGGTCGGTCGGCGAGCCGTGCCGCCGTGTAGGCGTCGATCTCGGACCTGATCCGGGCCTTGGCCGGTTCGTCGAGGAAGGACGCCTCCACCGCGTTCTTCGCCAGGTCGGCCACGCCCCGCTCGTCCAGGTCGAGGAGCCGTGCCGCGACGGCGTACTCGGTGTTGAGGTCGGTCCCGAACATCGGCGGGTCGTCGGAGTTGACGGTGACCAGGACGCCGGCCTTGACGAACTCCTTGACGGGGTGCTCGTCGAGGGTGCGGACCGCGCGCGTGGCGATGTTGGAGGTCGGGCACACCTCCAGCGCGATGCGGTGCTCGGCGAGGTGGGCGAGGAGCCTGTCGTCCCGGGCGGAGCTCGTGCCGTGTCCGATGCGTTCCGCGCGCAGGTGGGTGAGCGCGTCCCAGACGGTCTCCGGGCCGGTCGTCTCACCGGCGTGCGGCACCGAGTGCAGGCCCGCGGCGATCGCCCGGTCGAAGTACGGCTTGAACTGCGGGCGCGGCACGCCGATCTCCGGTCCGCCGAGACCGAAGGAGACCAGGCCCTCGGGACGCAGCCGGTCGTCGGTGGCCAGACGGGTCGTCACCTCGGCGGATTCCAGGCCGGCCTCGCCGGGGATGTCGAAGCACCAGCGCAGGACCGTGCCGAACTCCGCCTCGGCCGCCTTGCGGGCGTCCTCGATCGCGTCCATGAAGGCGCGTTCGTCGATGCCCCGGCGGACGGAGGAGAAGGGGGTGATCGTGAGCTCGGCGTACCGGACCTGCTGGCGGGCCAGGTCGCGGGCCACCTCGTAGGTGAGCAGCCGGACGTCCTCCGGGGTGCGGATGAGGTCCACGACGGACAGGTACACCTCGATGAAGTGCGCGAAGTCCGTGAAGGTGAAGTAGTCGACGAGCGCCTCGGGGTCGGTGGGCACCCTGGAGTCGGGGTGGCGCGCGGCCAGCTCGGAGACGATCCGCGGGGAGGCGGAGCCGACGTGGTGGACGTGCAGTTCGGCCTTCGGCAGGTCGGCGATGAAGGCGTGCAGGCGGTGGGTCAAGGGGGCCTCCCCGTGATCGGCTGATCGGTGGGTCGTGGCCATGGTAGGCGGGCGGGGGCGGTGCCGGGGGCGGAGGCCGGTGACGGCCGCCGGCGGGAGGGGGCGTGCGCCGGCCGGGCGCCGACGCCGGCGGCGCCCGGCCCCCGGGTGAGGCGGACCCGGCCCACCGCGCCTGAGTCCGGGCCTTAGCATTGCGGAACGTACGACAGAGGGGGCCGTGCATGTCCGACGACGCGTCGACGCCGGAAGTGCCCGAAGCGCGGGAGGCGCCGGAGGCGCCGGGGCGGACCGCCGGGACGCGGGCGACGGCCGCGGACGCCGTCCGTCACCCGTGGGCCGCGCCGGGTTCCGTCCCGGACGGGGTCGAAGGGCCGCAGTACGCGAGCCCCCAGGAGGGCGGCGCCCCACGGGAGGACGAACCCCAGTCGCCCTCGGACAAGGACGAAGCCTCCGCAGACCGGACGGCGCCCCGGGACGCGGCACGGGACCGGGACCGGACCGAAGTCCCGACCGCGGCGCAGGACTTGGCCGTGGCGGAAGCCCCGGTGGTGGCGCACGCTCCGGCCGCGGCGGAGGCCCCGGCTGTGACGCAGGACCCGGCCGCGGCGGAGGCCCCGGCCGTGGCGGAGGAGCGGGCCCGGGCCGAAGTTCCGGCCGCGGTGCGGGACGTGCCTCCGGCGGAAGGCCTGGCTCCGGCGCAGGAGCAGGCGGTGCCCCGGTCCCTGCACGACCAGCAGACGGTCACCTCGCTGCCCGGTGTGCCCCCGTCCGCGGCGGACGGGGGCACACCGGGCTGGGCGAGTCCCTTCGCGCCGCCGGCGCAGCCCGCCCTGGCGTCCTTCCCGCCGCCGAACCCCGCCACCCTGGCCGCCGGCCCCGACCCCTTCGCGCCCCCCACCGCCCAGGACGGGGCCGTCCCCCCGCCGCCGATCGCGCCGGACGGCCCGGGACAGGTCCCGTACGGCTACCCCGGTGGCTACGGCTACGGCTACGGCTACGCGGCACCGGGCGCCGCCGGTCACGGCGGTGCGCCGGGCTCCTACGGCTGGCCCGGGACGCGGCCGATGGAGAACGGGACGGGCGTCTCCGCGATGGTGCTCGGCATCGTGGCGGCCGGTGGGTTCTGCCTGTGGCCGGCGGCCATCGTCACGGGCGTCCTCGCGATCATCTTCGGCCTGGTCGGCCGGGCCAAGGCCGTCCGCGGCGAAGCCTCCAACCCCGGTCAGGCCCTGGCCGGCATCATCTGCGGGGTGGCGGGGCTGCTCCTCGGCATCGGCCTCGCGGTGCTGGTGATCGTGGCCTGAGCGGAGCCCGCTGCGCGGGGCGGCGGGTGCCTCACCCGCCGCGCAGCCGCTCCCGGGCCTCCATCAGCGCGAACCCCAGGAGGTTCGGCCCTCTCCACCGCTGCGGGTCCGACGCCGCCTCGTCGTCCGCGGCGAGGCCGATGCCCCACACCCGGTCGACCGGGCTCGCCTCCACCAGCACCCGCTCGCCCGTGTTCAGCAGGAACGCCCGCAGTTCGGGGTGGGCCGCGAACTTGTGGACGCTGCCCTCGACGACCAGCCGGAACCGCTCGCGCTCCCAGGTCGCCTCGTCGAAGCCGCGGACCAGGCGTCCGGCCCGCTTGGCCTGGGACGGGTGCTCGGCGGCCAGCGCCTGACGCTCCGCCGACGCGTCACCGAAGACGCGCGCCTTGCCCGCCATCATCCAGTGCTCGGCCGTCGCGTACGCCACCCCGTCCACGGTGAAGGGGGACGGCCACCACTGGCTCAGGCAGCTCGCGCCGACCCGGCCGTCGGGGCGCGGGCGATGGCCCCAGAAGTACAGGTACTTGATCCGCGCCCCCGCCCGGACCGCCCTGAGCAGGGCCTCCCGGGAATCGATCCTCTCCATGCACGCCACTGTGGCACGCGCCACTGACACCGCGTCCCCTCTTTTCCGGCGTGACTCGACACCTGGTCGACAGATTCCGTCGCGTAACCAAAAGGCAACAACGGAATCACTTGTTGGAGTGCGACTGCTCTGTCAGGATCGGCACTCAAATCAGGCTGGAGCTACGCCACCCGACCCCGTGCGCAGCGGGGGGAAGGCGAGGAGAGCGACATGCAGAACCCGGGCACCGCCGTCCCGGACCGGTCCGAACGGTTCGCCGCACAGGAACGTTTCGCGGACGGCGCCCAGTTCATCGGGGGACGTCTCGGGAGGGGCACGTCCGGCCGGACCCACACGGTGGTCGACCCGGCCGGCGGCGACGAGGTCCTCACGTACGACCTGGCCTCCGCCGACGACGTCGACGCGGCCGTCGCGGCCGCCCGTGCCGCCTTCCCGCAGTGGGCGGGAGCCACGCCCGGCGAGCGCTCGGACGCCCTGCACCGGTTCGCCGCCGTGCTCGCCGAGCGCGCGGAGGACTTCGCGCGGGCCGAGTCGCTCCAGTGCGGCAAGCCGCTGAAGCTCACCCGGGAGTTCGACGTCCCCGGCACCATCGACAACACCGGCTTCTTCGCCGGTGCCGCACGGCACCTCCAGGGACAGTCGGCGGGGGAGTACTCCGGCGACCACACCTCCTACGTCCGCCGCGAGCCGATCGGCGTCGTCGGCTCCGTCGCGCCCTGGAACTACCCGCTCCAGATGGCCGCCTGGAAGATCCTCCCGGCGATCGCCGCGGGCAACACCGTGGTGCTCAAGCCCGCCGAGCTCACCCCGCTCACCTCGCTCCTCTTCGCCCGGGCCGCCGCCGACGCCGGGATCCCGGACGGAGTCGTCAACATCGTCACCGGCACCGGGAAGGAGGCGGGCGAGCACCTGGTCGGGCATCCCGACGTGGCGATGATCTCCTTCACCGGGTCCACCGCCGTCGGCAGGCGGGTCGCCGAGATCGCCACCGCCACCGTCAAGCGGCTCCACCTGGAACTCGGCGGCAAGGCCCCCTTCGTCGTGTTCGACGACGCCGACCTGGACGCCGCCGTCAACGGCGCCGTCGCCGGCGCCCTGATCAACACCGGGCAGGACTGCACGGCCGCCACGCGCGCGTACGTGCAGCGGCCCCTCTACGAGGCCTTCGTCGAGCGGACCGCGGCCCTGATGGAGACCGTCCGGCTCGGGGACCCGTTCGCCCCGGGCACCGACCTCGGGCCGCTGATCTCGCACGTCCAGCGCGACCGGGTCGCCGCCTTCGTCGACCGGGCACGTGCCTACGCGCGCGTGGTGACCGGCGGCGAGGCCCCCCAGGGGGACCTGAAGAACGGCGCCTACTACCTCCCCACCCTGATCGCCGGCGCGCCGCAGGACAGCGAGATCGTGCAGTCCGAGATCTTCGGGCCGGTCCTGGTCGTCCTGCCGTTCGACACCGACGACGAGGGGATCCGGCTGGCCAACGACACGCCGTACGGCCTCGCCGCCTCCGCCTGGAGCCGGGACGTCTACCGGGCGAACCGGGCCACGCGCGAGATCCAGGCCGGGTGCGTGTGGGTCAACGACCACATCCCGATCATCAGCGAGATGCCCCACGGCGGGTACCGGGCGTCCGGCTTCGGCAAGGACATGTCGGCGTACTCGTTCGAGGAGTACACGCAGATCAAGCACGTTATGTTCGACAACACGGCGGTGGTCCGGAAGCCCTGGCACCGCACTGTCTTCGGGGACCGTTAGTCACGACCGGCCGCCGACCACGGCCAGACCTCCCGAAAGGGCACCACGCGCATGGAGCAGTACGAGCCCGACCGCCCGACCCCAGCGGCCGCCGTGCGGCGCGGCCTCCGCAACGGCAGGGCGGCCATGACCCGCCGGTCGCTGCTGCGCGCCTCGGCGGGCGGCGCCCTGACGCTGGGCGGCCTCGGGGCGCTCAGCGCCTGCGGGATCCCCGCGGCGGGCAAGACCGAGGGCGGCACGTCCGCCGAGGACCACTCGGCCGAGGAGAAGACCGTCAGCTTCTCCAACTGGACCGAGTACATGGACGTCGACGACTCGGGGAAGACCCACCCGACCCTCGAGGCGTTCACCCGGCGGACCGGCGTCAAGGTCAAGTACACCGAGGACATCAACGACAACAACGAGTTCTTCGGCAAGATCAAGCCGCAGCTCGCCGCGGGCCAGGACACCGGCCGCGACGTCATCGTCGTCACCGACTGGCTGGCCGCCCGGCTCATCCGCCTCGGCTGGGTCCAGAAACTGGACCCCTCCAACCTGCCGCACGCCTACGCCAACCTGTCGAGCCAGTTCCGCAGCCCCGACTGGGACCCGGGACGGGCGTACTCGTACCCCTGGCAGGGCATCTCGACCGTCATCGCCTACAACAAGAAGGCCCTCGACGGCATCGAGGTGAAGTCGGTCTCCGACCTGCTCGACAACCCCAGGCTCAAGGGACGCGTCGGCTTCCTCACCGAGATGCGCGACAGCATGGGCATGACCCTGCTCGACATGGGCAAGGACCCGGCGAAGTTCACCGACGACGACTACGAGGCGGCGATCGCCCGCCTCCAGAAGGCCGTCGACAGCGGCCAGATCCGCCGCTTCACCGGCAACGACTACACGTCCGACATCACCAGCGGCGACTTCGCGGCCTGCATCGCCTGGGCCGGTGACGTCGTCCAGCTCAAGGCGGACAGCCCCGACGTCGACTTCGTCGTCCCCGACAGCGGCTACATGACGTCCAGCGACAACCTGCTGATCCCCAACAAGGCGCGTCACAAGACGAACGCCGAGCAGCTCATCGACTACTACTACGAGCCCGAGGCGGCCGCCGAGCTCGCCGCCTACATCAACTACGTCTGCCCCGTGGACGGAGTGAAGGACGAGCTCGCGAAGATCGACGAGGACGCGGCGAACAACCCGCTGATCATCCCTGACAAGGCCATGCAGGCGAAGTCCCACGCCTTCCGCTCCCTGAGCTCGGAGGAAGAGACCGCCTACGAGGCACAGTTCGCGAAGCTCACTGGGGCGTGACGACGATGAAGACCACAGACCACGGCAACGGCGACGTCCGCCTCACCGGCATCAGCAAGGCCTACGGCTCCTTCACCGCCGTCCACCCGCTCGACCTGACCGTCCCGCAGGGCTCCTTCTTCGCCCTGCTCGGCGCCTCCGGCTGCGGCAAGACCACCACCCTGCGCATGATCGCCGGCCTGGAGGAGCCCTCCTCCGGCACCGTCCACCTCGGCGAGCAGGACGTGACGGCGCTCCCGCCGTACAAGCGCCCGGTGAACACGGTGTTCCAGTCCTACGCCCTCTTCCCGCACCTCGACATCTTCGAGAACGTGGCCTTCGGGCTGCGGCGGCGCGGCATCAAGTCCGTGAAGAAACAGGTCGAGGAGATGCTGGAACTGGTCCAGCTCGGCGAGCAGGCCCGGAAGAAACCGCACCAGCTCTCCGGCGGCCAGCAGCAGCGGGTCGCCGTGGCCCGCGCGCTGATCAACCACCCCAAGGTGCTCCTCCTCGACGAACCCCTCGGCGCCCTCGACCTCAAGCTGCGCCGTCAGATGCAGCTGGAGCTCAAGCGCATCCAGACCGAGGTCGGCATCACCTTCGTGCACGTCACGCACGACCAGGAGGAGGCCATGACCATGGCCGACACGGTCGCCGTGATGAACGCGGGCCGCGTCGAGCAGCTCGGCTCGCCCGCCGACCTCTACGAGAACCCGCGGACCACCTTCGTCGCCAACTTCCTCGGCACCTCCAACCTCATCGAGGCCGAGATCGACTCCAGGAGCGGCGACGACCTCGTGCTGAAGGCGGGCGACGGCAAGCTCGTGCTGCCCGGGGCCCGCTGTTCCGCCCCGGCCACGGCCGGCGGCCGGGTGCTGGCCGGCGTCCGCCCCGAGAAGATCTCCCTCACCCACGCCGACGACGCGGGCGCGATCCCGGAGAACCGCAACCGCGTCACCGGGACGATAGCCGCCACCAGCTTCATCGGCGTCTCCACCCAGTACATCGTCGACAGCGCGGTCTGCCCCGGGCTCGAGGTCTACGTCCAGAACGTCGACCACGACGCCCGTCTGGTCCCCGGCGCCGACGTCGTCCTGCACTGGAGCCCCGCCCACACCTTCGGCCTGGACGCGGCGCAGTCCCCGCTCGCCGGGACCACGGGCCCCGCCGGCCTCGAGGAAGAGACGGCGGTCCGATGACGACGCTCACCGAGGCGCCTCCGTCTCCCGCCGCGACCGCGCCCGGGAGGAAACCGCCGCGCAGGCGCGGCCGCTGGACGCCGTACTGGCTGCTGCTGCCCGGACTGCTCTGGCTCGTCGTCTTCTTCGCGCTGCCGATGGTCTACCAGGCCTCCACGTCCGTGCAGACGGGCTCCCTGGAGGAGGGCTACAAGGTCACCTGGCACTTCGCGACCTACTGGGACGCGCTCGGCGCGTACTGGCCGCAGTTCCTGCGCTCGGTCGCCTACGCGGCCGCCGCGACCGTGCTCTGCCTGGTGCTGGGCTACCCGCTGGCGTACCTGATCGCCTTCCGCGCGGGCCGCTGGCGGAACCTGATCATGGTCCTGGTGATCGCGCCGTTCTTCACCAGCTTCCTGATCCGCACCCTCGCCTGGAAGACGATCCTCGCGGACGGCGGGCCGGTGGTCGGCGCCCTCGACACGCTGCACGTCCTGGACGTCACCGGCTGGCTCGGCTGGACCTCCGGCGACCGGGTGCTCGCCACCCCGCTGGCGGTGGTGTGCGGTCTGACGTACAACTTCCTGCCGTTCATGATCCTGCCCCTCTACACCTCGCTGGAGCGCATCGACGGACGCCTCCACGAGGCGGCCGGCGACCTGTACGCCAGGCCGGTCACCACCTTCCGCAAGGTCACCTTCCCGCTGTCGATGCCCGGCGTGGTCTCCGGCACGCTGCTGACCTTCATCCCCGCGTCCGGCGACTACGTCAACGCCGAACTCCTCGGCTCGACCGACACCCGCATGATCGGCAACGTCATCCAGACGCAGTTCCTGCGCGTGCTGGACTACCCGACGGCGGCGGCGCTCTCCTTCCTCCTCATGGCCGCCATCCTCTTCATGGTCACCTTCTACATCCGCAGGTCCGGGACGGAGGATCTGGTCTAAATGCCCTTCGTCAACTGGCTCAAGCGCCATCTGGTCGTCATCGCGGGACTGCTGACCCTCGGCTATCTGCTGCTGCCCAACGTGATCGTCACGGTGTTCTCCTTCAACCGGCCGAAGGGGCGCTTCAACTACGAGTGGCAGCAGTTCTCCACGGACGCCTGGAAGGACCCCTGCGGTGTCTCCGGGCTCTGCGGCTCGCTGTCGATCAGCCTCCAGATCGCCTTCTGGGCGACTCTGGGCGCCACCGCCCTCGGCGCGATGATCGCCTTCGCGCTGGTCCGCTACCGCTTCCGCGCCCGCGGCGCCGTCAGCTCGCTGATCTTCCTGCCCATGGCGATGCCCGAGGTCGTCATGGCGGCCTCACTGCTCACCCTGTTCCTCAACATGGGCGCGCAGCTGGGCTTCTGGACGATCCTGATCGCCCACATCATGTTCTGCCTCAGCTTCGTCGTGACGGCCGTCAAGGCGCGGGTGATGTCGATGGACCCGAGGCTGGAGCAGGCGGCGCAGGACCTGTACGCCGGACCGTTCCAGACGTTCTGGCGGGTCACCCTGCCGATCGCGGCACCGGGCATCGCCGCGGGAGCGCTGCTCGCCTTCGCGCTCTCCTTCGACGACTTCATCATCACCAACTTCAACGCGGGCTCGACCGTCACCTTCCCCATGTTCGTCTGGGGTTCGGCACAGCGCGGAACGCCCGTCCAGATCAACGTCATCGGCACGGCCATGTTCCTCGTCGCCGTGCTGCTCGTCCTGGCCTCGATGGTCATCAGCAACCACCGCAAGAAGCAGAAGGCGTGAGCCTTCCCGGGAACACCGTCCCGGAGAACACCTCGTAGGGAGTTGACATCATGGCCCCGAGCGCCATGAGCCGTGGCAGAGACACCTCTTGGGCGAAGTCCCTCTCCGAAGCCCAGCCGGTCCCGTACTGGCTGGAAGACCCCGGCAAGCCCCGCCCCGAGCCCGCGCTCACCGGCGACGAGACCTGCGACCTGCTCGTCGTCGGCGGCGGCTACAGCGGACTGTGGACCGCACTGATCGCCAAGGAGCGCGAGCCGCGGCGGGACGTGGTGCTGGTGGAGGGCCGCGAGGTGGGCTGGGCCGCCTCCGGCCGCAACGGGGGCTTCTGCGCGGCCTCCCTCACCCACGGCCTGCCCAACGGACTCACCCGCTGGCCGGACGAGATCCACACGCTCCAGGAGCTGGGCGCCCGCAACCTCGACGAGATCGAGGCGGCGATCGCCCGGTACGGCATCGACTGCGACTTCGAGCGCACCGGCGAGATCGACGTCGCGACCGAGACGTACCAGGCGTGGGAGCTGCGCGACTGGTACGAGGAGCTCGAACGCCGGGGCCTGGCCGGCGGCCTCGAGTTCCTCGACGCCGACGCGGTCCGCGAGCAGGTCGCCTCGCCCACCTTCCGGGCGGGCCTGTACGACCGGCGGGGCGTGGCCATGCTCCACCCCGCCAAACTGGCCTGGGGACTGAAGCAGGCGTGCGTCCGGCTCGGCGTGCGCGTGTACGAGCACACGCCCGCGCTGGACCTGAAGGCCTACGGCGCGGGGATGGCCGTGCGCACCCCCTACGGGCGCGTCCGCGCCCGCCAGGTCGCGCTCGGCACGAACATCTTCCCGAACCTGGTCAAGCGGGTGCGCGCGTACACCGTCCCGGTCTACGACTACGCCCTCATGACCGAACCGCTCACCGCCGAGCGGCTCGACGCGATCGGCTGGAAGAACCGCCAGGGCCTCGGGGACTCGGCCAACCAGTTCCACTACTTCCGGCTGTCCGCCGACAACCGGATCCTGTGGGGCGGCTACGACGCGATCTACCCGTACGGCGGCCGGGTGCGCGCCGAGTACGACGACCGCCCGGAGACGTACGCCAAGCTCGCCGGGCACTTCTTCACCTGCTTCCCGCAGCTGGAGGGGGTCCGCTTCACGCACGCGTGGGGCGGCGCGATCGACACCTGCTCGCGCTTCTCGGCGTTCTTCGGCACCGCCCACCAGGGGAAGGTGGCGTACGCGGCCGGCTACACCGGGCTCGGCGTCGGCGCGACCCGGTTCGGCGCCGAGGTGATGCTGGACCTGCTGGCCGGGGAGAGCACCGAGCGGACCTCGCTGGAGATGGTCCGCAAGAAGCCGCTGCCCTTCCCGCCCGAGCCCTTCGCCTGGACGGGCATCGCCCTCACCAAGTGGTCGCTGGCGCGGGCGGACGCGCACGGCGGGCGGCGCAACCTGTGGCTGCGGACGATGGACCGGCTCGGGCTCGGCTTCGACAGCTGACCGCCGCCGGAGACGACCCGGTTCACTCCGACGGGTGACCGGAACCCGCGTAATGCCCGCCGGGGACCTCCCTCTCCCTCATGACGCGCACGCGTCCACGAGACAGAGGGAGGTCCTCTCATGGCTGGGGCGAAGACGGCCGTCGCATGGCTGGCATCCGTCGCACCCGACCCCCGGGCCTGTCGCCGGGAATGGGAGCGCAACCCCCGCGGGGTCGCCCTGCTGCCCGCCGGCAAGGCCTGGGACGTGCTCATCCTGCCGGGCGGGCTCGGCCGTTGCACGCTCGACGTGCTCAGCCGCGTCCTCGACCGGGTCGGGCCGGTGCTGGCCGGCTTCGGCGACGACCGGACGGGTTTCCTCGTGCCGCCGGGCACGGCCGACCACTGGATCGGCACGGGCGTCCGCTCGGCCGGGGCCGGCACCTGGATCGTCGTGCCGTGCCCGGGCCGCTCCGGCGGCGGCGTCCGCTGGCTGGTCCCCCCGGACGGCTCGGGCACCCTCACCGACCCGGCGCTGCTGGAGCTCGCGATGCACGAGGCGGCGGCGGGCCCGGTCCGGGGAGCGGGCCGCTGACCCGCGTCGGCGCCCCCGCCGCCCGGCGCCTACTCCGTCGCCGTCGCCTTCAGCGCCAGCCACAGCTCCATCCGTACGTCCGGGTCGTCCAGCGAGCGGCCGAGGATCTCCTCGACCCGCCGCATCCGGTAGCGCAGGGTGTGTCGGTGGACGCCCAGGTCGGCCGCCGCCGCGTCCCACTGGCCGTGCCGGGAGAGCCAGGCCCGCAGGGAGGCCACCAGGTCGCCCCGGCCGGTCGCGTCGTGCTCGCGCAGGGCCCGCAGCAGGCCGTCCGCGAAGGCCTTCACCGCGTCGTCCGCGAGGAGGGGCAGGACCGAGCCCGCCGCGAGCCGCTCGTGCTCCACGAGGACCCGGCCCCGCCGGCGGGCCACGGACAGGGCCTGCTCGGCCTGCTTGTAGGCCGCGGCCGCCGCGATCGGGCCGGCCGGCGCGGACAGGCCGACGACCAGTTCGTCCTCCTCGCCGCCCTCACGCGGCGCGCCCCCGCCGCGCACGGTCTCCAGCGCCGCCGCGTACCGCGTGCACGCCGCCACGGCCGCGCCGCCGTCCGCGGCCAGCGCCACCAGCCGTTCGCCGTCGGGGACGGCCAGCACCGCCTCCCCGGACCGGGCGGCCGCCGACTCCATGATCTCGGCGAGCTCCCCGGCCGTCTCCCCGGCGGCGCCCGGCACCCGCGCGTGCGCCGGCTCCGCCACGATCACCCGGAAGGGCGCGTCGAGCAGACCGCCGTACAGGTCCCCGGCGACGGCCCGGGCGTGGTCCGGTTCGCCGGCCAGGAGCATGCGCAGCACCGCCGCGCCGAGGCGCTGCTCGGCCGCGTGCAGCGAACGGGAGCGCTCCGTGGTGAGGGTGAGCAGGGCTATGGCCGAGTGGACGGCGTAGCGCTCCGCCGTGCCGAGCGCGGACGCCGTGCCCACGGCGAGGGCGGCGCGGGGGCGGCGGCCGGTGCCGAGGGAGTGCATCTCGACCCGGTCGTCGTGGTCGGCGTGCCCCGGTCCGCCGACCACCGCCGAGGCTGGCGCCGGCCGCTCCCGCAGGCGTTCCACCTCCGCCGTGAGCCGTGCCGCGCGGCGCCCCGCCCACTCGGGCGCGGCCGCCACGACGGCGCCCGAGGCGTCGTACAGGGCGGCCCAGCCGTCGACCTGGGCGGCGAGCGCGGTCAGCAGGCCCTCCGGCCCGTCGTTCAGCGTCTGCCTGGTCAGCTCGCGCTGGGCCGCGAACCCGGCGGTCACCGCCCGGTACTGGTCGGCCGCGATCGCCGCCGACACCGCCTTGCTGATCGCGAGGAACGGGGTGCGGCGCGGCACCTCCAGCAGCGGCAGGCCCCCTTCCTCCGCCGCGTCGACGAGGGCCTCGGGGACCTCCTCGTAGTTGACGCCGACGGCGAACCCGAGCCCCACCACGCCCGCCCCGACCAGGCGCTTCACATAGCGCCGCATGGCCTCCGGGTCCTCCGCGTCCAGTTTGAGCGCGGTGATCAGCAGCAGCTCCCCGCCCTCCATGTACGGCACGGGGTCGGCGAGCTCGCTGACGTGCGCCCAGCGCACCGGGACGTCCAGGCGGTCCCCGCCCGCCCGCACGGTCAGCTTCAGCGCGGAGTGGTGGACGAGCGAGGCGAGCGTGGGAGGCATGGGGGCCTTCAGGTCTGAGGGGCGATCGGCTGGGGGACCCGCCGCGGCGACGGCGTGATCTCTTGGCCGCTTCGTATGAAGGGCCTGTGTCGATTCTGCCTCACTGGAGGAGTCCACCGCGCCGGTCCACCCCGCGGCGGTGGGGCGTGCTCACCCCCGCGGGCCGACCGGCGGCGTGCTCATCCCCGCAGGTCGACCAGCAGCGGCGGGGCGTGCTCGCCCCCGACGGTCGTCAGCGACAGCACCGCGTGCCCCGGCGGCACCTCGTGCGCCAGCCGGGACGCCGACCACCGTTCCCGCTCGACCTGGCGCACGGTCACCGCGTCCGTGGTCACGGCCCTGCCGGTGACCAGCTTGCGCACGGCGTGGATCGCGCGGGTCATCGGCTGGTCCGCGAAGACGGTGTGCTTGGCGACCTCCGTGGTCTCCACCCACTCGGTGCCCCACGTCCGGGCGAACCGGCTGCCGTCCCAGGTGGTGATGCCGGAGAACGCCATCCTGCACCCCACCGCCCCGTACAGCGGGCCGTGCAGCGCCTCCGGCACGTCGCCGATCGTGCGCAGGGCGAGGACCACGCCCGCGTTGCGCGAACGCAGCCGCTGGACGCGGCGCACCGACTCCGCGGTGACCGTGCCCGTCGCGTCGTCGAGGACCAGACAGGCGAAGTGGGTGCGCCCGCCCTCCCGCACGACGGCGTCGAACTGGGCGAGGACGAGCCGGGTGATCAGCCGGGCGGCCTCCTCGTGACCGCGTTCGGGCAGGTCGACGCGGACGCGCAGCGGATGGTGGGCGACCGCGCGCAGCGAGAAGGCGCGGTGGGCGCCGGCCTCCGCCTCACCCGGCCGGCCGCTCCCGCCGAAGAAGTCGGCGAACACCGGCCGGTCCAGCAGCGCGAGCCGGTCGGCGAGCGCGCGGCCCGGGTCGCCGGGCGCGCCCGTCTGGCGGACGCGCGCGTCGAGCTCACGGCGCATGACCTCGTCCCCGGCCACCGCCTCCCGCAGCGCCGACAGCGCCCCCGGCTCGCCCTCCAGCAGCTCGCGCAGCACCGGCAGCGCGGGGAAACGGCCGTGGACGGCCCGGTAGGGGCCGAGGAGCCGGGCGAGCGCGGTGGCCGCGCTCTGGCCGTTCACCGTGTCGAGGTCGCCCACCAGCGCCTCGGCGAGGACGGCGGCCGCCTCGTCGGGGTCGCCGCACTCCGCGTACGGGTCCAGGTCGTGGACGGAGGACGGGTCACCGATCCGGACGATCACGTCGAACGCGGCGTCGGAGCCGAGCGGGCTGCCGGGGGAGGAGACCGCCACCACCGCGCAGCTCCCGGTGAGCGCCTGGAGGGACAGCGCCTCGGTCAGCGGTTCGACGAGCGTCCGCGTCTTGCCCGAGCCGGACGGCCCGACCGCCAGCAGCGAGGTGCCCAGCACGTCCGGGCCGAGCGCGGCGCCCGCGTCGTGGTAGGGGAGCGGCGCGCGTTCGTCGGCGACCCAGCGGCCGATGCGCACCTGGCCCGCCAGCAGGTCGTGGCGTGCGCCGCGCCGGGGCAGGTCCCGGTGGCCGGAGGGGTGCGCCCAGGCGGCGCCCGCCTCCCGCAGCACCGTCTCCCGGAAGTCCGGGAGCCCCGCCGTCCACGCGCGCGTGACGCGCGCGCAGTCCACGTCGTTCATCCGTCCGGCCGCCACCTCGGCGGTCAGCACGTCCGCCGCCTCGTGCTGCCCGGCGTCGCGCAGCTCGGGCCACTGCGCCCGCGGCCGCTCCACGGGCGCCGCCGGACCGGGGCGCTCCCGGTTCGCGCGCCGCGCGGCGAGCCGTTCCCTCAGGTACGGCCACCAGCCGCCGAGCAGGGCGAACGGCCACACCACCAGCAGCGTGATCACCGCGTACAGGGTGTCGGTGAACGTGGGGGACGCGAACAGCTCGTAGCTGCCGGAGACCAGGACGACGAGGGAGAACAGCGGGTCGACGACCGGCAGGGCGTCCCAGCCGACCCCCGGGAACGCGCTGGGGAAGACGAAGCTCAGCGCGGCCAGGGCGCACAGGAGGGCGAGCAGGGCCCGCGCGGGCTGCGGCCTGCGGCCGACGAAGTGGCGGGCGGCGCCGAGCCAGCCGCCCAGCCGGCCCATCGCGCAGACGAGGACGGCGAAGAAGACGCCGTCGTAGACGACGCGGGCCTCCGCTCCCTCCATGGTCCTCGGGGAGGCGATCGTGCCGCCCCACCACCAGTCGTCCGGGGTGAACAGGCGCAGCGGGGCGAACTGGTACGGGATGCCGCCCTGCCGCCACAGCGACCACACCACCAGGGCCACCACCAGCGGGATCAGCATGCCGACGACCGTGACGGGCGCGAGCCGCTCCACCACCCGCGCGGCCTTCGGCGGCCGGTAGCCGAACCGCCAGACGCCGGGCCGGGCCGCCGGGCGCGCCTCGTCCAGCCACGCGGCGACGGCGGAGGAGGGCGGCGCGGCCGGGCCGGAGGCCGGCGCCGCCTCCGGCGCGCGGACCGGCCGCGGCGGCACCGCGGGGGGCGCCGCGGGAGGCGCCGGCGGTACGGCGGGGCGCCGGGGCGGCCCCGCCGGGCGCGGCACGGGATCCGCCTGCGTGCCCCACGCGTCCTGCGTCCCGTCGCTGTTCATCGCCCTTGCCCCCTGACCAGCCGTTCCGTCCGTCGTCGCCGGGCCAATCTAACGCCCCCGCAAGGGGAGTTCACCGCTTACGCGGCCGAGCCCGCACCGGGGGGCGGCCGGCCGGCGACCCCCCGGCCATGTCCACCGCGGACAATCCCGGCCGCCGACAACGCCCACATGGAGCATGCCCACCCGCCTTTCCCGGCCCTAGCCTGCGAAGAAAGAGACAAGCGTCCGAAAAACGCACCGTCCGGAACCCCCGGGAACACCCGGTATGCAAGATCACAGGGAGCCCTCCATGACCGCACTTCCGCAGGAGCGCCGCGTCGCCACCGCCATCCCCGGCCCGAAGTCGCAGGAGCTGCAGGCCCGCCGCACCGCCGTGGTCGCGCAGGGCGTGGGCTCCACGCTGCCGGTCTTCGTCACCCGCGCGGGCGGCGGCATCATCGAGGACGTCGACGGCAACCGCCTGATCGACTTCGGCTCGGGCATCGCCGTGACCTCGGTCGGCGCCTCCGCCGAGGCCGTCGTGCGCCGGGCCTCCGCCCAGCTCGCCGACTTCACCCACACCTGTTTCATGGTCACCCCCTACGAGGGCTACGTGGCGGTCGCCGAGGCCCTCGCCGAGCTGACCCCGGGCGACCACGCCAAGAAGAGCGCCCTGTTCAACAGCGGCGCCGAGGCCGTCGAGAACGCCGTCAAGATCGCCCGCGCCCACACCAAGCGCCAGGCGGTCGTCGTCTTCGACCACGGTTACCACGGCCGCACCAACCTGACGATGGCCCTGACGGCCAAGAACATGCCGTACAAGCACGGCTTCGGCCCGTTCGCGCCCGAGGTCTACCGCGTGCCCGTCGCCTACGGCTACCGCTGGCCGACCGGCCCGGAGAACGCCGGCCCCGAGGCCGCCGCCCAGGCCATCGACCAGATCACCAAGCAGGTCGGCGCGGACAACGTGGCCGCGATCATCATCGAGCCGGTGCTCGGCGAGGGCGGCTTCATCGAGCCGGCGAAGGGTTTCCTGCCCGCGATCCGCCAGTTCGCCGCCGACAACGGCATCGTCTTCGTCGCCGACGAGATCCAGTCCGGCTTCTGCCGCACCGGCCAGTGGTTCGCGTGCGAGGACGAGGGCATCGTCCCGGACCTGATCACCACCGCCAAGGGCATCGCGGGCGGTCTGCCGCTCGCCGCCGTCACCGGCCGCGCCGAGATCATGGACGCCGCGCACGCGGGCGGCCTCGGCGGCACCTACGGCGGCAACCCGGTGGCCTGCGCCGGCGCGCTCGGCGCCATCGAGACGATGAAGGAGCTGGACCTCAACGCCAGGGCGAAGAGCATCGAGGCGATCATGAAGGCGCGCCTCACCGCCATGGCGGAGAAGTTCGACGTCATCGGCGACGTGCGCGGCCGCGGCGCGATGATCGCCGTCGAGCTGGTCAAGGACCGTGCCACCAAGGAGCCGAACCCCGAGGCGACCGCCGCCCTCGCCAAGGCCTGCCACCAGGAGGGCCTGCTGGTGCTGACCTGCGGCACCTACGGCAACGTCCTGCGCTTCCTGCCGCCGCTGGTCATCGAGGACGGCCTGCTCAACGAGGGCCTCGACATCATCGAGCAGGCCTTCGCGCGCATCTGAGCCGGGCACCCGGGCCGAACATCTGAGCCGGGGTCCGCACAGCTGATTCCCCTCGACGGCGCAGGTGTGAAGAAGGTGTGCGGGGTGGATGGCGGGACGGGGATGCGGCTGTCGTCCCGCCGGCCACTGCCGTAGGTTCTCCGCAGATGAGAGATACAGCCGTCCGCGGGTGACCGCGGACGAACCCAGGGCGGGGCCTCCCCAGCTTCGGCCTGGTCGTGCCTCGCGCACATGACCGGAGCCTTCGGCTCCGGGTCTCCTCACCGATCGGACCGTCGAGCGCCCCAAACCCCCCGGGGCGCGCGGCACCCCGATCCGGACGGCCGCCCCGGAACCACCCCCCCTGTTCCGGGGCGGCCGACCTCCTTCTCCACAGCGCGCGGACCCCGGTTCCCACCGGGGTCCGCTCCCTTTCCTCTCCCGGGTGGCCCACCCGCCACGGCGCTCCGGCGGCCGTTCCTGACAAGCTGGACACATGTCGACCAGCCCGCGTCAGCACACCGGGGACCCGCAGCGCCCCGCGGACCCGCCCGCGGGCGCGGCCGGGCGGGAACGGCCCGGCCCCCTGCCCGCCGCCCTCCTCCTGGGCCTGCCCGCCCTCCTCCTCGCGCTGCTCACCTGGCAGATCACCGCCGACGGCCCCCTGGTGGACGCCGACGAGCGGCTCAGCCACGCCCTCGTCCACCCGGACCGGGCCTCCGAGCTGCTGTCCGACCTGGGCAACGTGCAGGTCGCGGTGCCCGTGACGGTGCTGGCCGCCGGCTGCGTCGCCCGGTGGGGGAGCGCCGCGCGCGTGCGGCGCTGGTGGCTGCCGCCCGTCGCCGCGCTGCTGCTCATGGCGCTCGTGCCGCTGATCGTCATACCCCTGAAGGAGTGGACCGACCGGGCCGGTACGCCCGTCGTGCCGCCGGCCACCGGCTACTACCCGTCGGGGCACACGGCGACGGCGGCCGTGGCCTACGGGGCCGCCGCGCTCCTGCTGGTGCCCTGGCTGGTGACGGCCCTCCTGCGCCGCGCGGTCGCCGCCACCGCCGCCGTCCTGGTCGCCGGCGTCTCCTACGGACTCGTGCGGCGCGGCTACCACTGGCCGCTGGACGTCGCCGCCAGCTGGTGCCTGGGGGCGCTGCTCCTCGCCGGGCTGTGGCTGTTCCTGCGGCGGACGATGCGGTAGGCGACCGCGCCAATACGGCGTACCCGGTCACCCCACCCGTACGACTCGGACAAACGACCGTCCGCCTCCCCGCCCCTACCGTGGACCAGGAAAGACCACGCACACCCCCAACGCGGAAGGGCCGGGACCCGACTATGACTTCCCCCCACGCCTTCTGGCTCGCCGGCCGCCAGGCCACCGGCGAGGACAGCTTCGACGTCACCTCCCCGTGGGACGGCCGTCTCGTCGGCAAGGTCAGCGTGCCGACCGACGCGCAGGTCGAGGAGGCCGTGGCCGCCGCGTACGCCGTGCTCGACGAGCTCGCCGCCACCCCGGCCCACGTCCGCGCCGCCGCCCTGGACCACGTCAGCAAGCGGCTCGCCGAGCGCACCGAGGAGATCGCCCAGCTGATCTCCGCCGAGAACGGCAAGCCGATCAAGTGGGCCCGCGGCGAGGTCGGCCGCGCCGTCTCGGTGTTCCGGTTCGCCGCCGAGGAGGCCCGCCGGTTCAACGGCGGCGAGGCCCAGCGGCTCGACACCGACGCCGGCGGCCAGGGGCGCCTCGCCCTCGTCCGGCGCTTCCCGAAGGGCGTCGTGCTCGGCATCGCGCCGTTCAACTTCCCGCTGAACCTGTGCGCCCACAAGGTCGCCCCGGCGATCGCCGCCGGCGCGCCGATCATCCTCAAGCCGGCCCCGGCCACCCCGCTGTCCGGCCTGATCCTCGGCGACCTGCTCGCCGAGACGGACCTGCCGGCGGGCTCCTGGAGCATCCTGCCGGTCTCCAACGACCGCATGCCCGCCCTCGTCCAGGACGAGCGGCTGCCGGTCGTCTCCTTCACCGGCTCCGAGAAGGTCGGCTACGCGATCATGGACTCGGTGCCGCGCAAGCACTGCACCCTGGAGCTGGGCGGCAACGGCGCGGCCGTCGTGCTCGGCGACTGGGCGAGCGACGCCGACCTCGACCGGGCGGCCGGCCGCATCGCCACCTTCTCCAACTACCAGGGCGGCCAGTCCTGCATCTCCGTGCAGCGGGTCATCGCCGACGCGTCCGTGTACGACCGCCTGCTGCCGCGCATCGTCGCCGCCGTCGAGGCCCAGGTCACCGGCGACCCGTCCGACGACACGACCGACGTCGGCCCGCTGGTCAGCGAGGACGCGGCCCGGCGCGTGGAGGAGTGGGTGCGGGAGGCCGTCGACGCCGGGGCGCGGCTCCTGACGGGCGGCAAGCGGGACGGCGCCTCCTACGCGCCGACCGTCCTCACCGACGTGCCGGCCACCGCCACGATCGCCCGCGAGGAGGTCTTCGGACCCGTCCTCACCGTGCAGAAGGTGGACGGCGAGGACGAGGCGTTCGCCGCCGTCAACGACTCCAAGTACGGCCTCCAGGCGGGCGTCTTCACCCATGACCTGCAGACCGCCTTCCGCGCCCACCGCGCGCTGGAGGTCGGCGGCGTGGTCGTCGGCGACGTGCCGTCCTACCGCGCCGACCAGATGCCGTACGGCGGCGCCAAGCAGTCCGGCGTGGGCCGTGAGGGCGTGCGGTCCGCCATGGACGACTACACCTACGAGCGGGTGCTGGTCCTCACCGGACTCGCCCTCTGACCGCTGTCCGGTCCCCCCTCCGGCCCGGGGGGACCCCGCGGACGGCCTCGCGCGCGGCGCGGGCCCGCCGTCCCTGAAGGGGCCCGGCACCGGAACCGTCCGGTGCCGGGCCCCTTCGTCGCGTCGGCCTGGTCCGGACCCTCAACCGGAGAAGCCGACGAGCGCGAGCCGCAGCGGGCCGCGCAGTCTGATCCGCAGGTCGCGCACGCCGTCCGCGGCGAACGGGGCGGTGAGCGTGGTGTAGTCGTACGGTCCCGGCGTCGGCGCGTCGAGCGTCAGCACCACCGCGGCCGGGCCGCCGGCCGGGCAGACCTCCACCGTGCCCTCGCCGGCCACCTCCACGGTCACCTCGCCCGTACCGGTCCCGAAGTCGCAGGACCGGTAGACCAGTTCGCCCGTGCCGCCGGCGACGGGGGTGACCGCGTCCCCCGACACCTTCGTCCGGTCCACGATCGCGGTCCCGCTCTGCTCGTCGAAGTCGACGGCGGCAAGGGACCGGCGCAGGACGGGACGCGGGGCGGCCGGGTCGCCGTCGAGCGTCACCGTCGTCCGCAGCCGGACGTCCTCGCTGGACGCGCCGACCATCAGCTCGTACGGTCCCGGTTCGAGGCGGAGGCCGTCCCGGGCCACGTCCCAGAAGGCGAAGGCGGACAGCGGGACCTCGAAGGAGACCTCCCGCCGCTCGCCCGGGGCGAGGGCGAGCCGCCGGTGGGCCAGCAGCTCGCGGCGAGGCCGGGTGACCGACGGGTCCACCGCGCGCGTGTAGAGCTGGACGACCTCGTCGGCGGTCACGGCCCCGGTGTTGGCGACCGTGCAGGAGACGCGCACCGAGCCGTCCTCGACGTCCGCCGCCAGGCCGGCGTACGCGAAGGAGGCGTAGGACAGGCCGTGCCCGAACGGGAACAGCGGGGTGCCCTCGAAGTACAGGTACGTCTGGCGGGCGCCGATCACGTCGTAGTCGAGCAGGTCGGGCAGGTCGGCGTCGTCGGCGTACCAGGTCTGCGGCAGCCGGCCCGCGGGTGAGACGTCACCGGCCAGGACGCGCGCCAGGGCGGTGCCGGCGGCCTGGCCGCCGTGCGCGGTCCACAGCACCGCGGACAGCCGGCCCGGCTCGACGGCGTACGGGTACGCCGACACCAGCGCCAGCACGGTGCGCGGGTTCGCGGCGCGGGCCGCCTCGAGGATCCGCTCCTGCTGGGCGGGCAGCCGCAGGGTGGTGCGGTCCTCGGTCTCCCGGCCGTTGATGTGCGGGTCGTTGCCCGCCACCACCACGACCACGTCCGCCCCGGCCGCGGCCCGGGCCACCGCCTCCTCACCGCGTTCGACGACGACGAGCTCGAAGACCTCGGGATTCTCCTCGGCAACCTTCACGCCCTCGGCGGTGACAGAGACGTGGTGACCCGTTCCCAGGTGCCGCAGGAGGTGACCGTTTCCATGGGCTTCGAGGCGGAACGTCTCCTGCACCACCCAGCCCCCGGGCTGGTCGGCGGAGGCGCGCAGACGGCCGTCGTCGGCGACCGAGAGGTAGCGGCCGTCGGGGGCGCGCAGGGTGAGGACGCCCTCGCCCCAGTCCACCAGCGCGAGTTCGGTGCCGGTGGCGTCGGTGGTCAGCGGCGGCAGGTCGGTGCGGCCCGCGAGCAGCGCCGGGTCCAGGGCGCCCTCGGCGCCGCGCACCTCGTCGGCGGCCTCGGGGGCGGGCGGGACCTTCAGGAACGTTCCCGCGGACGTCTTCAGCAGGACGCGGTCCACGCCCTCCGCGAACTCCACCCGGTCGGCGCCGAACCGTTCGTACAGCCCCTCCAGGGGAGTGGAGCGGTGGATCAGCGTGCCGCTGTACCAGTCGAGCTTGCACTCGTCGGCGAGCACGCCCACCACGGCGATCCGGGC
Organism: Streptomyces sp. NPDC017936; assembly: GCF_044328485.1. Classification (NCBI taxonomy): domain Bacteria; kingdom Bacillati; phylum Actinomycetota; class Actinomycetes; order Kitasatosporales; family Streptomycetaceae; genus Streptomyces; species Streptomyces sp. NPDC017936. The sequence goes on along the minus strand of NZ_JBIRHK010000016.1, from coordinate 81,330 downwards.
GCCGGAGGCCAGCGGCAGCACACCGTCGTTGCGCAGCAGCACCACGGCCTGCTCGGCGGCCTCCTGCGCGAGGGCGCGGTGGGCCGGCGTGTCGAACGCGCCGGCGTCGGCGTGCGGGTCGTGGTGCGGGTCGAACTCGCCGAGGCGGAAGCGGACCGAGAGCTGGCGGCGGACCGCCGCGTCGACGTCGGCCTCGGTGAGCAGCCCCCTCTCCAGCGCCCCCCGGACCCGCGCGACGATCTTCGAGCCGTCGGTGCCGTGGTCGGTGAAGCTGTCCACGCCGGCGGTCAGCGAGGCCGCCGTCGCCTCCTCGTGGGTGTCGAAGTAGTGCTCGGAGTCCACCAGGTTCGAGGGCGCGCCCGCGTCGGAGCAGACCAGCAGGTCCTGCTCGGTCCAGGTCCGCAGGTGCTCGCGCAGATAGGGCGAGACGTGGTTCGGGCGGCCGTTGACCAGGTTGTACGCCGGCATCACGCCGGCCACCGCGCCCGCCTCGACCGTCTCCCGGAAGGCCCTCAGGTCGTACTCGTGCAGCACGCGCGGGCGGACCGAGGCGGAGGTGACGTCCCGGCCGGTCTCGTTGTTGTGGGCCAGCCAGTGCTTGAGGACCGGAGCCGTGCGCCAGTACGTCGGATGATCCCCGCGCAGGCCCCGGGTGTAGGCGGTGGCGATCGCGGAGGTCAGCTTCGGGTCCTCGGAGTAGCCCTCCTCGTTGCGTCCCCACAGCGGGTGGCGCAGCAGGTTCACCGTGGGGGACCAGACGTTGAGGCCGACGCGCTCGTCGCGGGCGCGCATCGCGCGGACCTCCCGGGAGACCGCTTCGCCGACCCGGCGCACCAGGTCCTCGTTCCAGGTCGCGCCCAGACCCACGGCCTGCGGGAACACCGTCGCCGGGCCCATCCAGGCCACGCCGTGCAGCGCCTCCTGGCCGGTGCGGAACGCGGCGACGCCGAGACGGTCCACGGCGGGCGCGAACTGGTGCAGGAAGGAGACCTTCTCCTCCAGGGTCAGCCGCGACAGCAGATCGTCGATGCGCTTCGCGAACGGCAGGTGCGGATCGCGGAAAGGCGGCGTGGGCGGTGTGGGTGCGGTCACGTGGGGTTCCCTTTGCGATGGAGCGGGGAGGCTCTTTCGAAGCGCTTCGATGCTCATTCCACGTCATGCCGGGTGTCAAGACATCCCCCGGCAACAACTCCGAGTCACGGGCTTCATTTCAAGCCGCGGACGAGTGCGTACGAATCGCCGACACCTCGGAGGAATCTTGGGAGCGACCCTTGTGCGCCCCTTGCCCTTCACTTAACCTCGCAGCAACATCGAAGCGCTTCGACGATCCCTGCGACAGTGAGGAGCCGCCGACGGCGGCGGCCCAGTCCTCCGACGATCAGGGGCCGGGAGTGCTTCAGCTCAGCCAGATCCACTCGAGACACCGCAGCCGACGGCCACCGCCGGGTGTCCTGGTGCGCCATGAAGGGTTGACGCAATGACGCCGAACGCCGCTTCCGCCTCCTCCGGCCCGAGCCGGAGAAGCTTCCTCGCCTCCACGGCGGTCGCCACCGCAGCGGTGGCGGGAGGGATGCCGTTGCTGACCGCCTGCGGCGGCTCGGACAGCGGTTCGCGCGAGGGGACCACGTCGGGCAAGAACGCCGAGAAGATCCTGCCGGCGTACGTCGCCAGCAACGTGGTGACGCCCGACATCCCCGCCAAGAACGGCTCGGCGATCGGCTTCACCAGCAAGCTGGACCTGGCCACGCTGAAGACCTCGGTGCCGAAGAAGCTCGGCAAGGGCGGCAAGGTCACCGTCATGTCGCCGTTCTGGGGCTCGCCGCCGAAGAGCGGCAACGCCTACTACCGGGCGATGAACGACCTCATCGGCGTCGACGTCCAGTGGCAGAACCAGGACGGCAACACCTACGACCAGAAGCTCGGCGCGGTCCTCGCCTCCAGCAGCGTGCCCGACGTGGTGGTCGTCCCCGGCTGGAACATGGGCGGCAAGATACCCAGCGCCATCAACGGCAAGTTCGCCGACCTCGGCCCCTACCTGTCCGGCGACGCCGTCAAGGAGTACCCGAACCTCGCGGCGATCCCGACCGACGCCTGGCAGCGGTCCATCTTCGGCGGCAAGCTGCGCGGCCTGCCCATGCCCGCCGCGTACGTCCCCAACATCGTGCCGTTCTACCGCAAGGACGTCTTCGACGAGGAGGGGTACACCGTCCCCCGGTCGGCGGACGAGTTCATGGCCCTGGCGAAGGAGATCACCAACGCCAAGGCCAAGCGCTGGGCCTGCAACGACATGAAGTGGACCGCCTTCAACGCCTTCGGGGTGCTGTCCGGGAGCGAGAAGGCCCTCGGCTGGAACCTCGTCGACGGCAAGCTGGTCTACCGCGTGGAGACCGACGAGTACCTCGAGGCCCTGGAGTGGACCCGCAAGCTGTTCGCCGCGGGATACGTCCACCCCGACGGCCGGCTCGGCAAGAGCCAGGCCGTCGACCCGAGCACCAAGTTCGCGGCCGGCGAGTTCCTGATCTACAACAACGACATCTCCAGCTGGTGGGGCCAGCAGGCCATCCAGCAGGCCCACAACCCGGACTTCCGGATCTGGGGCATGGACATCTTCGGCCACGACGGCGGCGATCCCACCCTGTGGGCCACGAACCCGGCGAACATCTTCGCCTTCGTCAACAAGAACGCCTCCGAGGCCGTCGTCCGCGACGTCCTCGCCCTCGCCAACGTGACCGCCGCCCCGTACGGCACCAAGGAGTACATGCTCACCAACTACGGGGTCGAAGGCACCCACTACACGGTGAAGGACGGCGTGCCCACCAAGACGGACAAGGGCAACATCGAGGTCGCCAACGCCTACGTGATGGTCGCCAGCCCGGCCGCGACCATCGCCCGCCCCGACCTCCCGGACATCGGCAAGGGCGCCGTCGAGTGGCAGCAGCGCATGGGCGCCTTCACCAAGAAGTCGTCGTTCTACGGCATGCAGGTCACCGAGCCCACCCGCTACACCAACCTCTCCAACGACTTCGAGCAGCTCGAGGACGACGTCGTCCGCGGCCGCAAGAAGATCAGCGACGTGCAGCAGGCAGTCTCCGACTGGAAGAAGAAGGGCGGCGACCAGCTGCGCGACTGGTACAAGAAGCTGCTCGACGAGAACGGTCCGGCGGCGAGCTGACCCGGCGGCGAGGCAAGGAGAACGGCCGTGTCCCACAGCACGGTGCCTCGGAGCAGGGCCGAGGCCGACGAGACGGGGAAGAACCCGGTGGCGCCCGACGGCGCCACCGGTGCCGGGGAGGCAGCACCCTCCGGGAAGCTGGGCCTGCGGCTCAGGTTCAGACGCGACCGCGTCCTGCTCCTGATGACGCTGCCGGCGGTCCTGCTGGTCCTGCTCTTCAACTACGTGCCGATCCTCGGCAACGTGGTCGCCTTCCAGGAGTACGACCCCTACGTCAGTGACAACGGGGTCGTCTCCATCCTCCACAGCCCGTGGGTGGGGGTGGAGAACTTCCAGCGGCTCTTCGAGGACTCGGCCTTCTGGGCCGCCGTCCAGAACACCCTGGTGCTGTTCTTCCTCCAGCTCGTGCTGTACTTCCCGATCCCGATCATGCTCGCGCTGCTCATCAACAGCGTGGTCAGGCCCCGGGTGCGGGCGGTGTCGCAGGCGATCCTGTACCTGCCGCACTTCTTCTCGTGGGTGCTGGTCATCGCCGTGTTCCAGCAGCTGTTCGGCGGGGCGGGCCTGCTGTCCCAGCTGCTGCGCGAGCACGGTCACGACGGCATCGACGTCATGACGGACCCGAACACCTTCGCGTTCCTGGTCACCGCGCAGAGCGTGTGGAAGGACGCGGGCTGGGGGATCATCGTCTTCCTCGCCGCGCTGGCCTCGGTGAACCCGGACCTCTACGAGGCCGCCGCGATGGACGGGGCGGGCCGCTGGCGGCGCATGTGGCACGTCACCCTGCCGGCCCTGCGCCCCGTGATCGCCCTGCTGCTGGTGCTGCGCGTCGGCGACGCCCTCACCGTCGGCTTCGAGCAGATCCTGCTGCAGCGCGAGGCGGTGGGACCCGGGGCCGCGGAGGTCCTCGACACCTTCGTGTGGTGGAACGGCGTCCGCAACCAGGACTTCGGCTACGCGGCCGCCGCCGGCCTGATCAAGGGCGTGGTCAGCCTCGGTCTGGTGCTCGTCGCGAACAAGGTGGCCCATCTCATGGGCGAGCAGGGGGTGTACAAGAAGTGACCGCCGTCATCGACAAGCCGGTGCGTGAACCCCGCTGGTGGGAGGCGCCGCCGCGGCCGGTGTGGGAGGAGCAGCCGTCCCGGGCCGGCCTCGCGGGCAAGGGCATCGCCCTGACGTTCGCCTGCCTGGCCATCCTCTTCCCGCTGTGGATCGTGGTCGTCACCAGCCTCTCCTCGCGGAAGACCATCGACGAGGCCGGCGGCCTGGTGATGATCCCGAAGGAGATCACCTTCGTCGCCTACCAGGAGCTGCTGAGCGGGGGACAGGTCACGCGTGCCGCCGTCATCAGCGTCCTGATCACCCTCGTGGGCACGGTCTTCTCCATGACGGTGTCGGTGCTGTGCGCCTACGGGCTGTCCCGCACGGGCTCCCTGGGCCACCGCTGGCTGCTGATGATCCTGCTCGCGACGATGTTCTTCAGCGCCGGTCTGATCCCGACCTACCTGCTGGTGCAGTCGCTCGGACTGACGGACACCTACCTCGCGCTGATCCTGCCGAGCGCGGTCAGCGTCTTCAACATCCTGGTCCTGCGCGGGTTCTTCATGGGGATCTCGCAGGAGCTCATCGACAGCGCGCGGATCGACGGCGCGGGCGACTTCCGGATCCTGTGGCAGATCGTGATGCCGCTGTCCCGCGCGGTGCTGGCGGTCATCACGCTCTTCTACGCCGTCGGCTACTGGAGCGCCTGGTTCAACGCGTCGCTGTACCTCAACGACCAGGACATGATGCCGCTGCAGAACGTCATGATCCAGCTCGTCCAGAAGCAGGAGGCACCGGTCGGCCTCGGCCAGGCCATCAGGACCGGTGAACTGTCCGGCTTGGCCGTGCAGATGGCGGTGATGGTGATGGCGCTGCTGCCGGTGGCGGTGCTGTCGCCGTTCGTCCAGAAGCACTTCAAGAAGGGAATGCTGACCGGAGCGGTGAAGGGGTAGCGGCCGCGCCCGCCGCGCGAGGGGCCGACTCGTCCGGCGGTCGCGGGCCGTCGGCGGCCGGTCGCGCCCCCGCAACGAAGCCGCACACCGTTACCGTCCCGCTTCCCTGGTCACGTCCGCACACGCCCGCCGTCGGCCGAGCCGTCGACCCCGCGGGCGTGCCTCCCCCCGTGCCTTCAAGGGCCTGGGGGGACCCCCGGGGCGGCACGGGTGGGCGATGGGGGTCCCCCCCGCTCGAGCGAAGCCGAGAGCGGGGGAGGCACCCCGTGAGCGCCGGGCTGCGCGTCCCACCCCCCAGCACCAGCCGACGGCACCCGGCGAACCCAGGCCCACGATCCCGACCCCACCCTGCGAGGTACCCATGCACGCCTCCCCCCTCAGCCGCCGCACCGTCCTCGCCGGCACCGCGGCCGCGGCAGCCCTCACCGCCCTCCCCGGCGTCCAGGGGCAGGCGCCGGCCGCGGGAGCCGCACAGCCCGCCGCCCCCGCCTACCGCTGGCGCAACGCCGTCATCGGCGGCACGGGCTTCGTCACCGGCGTCCTCTTCCACCCGTCGGTCAGAGGCCTCGCCTACGCCCGCACCGACATCGGCGGCGCGTACCGGTGGGACGACCGCGCCGCCCGCTGGACCCCCCTCACCGACCACCTCGGCTGGGACGACTGGAACCTCCTCGGCGTCGAGGCCCTCGCCGTCGACCCGGCGCACCCGGACCGCCTCTACCTCGCCCTCGGCACCTACGCCCAGTCCTGGGCCGGCAACGGCGCGGTCCTGCGCTCCGAGGACCGCGGCGCCACCTGGACCCGCACCGACCTCCCCGTGAAGCTCGGCGCCAACGAGGACGGCCGCGGCGCGGGCGAACGCCTGCTCGTCGACCCCCGCGACAGCGACACCCTCTGGCTGGGCACCCGGCACGACGGACTGTGGAGGTCGACGGACCGGGGCGCCACCTGGGCGGCCGTCGGCGCCTTCCCGGCCACCCCCGGCGCGACCGGCCAGGGCGTCACGCTCCTCGTCGCCGCGGGCCGCACCGTCTACGCCGGCTGGGGCGACGCCGACGGCGCCTCCGCGAACCTGTTCAGGACCGCCGACGGCGCCACCTGGGAGCCCGTCCCCGGGCAGCCCGCCGGCACCGCCGCCAAGGTCCCGATCCGCGCCGCCCACGACCGGCACACCCGCGAGCTGTACGTGACGTACGCCGACGCCCCCGGCCCCAACGGCCAGACCGACGGCAGCGTGCACAAGCTCGCCACGGTCACCGGCGAGTGGACCGAGGTCACCCCGGTGAGGCCCGGCGGGACCACGGACGACCGCTTCGGCTACGGCGGGGTCGCCGTGGACGCCCGCCGCCCCGGCACGGTCGTCGTCTCCACCAACAACCGCTGGGCGGCGGTCGACACCCTGTACCGCAGCACCGACGGCGGCCGCACCTGGAGGTCCCTCAAGGACACCGCCGTCCTCGACGTGTCGGAGACCCCCTACCTCGAGTGGGGAGAGGCGAAGCCCAAGTTCGGCTGGTGGATCCAGACCGTCGCCGTCGACCCGTACGACTCCGAGCACCTCGTGTACGGCACCGGCGCGACCCTCTACGGCACCCGGGACCTGAAGCACTGGGCCCCGCAGATCCGCGGCCTGGAGGAGACGTCCGTGCGCCTGCTGGTCTCGCCCCCGACCGGGCGGGCGCACCTGATCAGCGGATCCGGGGACATCGGCGTGCTGTACCACGAGCGGCTCACCGCGTCCCCGTCCCGCGGCATGGCCACCGACCCCGTGACCGGCACGGCCACGGGACTGGCGATGGCCGCGGCCAGACCCTCCTACGTCGTGCGCACCGGCTGGGGGGACCACGGCAACGGCGCCCACTCCGACGACGGCGGGCGGACCTGGACGCCCTTCGCGGCCCAGCCCGCCCTCGGCAAGGACGCGCCCGGGCCGATCGCCACCAACACCGACGGCAGCGTGCTGCTGTGGGTGTTCGTGCACTGGGACGGCACCAAGTACCCGGCCCACCGCTCCACCGACAACGGCGCCACCTGGTCCGAGGTCCCCTCCTTCCCCAAGGGCGCCACGCCGGTCGCCGACCCGGCCGACCCGACGCGCTTCTACGCGTACGACACCGACACCGGGACGCTGTTCGCCAGCACCGACAGCGGCCTGACCTTCACCGCGCGCGCGACCGGACTGCCCTCCGGGGACAGCCAGTTCGAGCTGGTCGCGGCGCCCGGCCGGTCCGGCGACCTGTGGCTGAGCACCAAGGGGAACGGGCTCTACCGCTCCACGGACGGCGGCGCGGGCTTCTCCCGGGTCGCCGGCCCGTGGGCCGCGTACGCCCTCGGCTTCGGCAAGGCCGCTCCCGGTGCCGCCTACCCGGCGCTCTACCTGGTCGGGGCCACCGAGGCCGTCACCGCCGTGCACCGCTCCGACGACGAGGCGAGGACCTGGGTCCGGATCAACGACGACGCCCACCAGTGGGGCTGGACCGGCGAGACCGTCACCGGCGACCCACGGGTGTACGGCCGCGTCTACCTCGCCACCAACGGACGGGGCATCCAGTACGGGGAGCCCGTGCGATGACCACCGCGAGAAGGCCGGCGCTGAGCGACGCCACCCGGGGCCGCGTCCTCTTCGGCGGCGACTACAACCCCGAGCAGTGGCCCGAGGAGACCTGGCACGAGGACGTACGCCTCATGCGGGACGCCGGCGTCACCTCCGTCACCCTCGGCGTCTTCTCCTGGGCGAAGCTCGAACCCGAGCCGGGCGCACGGGACTTCGGCTGGCTCGACCGGCTGATGGACCTGATGCACGACAACGGCGTCGGCGTCGTCCTCGCCACCCCCACGTCCTCCCCGCCGCCGTGGCTGGGCCGGCTCCACCCGGACACCCTGCCCCGCACCGAGGACGGCCGCGTCGAGTGGTGGGGCGGCCGCCAGCACTTCTCGCACTCCAGCGCCACCTACCGCCGGTACGCCGCCGCCATCACCGAGGACCTGGCCGCCCGCTACGCCGGCCACCCCGCCCTCACGATGTGGCACATCAACAACGAGTACTGCACGGCCGACCACGGCGACGAGGCGGCCGCCGCCTTCCGGCGCTGGCTGCGCGCGAGGTACGGCACCCTCGACGCCCTCAACACCGCCTGGGGCACCGCCTTCTGGAGCCAGGGCTACGACACCTGGGACGGCATCCTGCCCCCGCGCACCCCGCACTACCTGAAGAACCCCACGCAGGTGCTCGACTTCCGGCGCTTCACCTCCGACATGCTCCTGGAGTGCTACACCGCCGAGCGGGACATCGTCGCCCGGCACACCCCGCACATCCCGGTCACCACCAACTTCATGCCGCTCTTCTTCGGCCAGGACGCCTGGCGCTGGGCCGAGGAGGAGGACGTCGTCTCCGTCGACCTCTACCCCGACCCCCGCGACCCGCTCGGCCCGCAGCACGCCGCGCTGGTCCAGGACCTGACCCGCTCGCAGGCCCGCGGCCCCTGGATGCTGATGGAGCAGGCGGCCGGCCCGGTCAACTGGCGTGCGGTGAACCACCCCAAGCCGCGGGGCCTCAACCGCCTGTGGTCCCTCCAGGCCGTCGCCCGCGGCGCCGACGCCGTCTGCTACTTCCAGTGGCGCCAGTCCCGCCAGGGAGCGGAGAAGTTCCACTCCGGGATGCTCGGCCACGCCGGGGAGCGGGGCCGCGCCTTCCAGGAGGTCAAGCAGCTGGGCGCCGACCTCGCCCGGCTCGGCGGGGAGGTGGCCGGCAGCCGCATCGACGCGGACGTCGCCGTGCTGCACGACTGGCACGCCTGGTGGGCGAGCGCCCAGGACGGCCGCCCCTCCACCCACGTCGACCACCCGGCCGTGCTGCACGCCTGGCACCGCGCCCTGTGGGAGTCCCACCTCACCACCGACTTCGCCCACCCGGAACACGACCTCAGCGGCTACCGGCTGGTCGTCGTCCCGCAGCTCTACCTCCTCACCGACCCGGCGATCGACAACCTGCTCGGCTACGTCCGCGGCGGCGGCACCCTCGTCAGCGGCTTCCTGACCGGCGTCGCCGACGAGGACGACCGGATCCGGGCCGGCGGCATGGACGCCCGGCTGCGCGCCCTGTTCGGCATCCGCACCCTGCACGAGTGGTGGCCGCTGGAACCGGGGGAGAGCGTCGACTGCGACGGCTTCCGGGGCACGCTGTGGTCGGAGGAGATCGAGCCCGACGAGGACACGGTCACCGAGACGATCTCCTACCGGGGCGGCGAGCTCGACGGCCTGCCCGCCGTGCTGCGCACGGGGCGCGCCTGGTACGTCTCCACGCTCCCCGAGCCGAACGCCCTGCGCGCGCTGCTCGCCCGCGTCGCCGCCGCGGCCGGAGCCCGTCCCGTGCTGGACGGCCTCCCGGCGGGCGTCGAGGCGGTACGCCGGGGCGAACTGCTGTTCGTCCTCAACCACGGGCGGGAGCCGGTCACCGTCGACGTGCCCGGCACCCGCACCGACCTCCTCACCGGCGCCACGGTCACCGGCACGGTCACCCTCGGCCGCTACGGAGCGGCGGTGCTGCGACCATGACCCGCAAACCGCCCGCGCCGGCCGCGGCACCCGCCCCCGACGCGCCCGACGCCCCCGTGCACGGAACCTGGGAGCCGCGCCCCGCCGCCCGCTGGGAGGACGGCTTCCTCAGCGGCAACGGCCACCACGGCGCCCTCGTGTTCGGTGATCCGGACGACGACCGGGTCGTCGTCACCCACCACACCCTGGTCCGGCCGAACGGCGGCGAACACGCCCGGCCGCCCCGGCTCGCCGCCGACCTGCCCGCCCTCCAGGACCGGCTGCTGGCCGGCGACCTCACGGCCGCCGAGACCTTCACGGACGGCCGGCCGCTGCAGTGGGTGCAGCCCTTCCACCCGGCCTTCCAGACCCGGCTGCGGCGTCCGCCCGCGGACCGGCCCGGCTACCGGCGCGACGTCGACTTCACCACCGGCGAGACGACCGCCGCCTGCGCCGGCTGGACCAGCCGCGTCTTCGTCTCCCGCGCCGACGACGTGATCGTCCAGCGGATCACCGGCGACGACCTCACCCTCGACCTCAGCCTGGACCACCGGCTCCCGGGCGCCCCGGCCGGCCTCGCCGTCGGCCACGGCACCCTTCTCACCCCGGAGGGCGCCGCCCTCAGCCTGCGCGCCCGCTACCCGGACAGCGACCGCGCCTACACCGGCGTCACCGTCGTCGCGATCACCGGCGGCCGGGTGTCCCTCGCCGCGCCCGGCGCCCGCGTCGAGGGCGCCGACGCCGTCCTCCTCCTCACCCGCGTCCGCCGGCACACCGGCGAACCCGACGTCACCGAGGAGACCCGCGCCCTGCGCGCCCTCCTCGCGGAGCAGTCGTACGAGGACCTCCTCGACCGGCACACCGCGCTGCACCGCACCGCCTACGAACGCGTCACCCTGGACCTCGCCGCCGACGCGGACGAGCGCGCCCTGGCGGGCTCGGAGCTGCTGGAGCGGCCGGGCAGCAGGGCCCTGCTGGAGCGGCTCTTCGCGGCCGGCCGCTACCACCTGCTCAGCGCGAGCGGCCTGTTCCCGCCGCGGCTCACCGGCCTGTGGACCGGCGACTGGGACACGGCCTGGGCCGGCGCCTTCACCACCGACGCCAACGTCAACCTCCAGACCGCCTCGGCGGCGGCCGCGGCCCTGCCCGAGGTCACCGCCGCCCTCGCCGCCCTGATCCACGGCCAGCTCCCGGACTGGCGGGAGAACGCCCGCGCGATCTTCGGCGCCCGCGGCGTGGTCGCCCCGCCCCACACCGACGGCGAGTCCGGGCTCACGTACCACTTCAGCCGCGAGTACCCCCTCCACCTGTGGACCGCCGGCGCGGACTGGCTGCTCGCGCCGCTGGTCGAGCACGACGAGACGCACGGCGGGCGCGACCCGCGCACCGCCGCCGCGCTCGCCGAGACCGCCCTGTTCTACGAGGACTTCCTCACCCGCACCGACGACGACGGACAGCTCGTCGTGGTGCCCTCCTACTCACCGGAGAACCGGCCCGCCAACGGGAGCTGGGGCGCGATCAACGCCGCCATGGACCTCTCGGCGGCCCGGCACGCGCTGCTGACCGCGGCCGCCTACCACCCGGACACCCCGGACGCCGACCGCTGGCGCGCCCTCGCCGACCGCCTGCCGCCCCACCGCGTCAACGCCGACGGCGCCCTCGCCGAATGGGCCCGGCCCGGGCTGGAGGACAGCTACGACCACCGCCACCTCAGCCACCTCTACGGCGTCTGGCCGCTCGACGAGATCACCCCCTACGACACCCCCGGCCTCGCGGCGGCCGCCCACCGCGCCCTCGCACTGCGGGGCTCCGAGAACGACTCCGCGCACGGCCACCTCCACCACGCGCTGATCGCGGCCCGCCTCCGGGACGGCGACCGGGTCGCCCACGCCCTCGACCAGGTCCTCGCGGGCGACTTCTTCCACGCCTCCCTGATGAGCGCCCACTACCCGCACCGCGACGTCTACAACGCGGACGCGGCCCACACCCTGCCCGCCGTCGTCATCGAGGCGCTCGTCCAGTCGACCCCCGACCGGCTGGTCCTGCTGCCGGCCCTCACCCCCGCGCTCCCGGCGGGCGAACTGAGGGGCGTGCGCACCCGGTTCGGCGCCTCCCTCGACCTGACCTGGGGACCCGACGGCGCCCGCGCCGTCCTCAGGCCGCACCGCACCCGGCGCATCGAAGTCCGGACTTCCTCCGGCGCACAGCCGCTCGACCTCGTGGCCGGAGAAGACCACGTCCTCACCCTGGGGACGTGGTGACCCCCGCAATTCCCCCCACCCATGGAAGGGACACCATGGCATCTCGCACCCTCGGCAGGGTCGCCAAGGCCCTGCTCGCCCCCGCCCTCGCGCTCGGCGCCACCGTCGGCCTGGCCTCCGCCCCCGCCCAGGCGGCCGTCTGGAACTCCTGCGACCAGTGGGGCAACACCAGCCTGAACGGCTACACCCTCTACAACAACATCTGGGGCTCCGGCGCCGGCAGCCAGTGCACCTGGGCCAACTCCGGCACCAACTGGGGCGTCTGGGCCAACCACCCCGACACCGGCGGCATCAAGTCCTACCCCAACGCCAAGAAGGTGGTCAACAAGTCGATCACCTCGCTGGGTTCGCTCACCAGCGCCTACAACGTCACGGTCCCGTCGTCCGGCGCGTACAACACGTCGTACGACATCTGGGACACCGACTACGACTACGAGATCATGCTCTGGGTCAACAAGACCGGAGCCGTCGGCCCGCTCGGCACCTCGCAGGGCAACGTGACGCTCGGCGGCCACACCTGGACCGTCTACAAGGGCAACAACGGCGCGAACGAGGTGTTCTCGTTCATCCGCACCTCGAACTCCACCTCCGGCACGGTGAACATCCTGCCGATCCTCAAGTGGATCAAGGACACCAAGGGCTGGTTCGGCAACGAGACCATCGGCGACGTGCAGTTCGGCTACGAGATCACCTCGTCGTCCGGCGGTCTGAACTTCACCACCAACAACCTGACCGTCAGCAGCAGTTGACCTGACCCGGTCCCGCGACCGCGCGGCCGGCCCCTCCCCGGCGGGGGGACCGGCCGCACTTCCGCGTCCGGGTCCGGTCAGCCGGCCACCGGCAGCCGCGCCCCGTCCCGCAGGAACAGCGGGATCCGGTCCAGCGGGGCGTCGACCGTCACGGCCGCACCGCCCTCGTACGTCTCCCCCGTCCACGCGTCCGTCCAGACCGCGCCCGCCGGGAGGTACGCCGTGCGGGCCGTGGCGCCCGCCGTCAGCACCGGGGCGACCAGGAGGTCCCGGCCGAAGAGGTAGGAGTCGTCCACCGACCAGGCCGCCCGGTCCTCGGGGAACTCCAGGAACAGCGGCCGCATCACCGGCAGCCCCTCCTCGTGCGCCTCCCGCATGACGTCCAGCACGTACGGCTTCAGCCGCTCCCGCAGCCGCAGGTACTCCTCCAGGATCGCCCCGGCCTCCTCGCCGTACGACCACACCTCGTTCGGGCCGCCGGTCATCTCCGGGCCCAGCGGCATGCCCGGGTCGCGGAAGCCGTGCAGACGCATCAGCGGGGACAGCGCGCCGAACTGGAACCAGCGGACCATCACCTCGCGGTAGGCCGCGTCGTCCGGGTCGCCGCCGTGGAAGCCGCCGATGTCGGTGTTCCACCACGGGATGCCCGACAGCGCGGTGTTCAGGCCGGCCGCGATCTGGCGGCGCAGGGTGGCGAAGTCGGTGCCGATGTCCCCCGACCACAGGGCGGCGCCGTAGCGCTGGCTGCCCGCCCAGGCCGAGCGGTTGAGGGTGACGACCTCGTCCTCGCCGGAAGCCAGCAGGCCCTCGTGGAAGGTGCGGGCGTTCTCGGCCGGGTAGAGGTTGCCGACCTCCAGGCCGGGGCCCGCCCAGTAGCGCAGGTTCTCCTGGAAGCCCGGCTTCAGCTCCGGCTCGCAGGCGTCCAGCCAGAAGGCCGTGATGCCGTAGGGGGTGAGGTAGTTGTCGCGGACGCGCGACCACACGAAGTCACGGGCGTCGGGGTTCGTCGCGTCGTAGAAGGCCACCTGGACCGTGGAGGCGACCTCCTTGTCCGGCCAGTCGGCGTGCGCCGTCGGGCTGTACTGGGTGCCGATGAAGTAGCCGCGCTGCTCCATCACCGGGTGGTTCTCGCTCAGCGGCGACACCGACGGCCAGACGCTCACCACCAGCTTGATGCCCAGCTCGTCCAGTTCCCGGACCATCGCCGCCGGGTCCGGCCACTCCTTCGGGTCGAACTTCCACTCGCCCAGATGGGTCCAGTGGAAGAAGTCGCACACGATGGCGCTGATGGGCAGGCCCCGCCGCTTGTACTCCCGTGCCACGTCGAGGAGTTCGTCCTGGGTGCGGTAGCGCAGCTTGCACTGCCAGAAGCCCGCCGCCCACTCCGGCAGCATCGGGGTGCGGCCCGTCACGGCGCTGTAGCGGCGCTGGGCGTCGGCCGGGGCGCCCGCGGTGATCCAGTAGTCGATCTGGCGGGCCGAGTCCGCCACCCAGCGGGTGCCGTTGTGCGCGAGCTCCACCCGGCCGATCGCCGGGTTGTTCCACAACAGGGTGTAGCCGCGGCTGGAGGTGAGCACCGGGATGCCGACCTCGGCGTTGCGCTGGATCAGGTCCAGCACCAGCCCCTTCTGGTCCAGCCGCCCGTGCTGGTGCTGGCCCAGGCCGTACAGCTTCTCGTCCTCGTACGCGGCGAACCGCTGCTCCAGCCGGTGATGGCCGTTGCCGACGGCCGTGTAGAGCCGCGGGCCCGGCCACCAGAAGTGGGCGCGCTCCTCCGCCAGGATCTCGGCGCCGTCGTCCGTCCGCAGGAAGCGGACCATGCCCTCGGCGTCGACCTCGGCGGTCAGGGCGCCGACGGTCAGCCGCCCCCGCCCGTCCTCGACCTTGACGGTGTACGACGCCGGCGGGGCGTCCGCGAGCAGCGCGCCCGGCAGGCCGTCGAGCACGGGACCGCCGAGCCGCGCCCGGACCCGGACCGCGTCCGGCCCCCACGGCTCGATCCGCAGGGTCTCCTGACGGCCGCTCCACTCCAGCGCCCCGTCCCGCTCGCGGAAGGTGCCGACGGTGGGCGAGGACTGCGCGAGGCTTACCTGAGTCTGGTTTTCGGCAGGCTGATTCACTTCGGGGGCTCCTGTGCTCCTGGAGGAGTGCAGACAAGGGCTGCCCCGGCCGCGGCGGGGCAGTGCGCGTGAAGGGGTTCGTCAGGAGGCGGCCGGCGCCGGACCCGTGCTCGCCCGGACCGTCAGCTCGGGTGCCAGCAGCACCACGTCGTCCCTGCCCCGGCCGTCGAGCTTGGCGACGAGGTGCTCCACGGCCCGCCGGCCCATCTCCTGCGCGGGGATGGCGACCGACGTCAGCCGCACCGAGGCCTGGACGGCGACCTGCTCGGGGCAGATCGCGACCACCGACACGTCCTCGGGCACGGCCCGGCCCTGCTGGCGCAGCAGGGCCAGCAGCGGCTCGACCGCCGACTCGTTCTGGACGACGAAGCCGGTGGTGCCCGGACGCTCGTCGAAGATCCGGGCGAGGGTCACGGCCATCGCGTCGTACCCGCCCTCGCACGGCCGGTGCAGCAGCCGCACCCCGAGCTCCCGCGACCGGGAGCGGAGCCCGTCGAGGGTGCGCTCGGCGAAGCCGGTGTGCCGCTCGTAGACGGCCGGCGCCTCGCCGATGACAGCGATGTCGCGGTGGCCGAGCGTCGCCAGGTGCTCCACGCACAGCGCGCCGGTCGCCGTGAAGTCGAGGTCGACGCAGGTCAGCCCGGTGGTGTCGGCGGGCAGCCCGATGAGGACGGACGGCTGGTCGTCCCCCGCCCTCGACCCCGCCCGGCCGGGGACGCCCCCGCCGCGCAGCAGCGGCAGCCGTTCGTCGTCGAGCTGGACGTCCATCAGGATCATCGCGTCGGCGAGTCCGCTGCCGGTGACCCGCCGGACGGCGTCGGGACCCTCCTCGCCGGTCAGCAGCAGGACGTCGTAGCCGTGCGCACGGGCCGTGGTGGCGACCGCGATGGCGATCTCCATCATCACCGGCACGTACATGTCGGTGCGCAGCGGGATCATCAGCGCGATGATGTTCGACCTGCTGCTGGCCAGGGCGCGCGCGCCCGCGTTCGGGTGGTAGCCGAGTTCGCGGATGCTCTGCTCGACCCGCTGCCGGGTGGACGCGGAGATGGACCGCTTGCCGCTGAGGACATAACTCACCGTGCTCGCCGAGACTCCGGCGTGCTGGGCGACCTCGGCGAGGGTGACCATCCAGCTCTCCAAGCTTTGTGAAGCGCTTCGACAGTGCGCAGTGCGAACAAGGGCGGGTGAGGGTGGTTCGACAGTAGCTCTAGCGAAGGTGGGTGTCCATAGGTCGTCGAAGCGCTTCGACAGCAATCTCCGCCAGGAGCGGCCGGAAAGGGGACGGCAACCCTCCGGAACACCGGCGGCCACTGAGGGGCGGCACCACGAACCGTCCCCCGGAAGGACCCCCGATGCAACACCGCCGCCCCCGCCTGTCCAAGAAGGCGAAGACCCTCACCGCCACCGCGGTCGCCCTCGCGGCCGCCGCCGGCGTCACCGTCGCCCAGGCGGGCGAGCCGAGCAAGAGGTGCACCGCGTTCGACACCATCACGCTCGGCAAGTACTACGTGAACAACAACCTCTGGGGTCAGGACAAGGGCACCGGCAGCCAGTGCGTCTGGGGCGACTCCGCCTCCGGCGACACCGTCTCCTGGGGGACCGGCTACACCTGGGCCAACAACGCCCGAGGCACCGACGCGGACGTGAAGTCCTACGCGAGCACGGTCCTCGGCTGGCACTGGGGCTGGAAGGTCGACCAGGCCAGGACCGGACTGCCGGTGAAGGTCGGCGACCGCAAGAAGATGACGGTGAGCTGGGAGTTCTCCCTGTCCTCCACCCCCGGCACCATGAACGTCGCCCACGACCTGTGGCTGCACGCCGAGAACACCGCGGACTGGCAGGACCAGCCCACCGACGAGATCATGATCTGGCTCAACCGCCAGGGCGGCGCCGGCCCGCTCGGCACCAAGTACGGCAGCGTCAGCCTGGGCGGCGCCATGTGGGACATCTACCAGGGCGACATCGGCTGGAAGGTGTACTCCTTCGTCCGCCGCACCAACACCACCAAGGCCACGCTCGACCTGGACGACTTCACCCAGGCACTCGTCCGGCGCAAGCTCCTCGGCAACGACAAGTACGTCTCCGGGATCGAGTCCGGCACCGAGGTCTTCAAGGGAACGGGCCGTCTGGACACGAAGTCCTACTCGGTCACCATCGGCTGAGACGGGCCGGAGGGCCACGCGAAGGGTGGCGGGGACGTCCCGGATCGGGTACCAACGATCGAGTAGCACCCATCGGTAACCGATGTGGCCCGAGATCCCGATTCGCGGCGAGGTGAGCCTCATGTCCGCACCACCCCTCAAGAAAACCACCGTCACCGAGCGTGAGGCACGCCAGGTCGCGGAGGCCGCCCGGGAGCAGGACTGGCGCAAGCCCAGCTTCGCCAAGGAACTGTTCCTGGGCCGCCTCCGCCTCGACCTGATCCACCCCCACCCGCTCCCCACCGACGAGGCCGTCCGGCGCGGCGAGCAGTTCCTGACCAAGCTCCGCGCGTTCTGCGAGACGAAGATCGACGGCGCGCTGATCGAACGCGAGGCCCGCATCCCCGACGAGGTCGTCCAGGGGCTCAAGGAGCTCGGCGCCCTCGGCATGAAGATCGACCCCAAGTACGGCGGCCTCGGCCTCACCCAGGTGTACTACAACAAGGCGCTGGCCCTGGTCGGCTCGGCCAGCCCGGCGGTCGGCGTCCTGCTGTCGGCCCACCAGTCGATCGGCGTACCGCAGCCCCTGAAGATGTTCGGCACCCCCGAGCAGAAACAGGCCTTCCTGCCGCGCTGCGCGACGACCGCCGTCAGCGCCTTCCTGCTCACCGAGCCGGACGTCGGCTCCGACCCGGCGCGCCTCGCCACGACCGCGGTGCCCGACGGGGACGACTACGTCCTCGACGGCGTCAAACTGTGGACGACCAACGGCGTGGTCGCCGACCTGCTGGTCGTGATGGCCCGGGTCCCGAAGAGCGACGGCCACAAGGGCGGCATCACCGCCTTCGTCGTGGAGACGGACTCGCCCGGCATCACCGTCGAGAACCGCAACGCGTTCATGGGACTGCGCGGCATCGAGAACGGCGTCACCCGCTTCCACCGGGTCAGGGTCCCCGCCGCGCACCGCATCGGCCCCGAGGGCGCGGGACTGAAGATCGCCCTCACCACCCTCAACACCGGCCGGCTGTCGCTGCCCGCGTCCTGCGTCGCCGCCGGCAAGTGGTGCCTGAAGATCGCCCGCGAGTGGTCCACGGCCCGCGAGCAGTGGGGCAAGCCGATCGCGCACCACGAGGCGGTCGGCGCGAAGATCAGCTTCATCGCGGCCACCACCTTCGCCCTGGAGGCCGTCCTCGACCTCTCCTCGCAGATGGCCGACGAGGACCGCAACGACATCCGCATCGAGGGCGCGCTGGCCAAGCTCTTCGCCTCCGAGATGGGCTGGCGGATGGCCGACGAACTCGTCCAGATCCGCGGCGGCCGCGGCTTCGAGACGGCCGATTCGCTCGCGGCCCGCGGAGAGAGGGCGGTCCCCGCCGAACAGCTCCTGCGCGACCTGCGCATCAACCGCATCTTCGAGGGCTCGACGGAGATCATGCACCTCCTCATCGCCCGCGAGGCCGTCGACGCCCACCTCTCCGTCGCCGGCGACCTCATCGACCCCGACAAGTCCCTCCAGGACAAGGCGAGGGCGGGCGTGAACGCGGGCGTCTTCTACGCCAAGTGGCTCCCCAAACTGGTCACGGGACCGGGCCAGCTGCCGTCGGCGTACGCGCAGTTCCGGCACGGCGTCGACCTCTCCGGACACCTGCGCTACGTCGAACGCCACGCCCGCAAGCTCGCCCGCTCCACCTTCTACGCCATGTCCCGCTGGCAGGGCCGGATGGAGACCAAGCAGGGCTTCCTCGGCCGGGTCGTCGACATCGGCGCGGAGCTGTTCGCGATGAGCGCGGCCTGCGTGCGCGCCGAACTGCTGCGCTCGCGCGGCGAGCACGGCCGGGAGGCCTACCAGCTCGCCGACGCCTTCTGCCGCCAGGCCCGCCTGCGCGTGGACGCCCTCTTCACCAGCCTGTGGGCCAACACCGACGACCTGGACCGCAAGGTCGTCAAGGGCGTTCTCTCCGGCACCTACGAGTGGCTGGAGCAGGGCATCGTCGACCCGTCGGGCGAGGGCCCGTGGATCGCCGACGCCACGCCCGGGCCCAGCGAACGGGAGAACGTCCACCGCCCCCTCGGGTGATCCGCCCGAGCGCCCCGCGGGCACCCCGGGACCGGGTCCGGCGACGGAACCCGCGTCCCGGGGGCGCCTGCGCTCCCCGGCGCCCTCCCGGCCGGGGCGCGGACCGCGTCCGGGGGGACGCCGATCACCCGCGACCGGGTGTGCCCCCCGCGGCCGGCCCGGCGCGGCTCCGGGACGGGCGGCGGCGCGACGCCCGGACGCGGCTCCGGGCGCCGGGCGAGCCCGCGGCTCGAACCGCCACCGGCCCCGGGAACGCCGTACGACGGGGCCCGGGCGGACGCGGACTCGGGGACACCCTGTCCACCGGCCCGTGCGTTGCGGCCACAATGGGGGGATGAGCGACAGTCCAGCCCCCCTCGCCGACCCGCACCTCGTCCACGACCCCGTCGCGGGCGACGGCCCGAAGGACGTGGTGATCCTCGGCTCCACCGGATCGATCGGCACCCAGGCCATCGATCTCGTGCTGCGCAACCCGGACCGCTTCCGGGTGACCGGCCTGTCCGCCAACGGCGGCCGCGTCGCCCGCCTCGCCGAGCAGGCCCGCCGGCTGCGGGTGCGGACCGTCGCGGTCGCCCGCGAGGACGTCGTACCGGCCCTGCGCGAGGCGCTCACCGCGCAGTACGGCGCCGGGGAGCCGCTCCCCGAGATCCTCGCCGGCCCCGACGCGGCCACCCTGCTCGCCGGCTCCGCCTCCCCGGAGTGCCACACCGTCCTGAACGGCATCACCGGATCCATCGGCCTCGCGCCCACCCTCGCCGCCCTGGAGGCGGGCCGCACCCTCGCGCTCGCCAACAAGGAGTCGCTCATCGTCGGCGGCCCGCTGGTCAAGGCGCTCGCCGAGCCCGGTCAGATCATCCCGGTGGACTCCGAGCACGCGGCCCTCTTCCAGGCCCTCGCCGCCGGCACCCGCGCGGACGTCCGCAAGCTCGTCGTCACCGCCTCCGGCGGCCCCTTCCGCGGCCGTACGAGGGAACAGCTGGCGCACGTCACCGTCGAGGACGCCCTCGCCCACCCCACCTGGGCCATGGGCCCGGTGATCACGATCAACTCCGCGACCCTCGTCAACAAGGGCCTGGAGGTCATCGAGGCGCACCTGCTCTACGACATTCCCTTCGACCGCATTGAGGTCGTCGTGCACCCCCAGTCGTATGTCCACTCGATGGTTGAGTTCACGGACGGATCGACACTGGCGCAGGCGACGCCCCCCGACATGCGCGGGCCCATCGCCATCGGCCTCGGCTGGCCCGAGCGCGTGCCCGACGCCGCGCCCGCCTTCGACTGGAGCAAGGCGTCGGCCTGGGAGTTCTTCCCGCTCGACGACGAGGCCTTCCCCGCGGTGAACCTCGCCCGCCACGTGGGCGAGCTCGCGGGCACGGCCCCGGCCGTGTTCAATGCCGCCAACGAGGAGTGCGTGGAGGCGTTCCGCCGGGGCGCGCTCCCGTTCAACGGGATCATCGATACGGTGACCCGGGTGGTCGAGGAGCACGGCACGCCGGTCAGGGGAACCTCACTGACCGTGCCGGACGTCCTCGAAGCGGAGACCTGGGCCCGGGCCCGGGCCCGGGAACTGACAGCCCAGACAGCACAGACGGCGACCGCGGAGGCGCGTTGATGACGTCCCTGATGATGATCCTCGGCATAGTCGTCTTCGTGGTCGGCCTGCTGGTCTCGATCGCGTGGCACGAGCTGGGGCATCTGTCCACGGCCAAGCTGTTCGGCATCCGCGTGCCGCAGTACATGGTCGGCTTCGGCCCCACCCTGTGGTCGCGCCGCAAGGGCGACACCGAGTACGGCATCAAGGCGATCCCCGTCGGCGGCTACATCCGCATGATCGGCATGTTCCCGCCCGGCGACGACGGCCGGATCGCGGCGCGCTCCACCTCGCCCTGGCGCGGCATGATCGAGGACGCCCGCTCGGCCGCCTTCGAGGAGCTCCGGCCGGGGGACGAGGAGCGCCTCTTCTACACCCGCAAGCCGTGGAAGCGGGTCGTCGTGATGTTCGCGGGCCCGTTCATGAACCTGGTGCTCGCGGTGGCGCTGTTCCTGACCGTGCTGATGGGCTTCGGCATCTCCCAGCAGACCACCACGGTCAGCTCCGTCTCCCAGTGCGTCATCAAGCAGAGCGAGAACCGCGACGACTGCACCGCCAAGGACCCGGCCTCCCCGGCGGCGGCCGCCGGACTGAAGGCCGGCGACAAGATCGTCTCCTTCGCCGGCGTGCGGACGGACGACTGGAACGAGCTGTCCGACCTGATCCGCGCCAACCCCGACAGGACCGTGCCGATCGTCGTCCGGCGCGACGGCGAGGACGTCACGCTGACGGCGACGATCGCCACCAACCAGGTCGCGAAGAAGGACGCCGCCGGCCAGATCGTCCAGGGCGAGTACGTCACGGCCGGCTTCCTCGGCTTCAGCGCCGCCACCGGCATCGTCAAGCAGGACTTCGGCGAGTCCCTGACCTGGATGGGCGACCGGATCGGCGAGGCCGTCGACTCCCTCGCCGCCCTGCCCGGCAAGATCCCGGCCCTGTGGAACGCGGCCTTCGACGGCGCGCCCCGCGAGCCCGACTCGCCCATGGGGGTGGTCGGCGCGGCCCGCGTCGGCGGTGAGATCTTCACCCTGGACATCCCGCCGACCCAGCAGCTGGCGATGGCGCTGATGCTGGTGGCCGGCTTCAACCTCTCCCTGTTCCTCTTCAACATGCTCCCGCTGCTGCCGCTCGACGGCGGCCACATCGCGGGCGCGCTGTGGGAGTCGCTGCGCCGCGCCGTCGCCCGGGTGCTGCGCCGCCCGGACCCGGGCCCGTTCGACGTGGCGAAGCTGATGCCGGTGGCCTACGTGGTGGCCGGGATCTTCGTCTGCTTCACGATCCTCGTCCTCATCGCGGACGTGGTGAACCCGGTGCGGATCTCCTAGCCACACGGAGTTCACGACGGCCGGGCACCCGGGGTGCCCGGCCGTCGGCCGTCGCGGGCCCCTCCGGTCACTCGTCCAGGGGGCTGACGAGCGTGATGTGCCCGGCTCAGTACCCGTGCCGTAATCTCAGAGGCCGGAGCCCGCTGCTCACGGGACCGGACCTTGATCCACGACTTGGGGTTGCACAGCAGATGACTGCGATTTCTCTCGGCATGCCGTCCGTTCCGACCAAGCTCGCCGAGCGCCGGAAGAGCCGGCAGATCCAGGTCGGCTCCGTGGCGGTCGGCGGAGACGCCCCCGTGTCCGTGCAGTCGATGACCACGACCCGTACGTCCGACATCGGCGCGACCCTCCAGCAGATCGCCGAGCTGACCGCGTCCGGCTGCCAGATCGTCCGCGTGGCCTGTCCCACGCAGGACGACGCGGACGCCCTCGCGACCATCGCGCGCAAGTCGCAGATCCCGGTCATCGCCGACATCCACTTCCAGCCCAAGTACGTCTTCGCCGCCATCGAGGCCGGCTGCGCGGCCGTACGCGTCAATCCCGGCAACATCAAGCAGTTCGACGACAAGGTCAAGGAGATCGCGCGCGCCGCGAAGGACCACGGCACGCCGATCCGCATCGGCGTCAACGCCGGCTCGCTGGACCGCCGCCTGCTGCAGAAGTACGGCAAGGCGACGCCCGAGGCCCTGGTGGAGTCGGCGCTGTGGGAGGCCTCCCTCTTCGAGGAGCACGACTTCCGCGACATCAAGATCTCCGTCAAGCACAACGACCCGGTCGTGATGATCGAGGCCTACCGCCAGCTCGCCGCCCGGTGCGACTACCCCCTCCACCTCGGGGTGACCGAGGCGGGCCCCGCCTTCCAGGGCACGATCAAGTCCGCGGTCGCCTTCGGCGCCCTGCTCTCCCAGGGCATCGGCGACACCATCCGGGTCTCCCTGTCGGCCCCCCCGGTCGAGGAGGTCAAGGTCGGCAACCAGATCCTGGAGTCCCTCAACCTCAAGCAGCGCGGCCTGGAGATCGTCTCCTGCCCGTCCTGCGGCCGCGCCCAGGTCGACGTCTACAAGCTCGCCGAGGAGGTCACGGCCGGCCTCACCGGCATGGAGGTCCCGCTCCGCGTCGCCGTCATGGGCTGTGTCGTCAACGGCCCCGGCGAGGCCCGCGAGGCCGACCTCGGCGTCGCCTCCGGCAACGGCAAGGGCCAGATCTTCGTCAAGGGCGAGGTCATCAAGACCGTCCCCGAGTCCAAGATCGTCGAGACCCTCATCGAGGAGGCCATGAAGCTGGCCGAACAGATGGAGGCCCAGGGCGTGACCTCCGGCGAGCCGTCGGTGTCGGTCGCGGGGTGAGGTGACAGGGGCCGGCACCGGGGGCGCCGGCCCAGGCGACCCGTCCCGGATCTCCCGGCGCGGGGCCGGGTCGCCGAGCCCGTCGGGTGCTTGCGGACGAGACACGTCCGCCCCCACCCCCACCCGGAGGGGACCAGGGCGTCCAGGCGCAGGCCCGGACACCTCAGCCCGTCCGGGGAGTTCGAGGACGAGGCCCGTTCGGGGCCGACGAAGGGGGCCCGGGGACGGCGGCCCCCGGAGCGGCACGCTGCCCGGCCGCACCCCTGAACGAGCTGTCCCCCCGCAGGGCGACGCTGCTCAGCTTCCGCGGGTACAGTGCGGAGATCAGAGGCAGACCCCAGTGTGAGGCCCCGCACGTGCTGACACAGACCACCTCCCGGGTCCTCGAACCGAGCGACCTGGACGCCGCGCTCGCCGTCCTCGACCGCGAGCCGGTCACGAACGCCTTCGTCACCTCCCGCGTCCAGGTCGCGGGCCTCGACCCGTGGCGGCTCGGCGGCGAGATGTGGGGCTGGTACGAGGACGGCATGCTGACGTCCCTGTGCTACGCGGGCGCCAACCTGGTCCCCATCTGCGCCACCCCGCGCGCCGTCCGAGCCTTCGCCGACCGCGCCCGCCGGGCCGGCCGCCGCTGCTCCTCCATCGTCGGCCCCGCCGAGTCCACCGCCCAGCTGTGGCGCCTGCTGGAGCCCCACTGGGGCCCGGCCCGCGAGGTCCGCGCCCGCCAGCCCCTCATGGTCACCGACCGCATGCCCGCCGACATCGCCCCGGATCCCTACGTCCGCCGCATCCGCAAGGACGAGATGGAAACGATCATGCCGGCCTGCGTGGCGATGTTCACCGAGGAGGTCGGCGTCTCCCCGATGGCCGGCGACGGCGGGCTGCTCTACCAGGCCCGGGTCGCCGAACTCGTCGGCTCCGGCCGCTCCTTCGCCCGCCTCGACGACCGGGGCAGGGTCGTCTTCAAGGCGGAGATCGGCGCGGCGACGCCCCAGGCCTGCCAGATCCAGGGGGTCTGGGTGGCCCCCGAGTACCGGGGCAGGGGCCTGGCGGCGCCCGGCATGGCGGCGGTCCTGCGCTACGCGCTCGCGGACGTGGCCCCGGTCGTCAGCCTGTACGTCAACGACTTCAACACGGCGGCGCGGCGGACGTACCGGAGGGTGGGGTTCCAGGAGGTCGGCGCCTTCATGAGCGTGCTGTTCTGAGGAACCGTCCCGGGACGGCGGGCCGCGACCGGCAGCGGCCCGCGCCCCGGCCGGAGGACGACCGCGGCCCCCGGCGCCCTCCGGCGAGGCGCTAGGCTCCCGGCATGGACCTCGTCATCGGCCCCCTGGACCTCTCAGCGCACGTCGACGAGGCCCTCGCGGTACAAGCCGTGGCCTTCGGACTCGGTCCGGAGGAGGTGGCCGTACGCCGGCAGATCGTCCTGCGCCACATGACCCACCCCGGCGCGCGGGCCCTCGGCGCGACCACCGCGGACGGCCGCCTGGCCGGGTTCGTGTACGGCATGCCCAACGACCGCACCCACTGGTGGTCGACCGTCGTCGAGCCGTACCTGCGCGCCGAGGGGAACGACGCCTGGCTCGACGACTCCTTCGTCATCACGGAACTCCACGTCCACCCGGCCCACCAGCACCGCGGCGCGGGCCGGGCACTGATCACCACCATCACGGACACCGCCGCCGAGCCCCGCTCGATCCTCTCGGCGATCGACGTCGAGAGCCCGGCCCGGGCCCTGTACCGCTCCCTCGGCTACCGGGACCTCGCCCGCCGCGTCCTCTTCCCCAGCGCCCCCCGCCCCTACGCGGTGATGGGCGCCCCGCTCCCGCTGCGCCGCGCATAACGGATTTCCGGCCGCCCAGGGCTCCCGGCTAACCTCCTAGCCAGCACCCTCCCCACTCCCGGCCCCGCCCGGGCCGGGGACCACCATCGGCAGGAGTACGAGAACCATGGCGAACGCACCGGTCCAGCGCATGTCCCAGTTGATGGCGAAGACCCTGCGCGACGACCCGGCCGACGCCGAGGTCCTCAGCCACAAGCTCCTCGTCCGCGCCGGCTACGTCCGCCGCACCGCCGCCGGCATCTGGAGCTGGCTGCCGCTCGGCAAGAAGGTCCTCGCCAACGTGGAGCGGATCGTCCGCGAGGAGATGGACGCGATCGGCGCCCAGGAGGTGCTGCTCCCCGCCCTGCTGCCGCGCGAGCCGTACGAGGCGACGGGCCGCTGGGACGAGTACGGCGCCGAGCTGTTCCGCCTGCAGGACCGCAAGGGCGGCGACTACCTCCTCGGCCCGACCCACGAGGAGATCTTCACCCTGCTGGTGAAGGACCAGGCGTCCTCGTACAAGGACCTGCCGGTCATCCTGTACCAGATCCAGCACAAGTACCGTGACGAGGCCCGTCCGCGGGCCGGCATCCTGCGCGGCCGCGAGTTCCTCATGAAGGACTCGTACTCCTTCGACCTGGACGACGAGGGCCTCGCCCGGTCGTACGTCCTGCACCGCGAGGCCTACCAGCGGGTGTTCGCGCGCCTCGGCCTCGACTACCGCATCTGCGCCGCCACCGCCGGCGCGATGGGCGGCTCCAAGTCGGAGGAGTTCCTGGCCCCGGCCGGCGCCGGCGAGGACACCTTCGCCGACTGCCCGAACTGCGACTTCGCGGCGAACACCGAGGCGATCACGTACGGGCTGAAGCCGGTGGACGCCGAGGGCGTGGCCGCGCTCGAGGAGATCCCCACCCCGGACACCCCGACCATCGAGACCCTCGCCGCCCACCTCGGCGTCCCGGCCTCCGCCACGCTGAAGAACCTGCTCGTCAAGGTCGACGGCGAGATCGTGGCCGTGGGCGTCCCCGGCGACCGCGAGGTCGACCTGGGCAAGGTCGAGGCGCACTTCGCCCCGGCCTCCGTCGAGCTGGTCACCGCCGAGGACTTCGTCGGCCGCCCGGACCTGGTCCGCGGCTACGTCGGCCCCCAGGGCCTGGGCGAGAAGGTCACGTACATCGCCGACCCCCGCGTGGCCCCCGGCACCTCCTGGATCACCGGCGCCAACAAGGAGGGCACGCACGCGAAGAACGTCGTCGCGGGCCGTGACTTCGAGGTCGCCGCGTACGTCGACGTCGTGGTCGTGCAGGAGGGCGACCCCTGCCCGAACTGCGGCACCGGCCTGAAGCTGGACCGCGCCATCGAGATCGGCCACATCTTCCAGCTGGGCCGCAAGTACGCCGACGCCCTCAAGCTCGACGTCCTCGGCCAGAACGGCAAGCCGGTCCGCGTCACCATGGGCTCGTACGGCATCGGCGTCTCCCGCGCGGTCGCCGCCCTCGCCGAGCAGACCGCCGACGACAAGGGGCTGTGCTGGCCCGCCGAGGTCGCCCCGGCCGACGTGCACGTGGTGGCGGCGGGCAAGGCCCTGCAGACCGAGCTGGCCCTCGACGTCTCCGAGAAGCTGCGGGCGGCCGGTCTGCGCGTCCTGGTGGACGACCGGGCGGGTGTCTCCCCGGGCGTGAAGTTCACCGACTCCGAGCTGATCGGCGTGCCGAAGATCCTGGTCGCCGGCCGCCGTTCCGCCGAGGGCGTGCTGGAGCTGAAGGACCGCAGGACGGGGGAGCGCGAGGAGCTCACGGTGGACGAGGCGATCGCCCGGCTCACGGCCTGAGCGGGTTCCCGGAGGCTTCCGTGAGGCGTTCCCGCGCCTCACGGAAGCCTCCGGGACTGTTTTTCCGACCCTGGGACGCGACGGGCGTCACCGCGGAGACGGACGGCCAGGGCGGCCGGTCCAGGAGGACGAGGGCTGCGGGGGCGTCGGCGGGCGCGTCCGCGAGGCGCGCGCGGCGTACCGGGCGCGCCGGGACGCGCCGGCGCGCGAGGTGCGCGACCTGGGCGCCGAGCCGGTCGCCGCGAGCGCCGCGTACGCGCTGCCGTTCCCGGTGCCGGACCCGGCCGCGGCGGTCCGGCCGGCGGCGGTCCGGCTCGCGGCCGAGCCGGAGGAGCGCGTGGCCGGGGTGTGCTCCGGCCCCGTGCGGGCCGTCCCGGACCGCCGCAGTCCTACAGCCACCCCCCGAACTCCAGCAACTGCTCCGCGTCCCGCACCCGTCCGACCCGGCGCGCCCGCAGCCCCGATTCCACCGCCCGGAACAGCGTCCAGCCGCGCAGCCGTTCCTGGTCCAGCTCCAGCGACTCCGCGAGCCGCTTCACGCGCCGCCGGGTGGTCGTGGCGCCGGACGGCGAGGCGATCAGGTCCTCCACCCGGTCCCGGACCAGGCGGGCCAGGTCGAAGGCGCACTCGCCGACCACCGGATCCGGCCCCACGGCGAGCCACGGCAGCCGCTCGCCCGACAGCACCTTGCTCTGCCGGAACGTTCCGTGCAGCAGCCGGTGCTCGGGCGGCGCGGCCAGCAGTTCCTCGCGGGCCGCGAGCGCCGCGTCGACCAGGGGGGCCACCTCCGCGTCGGCACTCGCGCGCATCGCCTCCGCCTGCCGTCCGGTCCGCTCGGCCACGGTCTCGAACACCGGCGCGCCGCTCTCGCCGGGCGGGTCGACCCACAGCCGCCGCAGCGTCCCCGCGGCCTCCAGGAGCGCCTTGGCCTCCGGCAGCGACCGCACCGACACGTCGGGGTGCAGCCGCTCCAGCAGCAGCACCCCCTCCGTCACGGGCCCCTCCAGCAGCTGCACGGCGCCCAGGCCGCCCCAGTGCGCGAGCGCGGCCCGCTCGGCCTCCGGCCGGAACCGGGGCGGGGCCAGCTTCAGCACCGCCGGGCTGCCGTCGGCGTACCGCACCAGGACGACCAGGCTGCTGCGCCCGCCCGGCACCTGCACCCGCTCGACGGTCAGCCCGCGCAGCGCGACGGCCCGTGCCGCCGTCTCCGGCAGCCTCTCCAGCCAGGCGTCACCCCGCGGTGCCGTCTCACCGAGCGCCCTGACCAGACGCCGCGGCGGTTCGAAAGCCATGCGCGAGTCGTCCCTTCCTGCTCCGGTCCTGCCCAGGTCCTGCTCCGGCCGTTCCGGTCTCTTCCGGTCCGTTCCGCTCTGCTCCGGTCCGTTCTCCGGTCCGTCCGCCGCCGGCCCTCTCCCGGTCACGCCGTCGGTGTCGCCCCGCCCGCTCCCGTGGCCGAGGGCCCGGCGCCGGTGGCGGCCGGCTGCCTGGCCGTGCCGGCCCGCTCGGCGAGACCAGGGAAGGCTACGCTCCCGCCGCGCCAGCGCACCGCCCGGACCGCCGCCTCCCGCAGCGCCCCGGCCGCCTCCCGGCGCCGTGCGCCCGCGGCGGCCCGCACCAGGTCGGAGTACACCCCGGCCACGCGCTCCTCCAGCTCGGCCGCCAGCCGGACCGCCGCGGCCGGGTCCGGCACCGGGAACGGCAGCGCGTACGCGGCGCTCGCGGCGACCGGCTCGGCACCCAGGTCACGCACCTCGCGCGCCAGCGCGTCCCGGCGCGCCCGGTGCGCGTCGTACGCGGCGCGCGCCTCCGCGCGCCGCGCCTCGCGGACGCGCCCGCCGACGACCCCGTAGCCGTACACCGCGGCGTGCTCGGCGGCCAGCGCCGCCTGGAGGGCCGCCAGTTCCCCGCTCTTCCGCTCCGTCATCGGGTCCCCTCCGTCAGCAGGTACGCGTGCGCCGCCCCGGCGGCCGCGACCGAGGCCAGCAGCCGGGCCAGCTCGCCCGGCACGTCCACCAGCGCCGCGACCCGCTGGTCGGCGAGCGTCCGCTCCGCGGTGGCGAGGTGGGCGAGCGCGTCCTTCTCGCCCGGGGGCACCCCGGCCGGCGCCGAGGACCCCGGCGCCGAGGGGGAAGCGGACGGCGAGGAGGCGGACGGCGA
Organism: Streptomyces sp. NPDC017936; assembly: GCF_044328485.1. NCBI lineage: Bacteria > Bacillati > Actinomycetota > Actinomycetes > Kitasatosporales > Streptomycetaceae > Streptomyces > Streptomyces sp. NPDC017936. The sequence goes on along the minus strand of NZ_JBIRHK010000016.1, from coordinate 52,205 downwards.
GGAGACGGACGGGGACGGAGAGGCGGACGGCCCCTCCGCGCCGCCGAACGCCGCCACATGCCGCACGACCTCCGCCCGCAGCGGCGTCAGCCGCTCCGCCAGCGCCGGATGGGCGGCGAGGACGGCGTCGTACCGCGCCACCAGCGCCGTGCTGTCCCGCGCCGCACGCGCGCGTGCCCGCTCCGTGGCCGACGGCGTGCTGCCGCCGGAGCTCCCCGCGCCGGAGTCCCCGCCCGGGGAGCAGCCCACGAGCAGGGCGGCCCCGGCGGCCGAGGCGAGCAGGGTTCTTCTGCGCGGCCCCGAGGGGGTGCGCGGCGGCGGGGGGAACGGCACGGCAGACGTCCTCGGGGAACTCGTACGACAGTCGTATGACGGATATTCCGATCACGGGCGGCACGCCCGTGATCACCGTACCCGCGCGCCGGGCCGGCACCACTCATCGGCACCGCGTGCGCCCCGGTGGCCGCCCGGTGGACGGCAACACCCCCCGCGACCGGATACCCTTTGACCAGACAGCGACCCATCCCACAACAGCACACGCGGCCGAGGAGTCACCCGGATGAGCACCACCCAGAGCGAGAGGCTGCGAGAACTGCTGGAACCGCTCGTCACCTCCCAGGGCCTGGACCTCGAAGAGATCACCGTGGACTCCGTCGGACGCAAGCGTGTGCTGAGCGTCGTCGTCGACTCCGACACCGGTGCGGACCTGGACCGGATCGCCGATGTGAGCCGCGCGCTCTCGGCGAAGCTCGACGAGACGGACGCGATGGGCGAGGGCGAGTACACCCTCGAGGTCGGCACCCCGGGCGCGGAGCGCGCCCTCACCGAGCACCGCCACTACGTGCGGGCGACGGACCGTCTGGTGAAGTTCCAGCTCCACGAGGGCGGCGAGCTCGTCGCGCGCATCCTCGCCGTGGACGAGGCCGGCCTCGACGTCGAAGTGCCCGGAGTGAAGGGCCGCAAGGCCACCACCCGCAGGCTCGCCTTCGGCGACATCGACCGGGCCCGGGTCCAGGTCGAGTTCAACCGCAAGGACAAGAAGGACATGAAGGAAGAGGAGGAGGCGTAGCCGTGGACATCGACATGAGCGCCCTGCGGGGCTTGGTGCGGGAGAAGGAGATCTCCTTCGACCTGCTGGTCGAGGCGATCGAGTCGGCCCTCCTCATCGCCTACCACCGCACCGAGGGAAGCCGCCGCCACGCGCGCGTGGAGCTCAACCGGGAGACCGGTCACGTGACCGTGTGGGCGAAGGAGGACCCGGAGGACCTCGAGGAGGGCCAGGAGCCCCGCGAGTTCGACGACACCCCGTCCGGCTTCGGCCGTATCGCCGCCACCACCGCCAAGCAGGTGATCCTGCAGCGGCTGCGCGACGCCGAGGACGACGCGACGCTCGGCGAGTACGCCGGCCGCGAGGGCGACATCGTCACCGGAGTGGTCCAGCAGGGCCGCGACCCGAAGAACGTGCTCGTCGACATCGGCAAGCTGGAGGCCATCCTGCCGGTGCAGGAGCAGGTCCCCGGCGAGACCTACGCGCACGGCCTGCGTCTGCGCAGCTACGTCGTCCGGGTCGCGAAGGGCGTGCGCGGCCCGTCCGTGACGCTCTCGCGCACCCACCCCAACCTCGTGAAGAAGCTCTTCGCGCTGGAGGTGCCGGAGATCGCCGACGGCTCCGTCGAGATCGCCGCCATCGCGCGTGAGGCCGGTCACCGCACGAAGATCGCCGTCCGGTCCACCCGTTCGGGCCTGAACGCCAAGGGCGCCTGCATCGGCCCCATGGGCGGACGGGTGCGCAACGTGATGGGCGAACTGAACGGCGAGAAGATCGACATCGTCGACTGGTCGGACGACCCGGCCGAGATGGTGGCGAACGCGCTGTCACCCGCCCGGGTGTCCAAGGTGGAGGTCGTCGACCTCGCCGCCCGCTCGGCCCGCGTGACCGTGCCGGACTACCAGCTGTCCCTGGCGATCGGCAAGGAAGGGCAGAACGCCCGGCTCGCCGCCCGGCTGACCGGCTGGCGGATCGACATCCGGCCGGACACCGAGCAGACCGGCGCGTAGCCGGTCCGGCCGCCGGGGAATAGATCTCGGCCTGGATTGGCTGAGATCACGACAACAGCCGTTCGATTCCTGACCCAAAGGGGTGAGGTCGGTACGGGGAGGTAGACTTAGCTGTGTCTGGCCGGACGCACGCCGGAGCATGCCCTGAACGCACCTGTGTGGGGTGTCGGCAGCGAGCGGCCAAGACGGAGCTGCTGCGCATCGTGGCGGTCGAGGACGCGTGCGTCCCCGATCCGCGCGGTACGCTGCCCGGCCGGGGTGCGTACGTGCATCCCGCCTCGGTCTGTCTCGACCAGGCGGTGCGCCGCCGGGCGTTCACGCGGGCGTTGCGTGCCCCGGGAGCGCTCGACACAAAGGCGTTGCGCCGGTACGTCGAGCAGATGACAGTTGCCGAGCAGGCAACGCCGTAAGAAGCGTCGCGCGGATCCCCGTGCGGCCCTGGTACCTCGCGAGTCGAAAGCAGGTCGAGATTGCGATGAGCACTCGATGAGTACGCGATGAGTACGCCCATGAAGTAGCGACGGTCCGGCCGCAACCCGGACCTAAAAGGAGCGAAGTGGCTAAGGTCCGGGTATACGAACTCGCCAAGGAGTTCGGAGTGGAGAGCAAGGTCGTCATGGCCAAGCTCCAGGAACTCGGTGAATTCGTCCGTTCGGCGTCTTCGACCATCGAAGCGCCCGTAGTCCGCAAACTGACTGACGCCTTCCAGGGCGGCGGCAAGTCCGCCAGGCCCGCCCCGCGCAAGGCTGCCCCCAAGCCCGGCGCGCCCTCCCCGGCGCAGGCGGCTCGTCCGGCTGCCCCGCGGCCGGCCGCCCCCAAGCCCCCCGCGGCCCAGACGCCCGCGGCCCCGGCGGCGCCCTCCGCGCCGGCCCCGGGCCCGCGTCCGGTGCCGGGCCCCAAGCCCGCGCCGCGTCCGGCCCCGGCCGCCCCGGAGTTCACCGCTCCGCCGTCGGCCCCGGCCGCCCCGCAGGCCCCCCGCCCGGCCGGCCAGGGTCCGCGCCCCGGCGCGCCCAGGCCCGGCGCCCGTCCCGGCGCGCCCGGTCAGGGCCAGCAGGGCGGTCAGGCGCCCCGTCCGGCCGCCGCGCAGGGTCCGCGTCCCGGTGGCGCCGGCGCCCCGCGTCCCGGTGCCCGTCCGGCCGGTCCGCGCCCGGGCAACAACCCCTTCACCTCCGGTGGCAACGCCGGTATGGCCCGTCCGCAGGCCCCGCGTCCGCAGGGCGGCCCGCGTCCCGGCGGCCCCGGTGGCGCTCCCGGCGCCGGTCCCCGTCCCCAGGCCCCCGGTGGCCAGGGCGGCGGCCCGCGTCCGCAGGCTCCGGGCGGTCCCCGTCCGTCGCCGGCCGGCATGCCCCGCCCGCAGGGCGGCGCGCCGCGTCCCGGCGGCCCCCGTCCGAACCCCGGCATGATGCCGCAGCGTCCCGCGGCCGGCCCGCGTCCCGGCGGCGGCCCCGGCGGCCGCGGTCCCGGCGGCGGCGGTCGTCCCGGTGGCGGCGGCGGTCGTCCGGGTGGCGGCGGCGGCTTCGCCGGTCGTCCGGGTGGCGGCGGCGGCTTCGCCGGCCGTCCCGGCGGTCCCGGTGGCGGTGGTGGCGGCGGCTTCGCCGGCCGTCCCGGCGGTCCGGGCGGTGGCGGCGGCGGTCGTCCCGGCTTCGGCGGTCGTCCGGGCGGTCCCGGTGGCCGTGGCGGCACGCAGGGCGCCTTCGGTCGTCCGGGCGGTCCCGCGCGCCGCGGCCGCAAGTCGAAGCGGCAGAGGCGCCAGGAGTACGAGGCCATGCAGGCCCCGTCGGTCGGCGGCGTGATGCTGCCTCGCGGCAACGGCGAGACCATTCGCCTGTCGCGCGGTGCGTCGCTCACCGACTTCGCGGAGAAGATCAACGCCAACCCGGCGTCGCTCGTCGCGGTCATGATGAACCTCGGCGAGATGGTCACCGCGACCCAGTCCGTCTCCGACGAGACGCTCGAACTCCTCGCGGGCGAGATGAACTACACGGTTCAGATCGTCAGCCCGGAGGAGGAGGACCGCGAGCTGCTCGAGTCCTTCGACATCGAGTTCGGCGAGGACGAGGGCGACGAGGAGGACCTGGTGGTCCGCCCGCCGGTCGTCACCGTCATGGGTCACGTCGACCACGGCAAGACCCGCCTGCTCGACGCCATCCGCAAGACGAACGTCATCGCGGGCGAGGCCGGTGGCATCACCCAGCACATCGGTGCCTACCAGGTCGCGACCGAGGTCAACGACGAAGAGCGCAGGATCACCTTCATCGACACCCCGGGTCACGAGGCGTTCACCGCCATGCGTGCCCGTGGTGCGAAGTCGACCGACATCGCGATCCTGGTCGTCGCGGCCAACGACGGCGTCATGCCGCAGACGGTCGAGGCGCTCAACCACGCCAAGGCGGCCGACGTCCCGATCGTCGTCGCGGTCAACAAGATCGACGTCGAGGGCGCCGACCCGACCAAGGTCCGCGGTCAGCTGACCGAGTACGGCCTGGTCGCCGAGGAGTACGGCGGCGACACGATGTTCGTCGACATCTCCGCCAAGCAGGGTCTGCACATCGACTCGCTGCTGGAGGCCGTGATCCTCACGGCCGACGCCTCGCTCGACCTGCGGGCCAACCCGAGCCAGGACGCGCAGGGCATCTCGATCGAGTCCCGTCTCGACCGCGGCCGCGGCGCCGTGGCGACGGTCCTCGTGCAGCGAGGCACGCTGCGGGTCGGCGACACGATGGTCGTGGGCGACGCCTACGGTCGTGTGCGCGCCATGCTCGACGACAACGGCAACAACGTGGCCGAGGCCGGCCCGTCGACGCCGGTCCAGGTCCTGGGCCTGACCAACGTCCCGGGCGCCGGCGACAACTTCCTCGTCGTCGACGAGGACCGCACGGCCCGCCAGATCGCCGAGAAGCGTGCGGCCCGCGAGCGCAACGCGGCCTTCGCCAAGCGCACGCGCAGGTTCTCCCTGGAGAACCTGGACGCGGCCCTCAAGGCCGGCGAGGTCCAGCAGCTGAACCTGATCATCAAGGGTGACGCTTCCGGTTCGGTGGAGGCCCTCGAGTCCTCCCTGCTCCAGCTGGACGTCGGCGAAGAGGTCGACATCCGCGTCCTGCACCGCGGCGTCGGTGCGGTCACGGAGTCCGACATCGACCTGGCGATGGGCTCGGACGCGATCGTCATCGGCTTCAACGTGCGTGCCGCCGGCCGCGCGCAGCAGATGGCGGAGCGCGAGGGCGTGGACGTCCGCTACTACTCGGTCATCTACCAGGCGATCGAGGAGATCGAGGCGGCCCTGAAGGGCATGCTGAAGCCGGAGTACGAGGAGGTCGAGCTCGGTACGGCGGAGATCCGCGAGGTCTTCAAGTCGTCCAAGCTGGGCAACATCGCCGGTGTCCTCATCCGCTCGGGCGAGGTCAAGCGCAATACCAAGGCCCGCCTGGTCCGCGACGGCAAGGTCATCGCGGAGAACCTCACCATCGAGGGCCTGCGTCGCTTCAAGGACGACGTCACCGAGATCCGCGAAGGGTTCGAGGGCGGTATCAACCTCGGCAACTTCAACGACATCAAGGTCGACGACGTCATCGCGACGTACGAGATGCGGGAGAAGCCGCGGGTGTGACCCACCCCGGTACGCGCCGGCCGACGGGATCCGTCCCGCCGGCCGGCGCGCCGCCGTTCCCGGGGGCCCGCGGCCCCCGTCAGCGGCCCCGGACGGGCCCGGGTGACCGGGCGGGCGAAAACCCCGTCGAGCCACCGCGGGTATCGTTGTACCGTTCCTGATGCCCTGTCCCACACGGCCGACGGGGCCATCGATCCCGTACCGGCGGGTGAACCGGTTACACACATGTACGTGGGGACTCTGTCCTTCGACCTCCTCCTCGGCGACGTACGGTCGCTGAAGGAGAAGCGCTCCGTCGTCCGCCCCATCGTCGCCGAGCTCCAGCGCAAGTACGCGGTGAGCGCGGCCGAGGTGGACCACCAGGACCTCCACCGCCGGGCCGTCATCGGCCTGGCCATGGTCTCGGGCGACGCGGAGCACCTGACCGACGTACTGGACCGGTGCGAACGGCTGGTCGCCGGCCGCCCCGAAGTGGAACTGCTGTCGGTCAGACGCCGTTTCCACGGCGAAGACGACTGACCGGACCAGAGAACGCAAGAAGAAGAAAGAACGGGAGACGGACCAGTGGCCGACAACGCGCGCGCCAAGAGGCTTGCGGACCTCATCCGAGAGGTGGTGGCCCAGAAGCTGCAGCGCGGGATCAAGGACCCGCGGCTCGGCTCCCACGTCACCATCACGGACACCCGCGTCACGGGCGACCTCAGGGAGGCGACCGTCTTCTACACCGTGTACGGCGACGACGAGGACCGCAAGGCGGCCGCCGCCGGCCTGGAGAGCGCCAAGGGCATCCTGCGCTCCGAGGTCGGCCGCGCGGCCGGCGTGAAGTTCACGCCGACGCTGTCCTTCGTCGCCGACGCCCTGCCGGACAGCGCCCGCACCATCGAGGACCTCCTCGACAGGGCGCGCCAGTCCGACGAGAAGGTGCGCGAGGCGTCCGCGGGCGCCGCGTACGCCGGTGGCGCCGACCCGTACCGCAAGCCGGACGAGGACGAGACGGACGACACCGCCGAATGAACCGTAAGCACACCGCGCCCGACGGCCTCGTCATCGTCGACAAGCCGTCGGGCTTCACTTCGCACGACGTCGTCGCCAAGATGCGGGGGATCGCCAAGACCCGCCGCGTCGGTCACGCCGGCACGCTCGACCCGATGGCGACGGGCGTCCTCGTCCTCGGCGTGGAGAGGGCGACCAAGCTCCTCGGGCACCTCGCCCTCACCGAGAAGGAGTACCTGGGGACCGTCCGGCTGGGCCAGAACACCCTGACGGACGACGCCGAGGGGGAGATCACCTCCTCCACCGACGCCTCCAAGGTCACCCGGGACGCCGTCGACGCCGGCATCGCCCGGCTGACCGGCGACATCATGCAGGTCCCGTCCAAGGTCAGCGCCATCAAGATCAACGGCGTGCGCTCCTACAAGCGGGCCCGTGAGGGCGAGGACTTCGAGATCCCCGCCCGGCCGGTCACCGTCTCCTCCTTCACGGTGTACGACGTCCGCGACGCCGTCGCCGAGGACGGCACCCCCGTCCTGGACCTGATCGTCTCGGTGGTCTGCTCCTCCGGCACCTACATCCGCGCCCTCGCCCGCGACCTGGGCGCCGGCCTCGGCGTCGGCGGCCACCTCACCGCCCTGCGCCGCACCCGCGTCGGCCCGTACAAGCTGGACTCCGCGCGCACCCTGGACCAGCTCCAGGAGGAGCTGACGGTGATGCCGGTCGCCGAGGCCGCCGCGGCGGCGTTCCCCCGCTGGGACGTCGACGCGCGGCGGGCCCGGCTGCTCACCAACGGCGTGCGGCTGGAGATGCCCGACGAGTACGCCACCGCCGGCCCGGTGGCCGTCTTCGACCCCGAGGGCCGTTTCCTGGCGCTGGTCGAGGAGCAGAAGGGCAAGGCGAAGAGCCTGGCCGTCCTCGGCTGAGCCCCGCCGGTTCACCCGTGGAGCGGCGAGCACGGGGTCCTGCTCCGCCGCCGCTCCACGGTCCCCCCCCGGTTCCCCCACCCCTAGGGTCTGTCCAACGGTCCCCGTCCATTCACCCGTCCGGGCAGGCGCTCGGAGTGAATACGGGGAGTGCGAGGGGGCGCGTTCGGCCGGCGACCTGTCCGGCCGACCATCCCACGCCTCGTCCGCCGGATCAGGACCCGGGCGCCGCGGGCCGTCTCCGGTCAGACGGTCGGGTCGGGCATGATCTCCCGGACCTCTTGCGCGCAGCGGCACGCGGCGGCGATCTCGGCGGCCCACTCCAGCGCGTCCTCACGCGAGGGCACATCGATGACCGAGAACCCGCCGAGCACCGCCTTGGTCTCCGGGTACGGGCCGTCGGCGACGGTCCCGTCGGTGGCCACGACGCTCGCCCGCTGGCTTTCCAGCCCGCCGCCGAAGACCCACACACCGGCGTCCCGGGCCTTGCGCACCACCTCGTACGAGGCCTCGGCCACCTCGGGCAACTCCTCCTCGGGGAAGGTCATCGCGCCGTCGTCGAACGAGATCAGGTACCGCGGCATACAGGGCTCCCCGGGGTGTCGGCCGCCTTCGGTCGCCCCTCACCCTACGGCGAGCCTCCCCTCGGAACCGGCATTCCCCGGCTTCCGGAACGGGCCCCGGTCCACGTCCGCGACCTCGCCGGCCGCTCCCGCGGCACGGGCTCGCGCCGCGCGGGTGGCGGGCCGGCACGCCGACGCCCCGGGGGGAGCGGGCGGCGGTCGCCGACCCGAGCGCCCGTCGCGTGCTCGAGGACCCGGCGGGCGGAGCGGGGCGTGGGAGCGGTCTCCCGCGTGGGCCGGGTCACAGCACCGATGCCGATGACGGCCGAGGGCACCCGGCATGGCACTCTTAGAGCTGCGTAAGCGGTCAACGGAACACGAAAAACACGGACACGGGTTCGAGGAGCGGTCACAGTGCAGCGCTGGCGTGGCTTGGAGGACATCCCCCAGGACTGGGGGCGCAGCGTCGTCACCATCGGCTCTTACGACGGGGTCCACCGCGGACACCAGCTGATCATCCGGCACGCCGTGGACCGTGCCCGCGAGCTGGGCGTGCCCTCCGTCGTCGTCACCTTCGACCCGCACCCCAGCGAGGTCGTCCGTCCCGGCAGTCACCCCCCGCTGCTCGCGCCGCACCACCGTCGCGCCGAGCTGATGACCGAGCTGGGTGTGGACGCGGTCCTGATCCTCCCCTTCACCACGGAGTTCTCGAAGCTCTCGCCCGCCGACTTCGTCGTCAAGGTCCTGGTCGACAAGCTGCGCGCCAAGGCGGTCGTCGAGGGCCCGAACTTCCGCTTCGGCCACAAGGCCGCCGGGAGCGTGGAGTTCCTGACCGAGCAGGGCAAGATCTACGACTTCGAGGTCGAGGTCGTCGACCTGTACCTGACGGGCGAGGCGGGCGGCGGCGAGCCGTTCTCCTCGACCCTGACCCGGCGCCTGATCGCCGAGGGCGACCTCGAGGGGGCCGCCGAGATCCTCGGCCGCCCGCACCGCGTGGAGGGCGTGGTCGTGCGCGGCGCCCAGCGGGGCCGCGAACTCGGCTTCCCCACGGCGAACGTCGAGACGCTCCCGCACACCGCGATCCCCGCCGACGGCGTCTACGCCGGCTGGCTGCACGCGGCCGGCGAGGCGATGCCGGCCGCGATCTCCGTCGGCACCAACCCGCAGTTCGACGGCACCGAGCGCACGGTGGAGGCGTACGCCATCGACCGCGTCGGGCTCGACCTGTACGGCCTCCACGTCGCCGTCGACTTCCTGGCCTTCGTGCGCGGACAGGCGAAGTTCGAGTCGCTGGAGGGCCTGCTGGAGCAGATGGCGCAGGACGTCGAGCGCTGCCGTGAGCTGGTGGCGCAGAGCCGGGCCTGACCGGGGCTCACCCGAGGGCGGTCGGCTCGGCCGGGGGCGGCGGTGACGCGGCGAGGCGTTCGACAGCCCGCCTGACCTGGTCGGCCGCCGGTGATCCGGGTTCCAGCGCGTCGAGCGCGTCGGCGAGCGCCGTGCAGCCGTCGGGACGGGTGGCCGCCAGGGCGATGAGCGCGAACAGCTGAGCGCGCAGCGGAATGCCCTGGTTCAGCGACCCGAGGTCGAGTCCCGTCTGGGCCAGCCAGAGGGGACGGATGGCGTCGTCGGTGACCGAGTCCGCCGTGAGCAGCGCGTTCACCAGAAGCACCACGAGAGCCTGCCTCTCGCCGGCCGGCGCGCCCGCCGCCGGCCGGCCGGGGAAGGCGGCCCGCTGCCGCGGCGGTTGCGTGACGCGTTCTATGAGCTGCGTCGAGGCCTTGAGGACGACGTTCCTCGCGTCACCCTCGTCGAGGTCCTGGAGCGCGGTGCGGGCCAGACGCCGGAAGGAGGAAGGAAGCTCATCCTCCACCGAGGGCTCGACGAACACCGGCACCAGACGCTGCCAGTCCGACGACCCGTCGCTGAGCGCGGTGTCCAGGGCCTCCCGCGTCATGCGGCCGGAGAAGTAGGCGCCCGAGACGAGGACCAGTACCCGGTCGGCGCGGCGCAGGGCCTGGCGGACCCGCTCCACGGGGCCGTCGCCCGACTCCACGGCCTCCAGTGCCACACTGCGTTCCTCCCGCTCCAGCTGTTCGGCCGCCCATGTCGCCCACTGCACGTCCTGGTCGGCGTACGAGATGACGATGTTGACGGGGCTCCGCTCGTCGGGCCCGAACAGGGGGGTCAGTTCTCGGGCCTCGACGAGCGAGACGCAGGGCAGGTCGTCCCCCTTGTGGATCGCCTCGGCGAGCTGCCCGGCCACGTCCCGGACGATGCCCACGTACTCCTCGCAGCCCCGCTCGTCCCCCTCCGGGACCAGGTGGAAGAGCCCGTGCTTCTCGTAGCGCGATTCCGCGGCCCCGCGCAGGTACTCGTCGTCCCGGACCACCTCGGGCCAGTTCCTCGGTCCCCGGCGCCAGACGACGCCGACCAGATGGGGCGACGCTCCGCCCGCGGTGCGGTGGCGGCGGCGCCGTTCCTCGAAGACCGTCCACTCGCGTGCGCACCACTCGCTGTCGAAGTAACTCGCGCTGTACAACGCGAGCATGGTCCGTGCCTGGCACACGCCGTCCTGGATCCGGAACCGCCAGCGGTCGCCGGGGCGCAGGTTGCGCATGTCCACGAAGGCACCGCCGGGCGTCCTGCGGCCGAGGAGCGCGCGGACCTCGTCCTCGACGTCCTGGTGGAACCGCTTCACGTAGGGCCGCTTGTTGTGCAGTTCCGAGTAGCTGGTGAAGAACCAGAGAGGGGCGTCGTTCACCGGACCGACCCGCTGCTCTCGATGCGCTCGACGATGCGCCTGACCTCCCCCACGGCGGTGGAGTCGGGATCGTCCAGCAGTTCGAGTGCCTCCAGCAGATCCCGCAGGCCTCCCGGAACGCGCATCAGACCGCGCACCACGCCGATCAACTGCACCCGCAGCGGGACGTCATGGTCCGCGTGGTCGGGGACGGGGCCGGTCCTGATCAGGGCGAGCCAGTTCTCCAGCCCTGCCCGGGAGGAGAGGACGGGCGAGCGTACGAGTGCGTTGACGAGCTGCCGGGTCAGCACCGCGTCCGCGTTCGGCTCCGGGGCGCCGTCCATGGGGACGCCCGGGAAGACGTGCTCCGCGCCCGCCCGTCCCTGGCGGTCGAGGGAGTACCGCAGCAGGTCCTGGGCCGCCTCCTCGTCCAGCTCCGGCAGGGGCGGGGAGACCAGCCCGCGCAGGGGGGCCGGCAGCCGGTGCCCCTCGGTGGACTCCAGGTAGACCGGGACGAGACGCCGTTCCTCCACGTGGTCGCGAAGGAGGGTCCGCGTCCACGAGGAGTCCCGCCAGGTCCCGGGTTTCAGGAAGTACGCCGATGAGCACAGGATCACGACCACGTCGGCGTCCCGGAACGCCTGCGTCAGGAGGGACTGGACGTCGGTGTCCCCGCGCGGAACGGAGCGCAGCGACACGTGGTGCCGCCACTCGGTCAGCTGGTCGGCGACCCAGTGCGCCCAGGCCTCGTCGGCGGGGGCGTGGACGACCAGGATCCCGGAGGCGTACGGGGCCGCGGTGCCCGAGGTGTCCGCACGGTCCTGCGCCCGGAGGGCCCGCGAGACGTCGTGACCCCGGCCGGGCCGTGCGCGCGTGGTCCACAGGTCGCTCGCCAGTTTGAGCAGGGCCGCCGTCTGGTCGGGACCGATCGCGCGGGGACCGGGGTCGACGGAGGCGCCGCCTTCGTCGGACACCCGGTTCAGCAAGCCGAGGAGCTCGATGGCCGTGCGCATCAAGTGGGCCTCCCGCCCCGGGCCCAGGTGCCGCTGGAAGTCCTCCATGAGACGCTGCGCCTCCCGCACCTGGCCGTGCTGCATCAGGGCCATGGCCAGGACGAAGGCGGACAGCACGGTGAGATGGTGACTCTCGCCGAGCGCCCGGCGGCTGCGGACGAAGGCCTCCTCGGCGAGATCGCGTGCCCGGGCGAATTCGTCCAGGCTGTTCAGGCCCACGGCGAGCGCGACGGCGGTGACCAGGGTGGCGAGATGATCGTCGCCCAGCGTGCGCCGCATCCTGGGGAGCAGCTCGTCACCCAGACGGCGGCACTCCTCGAACCGGCCCGCGCCCGCCAGTTGCAGGGTCAGCGCGCCGGCCAGCGCGAGCGTCTGCGGATGGTCCTTCCCGTGGGCCCGCCGCAGGTCGCGCAGGGCCGTCTCCAGGGTGGCGATGGACCGTTCGGACTCACCGGTGCCGCTCAGTGCCGAGGAGAGCAGGAGCGTGGCCTTCAGCGTCCACGCGGAGCCGTGGCCCAGGTCGGCCCGCCACGTCTCGCGCAGCTGCACCAGCCGGTCCCGCGCCGTGGCGGCGTCCCCGCGCTCGACCAGAGTGCCGCAGGCGTTCAAGGCGGCCTGGCGCCCCGTGTCCGTGGTGAGGTCCCGTGCGTCGATCGCCAGCAGGTGCGGCAGCAGGTCGCTCCATCGCTCCTTGGCGCCCTCCGCCTCGAGATCGTCGGGCACCGCGGCGATCAGCAGCGCCTCCGCCATGCGCGCCGCCCGGGGCCGGGCGTCGTCGCGGAGCAGATCGCGCAGCACGGAACGGATGTGCGGGTGCAGCCGCATGCGGCCGTCCCGGACCCTGACCAGCGAGTGGGTCTCCAGCGTCTTCAGCACCCGGGACAAGGTGCTGGGACCGGGAAGGACGTCGAGCAGCAGGGGATCAAGATCGTCCCAGGCGTGATGCTCCAGGGGGACCGGAACGGGCGCGGCGGCCAGCAGCACACAGCCGAACAGCACGTCGACCGCGACGTCCGGTCCCTCACGCCTCAACTGCTCGACCGAGAGCCGGGTCGCCGTGACGAGCGGGCGGGCATGGCCGGCGGACCGCCCGTCGGCCTCGTCCGGGTCGTGCAGCCGCCTGAGGAACTCCCGTACGTCCATGCCCAGGGCCTGGGCCTCGTCGTCGCGCAGCACACCGGCCGCCTGCGTCAGGGCCAGCGGCAGGTCGTCCAGGGCGGCGGCGAGCTCGTCGCACTCGGCGGACGTCAGCCGCGGTGCCTCGCCCCGCAGCAGCGCGACCGACTCGGCGCGGGTGAAGGCCGCCAGGGGGAAGGCCGGGGGATCGTCGCCCGGACGCGCCGCGCTCGACGTGACGAGGACGTGTCCCGCGCCGTTCAGCGGCAGGAGCCCCTCGACGAGCCGGGGATCCGTCGTTCCGTCGACGACCAGCAACCAGCGGCTCCGGGTGCCGAGTTCGGCCTTCAGGGCCTCCTGCGCCTCCGACAGCGGCGTCCCGGGCGTCGCCGCACCCGTGCGCACGGCGAGTTCTGCGAGCTGCTCACCGATCAGACCGGGCCGTACCCACCAGGCCAGCTCGTAGTGTCCGGCGAAGCGGTACGCGTATTCCAGGGCGAGCTGGGTCTTGCCCGATCCCCCCGGCCCCGTGACGACGAGCCGCGCGTGGTCGGTGAGGGCCTGGCGCAGCCGTGCGAGGGTCTCGTCGCGGCCGACGAACCGGGAGTTGCGCGGGGGCAGGTTCCACACCCTGGGCAGGCTGCCGGGCAGCCGTGGTGCGGCGAGTCCCAGTCTGCGCAGCACCCGCTCCCCGGACAGGACCGCGAGGGGCGAGCTCGTGTCCGGCGAGCCGGGAGGGACCATGGCGGGATCGTGCGACGAGGCCAGCGACAGCAGGAGTTGCCGTCTGGCCTCCTCCTCGTCCAGCTCGCCCAGACGCAGACCCCGGCGATCGGCCAGGAAGGGGGGCAACGGTGTGTCGTCGACACGGACGGGCACGATGAGCCGGTACCCACCTCGCGGGAGCGCCGACTCCCACGCCCGCCACTCCCTGTCCCTGGTCGACGCCGACACCAGGACGAAGACCGCACGCGCCGTCCTCAGGGCCTGGTTCAGCTGCTCGAAGACCGGCCGGCCGGGCCGCGGTTCCGTCAGCGCCACGCTGCATCCCGCGTCCGTGAGCTGCCAGCCCACCCACTCCGCCCACGCCCGGTCGGCGCCCGCGTGACTGATGAAGACCCGCATCCCGTCCGACACCCGAGACCCCCGTCAGTCCGTGCGGCGCGCGCCCGTTCACGGCCGCGTCGGTCGGCATCGTAGGGGAGAGGACGCCGCTCGTGCCGCGAACCTCCGCATTTCCGTGACGGGGAGTGGGGCCCGTGCCGGGTTCGGCACGGGCCTCACGAGGTGTGTGACGCAACCGCTCGTGTCGCGTCGGTGGATGCTAGGGCTGCGGTGGTCCGGCGGGCGGGAAACCGGGCTGCGGCTGCTGGGGGTGCTGCGGGTAGGGCTGGCCCTGCTGCGGCATCTGCGGCCGGCCCTGCGGATGCGGCGGCGGGCCCGGCTGCGGGTACGGTTGTCCTGCCTGCGGGGGATACGGCTGCCCCGGCTGCCCCGGCTGGGGCGGGTAGGACTGGCCGGGCTGGGGCGGGTAGGGCTGGCCGGGGACGGGCTGGCCCGGGTACGGCTGGCCGGGGTGCGGCTGGGCCGGCAGGGGCTGGCCCGGCAGGGGCGGGGCGGCGACCGGCGGCGGGTTGCCGTCGTTGGTCCACAGGCCGTGCATCTGCTGGTGGCGGACGAAGTCCTCCGCGACCATGGCCGCGAGGTTGAAGTACGCCTCCCGCACCTTCGGCCGCATCATGTCGAGGTCGACCTCGGCACCGGCGGCGAGGTGCTCGTCGAAGGGCACGACGATCACGCCCCGGCACCGGGTCTCGAAGTGCGCGACGATGTCCTCGACCTTGATCATCTTGCCGGTCTCGCGGACACCCGAGATGACGGTGATGGACCGGGAGACCAGTTCGGCGTACCCGTGCGCGGACAGCCAGTCCAGCGTCGTACTGGCGCTGGACGCGCCGTCGACCGACGGCGTCGAGATGATGATGAGCTGGTCGGCGAGGTCGAGCACCCCGCGCATGGCGCTGTAGAGCAGGCCCGTGCCCGAGTCGGTCAGGATGATCGGGTACTGCTTGCCGAGCACGTCGATCGCGCGCCGGTAGTCCTCGTCGTTGAAGGTCGTAGAGACGGCCGGGTCGACGTCGTTGGCGATGATCTCCAGGCCGGAGGGGGCCTGGGAGGTGAACCGCCGGATGTCCATGTACGAGTTGAGGTACGGGATCGCCTGGACCAGGTCGCGGATGGTGGCCCCGGTCTCGCGCCGCACCCGGCGGCCCAGGGTGCCGGCGTCCGGGTTGGCGTCGATCGCGAGGATCTTGTCCTGCCGCTCGGTGGCGAGCGTCGAGCCGAGCGCGGTGGTGGTCGTCGTCTTGCCGACGCCGCCCTTGAGGCTGATGACGGCGATGCGGTAGCAGGACAGCACGGGCGTGCGGATCAGTTCCAGCTTGCGCTGCCGCTCGGCCTCTTCCTTCTTCCCGCCCAGCTTGAACCGGCCGCCGCCGGCCGCCGGACGGCTGCTCTTCGCCTTCTGCCTCTTGTTGTTGAGCAGCCGGTCCGAGGACAGCTCCACGGCCGCGGTGTAACCCAGCGGGGCCACACCCGGGTTGACCGGCTGCCGCTGGTCGTGCTGGATCGGCTGGGGCCAGGCGGCACCGGCCCGCGGGTCCACGGGCGGCTGGGGAGCCTGCGGGGGCTGCGGGGCGTGGGCGGCCTGCGGGGGCTGCGGGACCTGCGGGGCGTGGGCGGCCTGCGGGGGCTGCGGGACCTGCGAGTCCTGGGGCGCGTGCGGGGGCTGGGGCGCCGACGGGGGCGCCGCCGGGGCCGGGGACTGCGGGAAGCCGTAAGCGCCGGGCCCGGTGGGGCCGGTCCGTCCGTCGGCCTGCGGCGGGATGCCCGGCTGCGGCTGCGGAGCCTGCGGCGCTTCGGGCGCCTGCGGCTGCGGTGCCTGTGCCTGTGGTGCCTGTGCCTGTGGTGCCTGCGGCGCGGGCGGCTGCGGGAAGCCGTAACCGCCGGGCGTGGCGGGGGGCGTGGGAGCCGGGGAGGCGGGGGGCTGGGGGAAGCCGTACCCGGCGGGGGCGTGGGGCGCGGGGGGCTGCGGGAAGCCGTAGCCGGCCGGGGCGCCGGCGGCCGCCGGGGGCTGCGCGGGAGGCGCGGGGGGCTGGGGGAAGCCGTACCCCGGCTGCGGTGCGGGCGCGGGCGGGTTCCAGGCGGGCGGCGCGGACGGCTGCGGAGCCGCCGCTGCTGCCGCGGGGTCCGCCGGCTGCGGGTACGGCTGCGGCTGCGGCTGGGCGGGCCACTGGGCCGCCGGGGCGGGTGCCGCGGGCTGGTACGACGGGGGCAGCGGCGGCACGCCGTCCTGCGGGGCCGGCGGGGGAGTCCAGGCGGGCGGAGCCGGGGGTACGGCGTCCTGTGGCGCGGCCGTCGGCGCATCGTCCACGGGCCGGTCGTCCACGGGCCGGTCGTCCGCGGAGGCGTCCTGCGTGCCGGCGTCCGCCGGAACGGGTACGGCGTCCTGCGGCTCCGCGTCCTCGGTCGGGTCCGCGTCCCGCGCGGTCGCCGTGGTCTCCGCGTCCTCGGACGCGGTCACCTCGGAACGCGGTGCCGCCGGAGCGGAGTCCTGAGCGTGGTGCTCGGAGACCTCGGAATCCTCTGCGTCGGCGACGCCGGTCTCGCTGACGGCCCCGGCCCCGGCCCCGTTCCCGCTCTCCGCGGGCACGGCGGGCTCGCTCGCGCCGTCATCCTCGGCGGACGCACCCGCCGTCGCGCCGTCACCCTCGCCGTCACCCTCGCCGCCGTCCGAGGGGGCGCCGGTGTCCGCGGCGGCGTCGGCCGTGGCGTCCTCCGGCGACTCGGCACGCGGCGGAGCCCCTTCCTCATCGGTCCCGGACCCTGCCGAGGCCGCCTGCTCCGCGATCTGGCGCTTGAGCGCGACCGCGGAGAAACGCATGGTGGCGCCGCTCTCGATGTCCCCGTTCGCGGAGTCGTCCTGCTCCTCGGCGGCCGGGGCCGGCTCGAACCCGCTGTCCTCGGGCAGCCTCGGCACGGCGACCGGCTCTCCGGCGGGAGGCGCGGGAGGCGCGGGAGGCGCAGGGGGCGCGGGCGGAGTGAAAGGCGCCCCCGCGGCGGGAGCCGGAGGAGCGGGCGGCGTGTACGGCGCCCCGGGTCCGGGAGGCGCCGGCGGAGGCGGGAACGGCGTCCCGGGCCCACCGCTCGCGGGGGCGGAGGGAGCGGTCCCCGGAACGGCCCCGCCGACCGGGAAGCCCCCACCCGGCACACCCGGCACACCTGGAGCAACCGGCGTACCAGGCACCTCCGGAACGCCCGGAACCCCGGGAGCGCTCGGCACACCGGGCACCGCCGGGACACCCGGAACCTCCGGGACCGCCGGCGTCCCCGACGACCGGGGATCCGCTTCGGCGCCCCCGTCCGGGGCCGGTCCGGAACCCGGAGCCGTCCCCGCACCGGAACCCGAGCCCGACCCGCCGGCGTTCTGCGTGTACCAAGCGGGCGGCGCGTAGTCGATGGTGAACTCGCCCGTCGTCTCGATGGCGGATTCCGCGTCGGGCTGGTCATCGCCGGGTGTCGCCCAGCCCCCGCGCATCCCGTCCCGATCGCTGCTCACAGTTCCTCCTGGTGTGGTCGAGCACCCTCATGCCGTGCCGGGGCGACCGTTGCTTGTCGTCCGAAGTGGTCCGAGGCGGTCCTGGGCCGTCCGAACCGCCGACCTTCCCCCCGGAGACGTCGACGCCCGCTCCACGGCTTCCGGCATCGCCGCCCCGCACCAGCCTAATCATCAGGTGCTCCGCCCCGGCAGTCCCGCCCACCTCTCCGCACCTGCCTGTCACGGCACTTGCCCCACGGCGGCGACGTACATGTCCGTCATGTCCCGGGAAAACGGGCGTGCCATGGGGGAGTTGTCACGGAACGGCAACCCCCGTACGGCGAAAGGGACGTGAGGCGCACCCGCTCTCCGCGCCCCGAGGAGGACCGTCTCAGTCCATCCGCCGCGGTGTCCCCAGCAACCCGACCTCCGCGTCGGTCGGCTGCGTCATCACGTACTGCCGGTCCCGGTCGGCGCACCACAGGGTGAGGCCGTCGGCGAGTCCGGGGAGGGACTCGATGCTCTCCCGCGGCAGGGCCATGACGCGTCCCAGCTCCGCGGCCTCGTCCGGCGAGATGCGCTGGACGCCGACGAGCCGGGCCTGCCGGACCAGCCGCGGGGCGACCGGGCTGAGGTACGGCAGCAGCGTCAACACGGCCTGCCAGGGCCCGGAGGCGACGCGTCCGCGCGGTGGCCGCATCCCGCAGTCGCGCACCACCAGCACGGGCGTGCCCGCCGAGGCGCCCTGCGGGGGGACCCGGCCGACGTCGTACACCGCCAGTCCGTTCTGCCCGCCGCCCATGGCGTGCACCATCTGCTCCCAGGCCTGCGGCCGCCCGGTCTCCACGGCCACGCGCGCTCCGGTCGCCGCCGCCCTCAGCGCGAGGACCTGAGTGGTCCACAGGCCTCCGATGAGCACGACGTCGTACGGGCTGGGCCGGTTGAGCCCGAGCACGGCGGGCCTGCCCTCGGCGTCGGCGCCGATGACGACGCCGTCGTCACCGATCGGCAGTGCCAGCGACTCCAGTTGCTCCACGGTCACGGAGTGCCGTCCGTGCCGCGGACCGAGCAGGCCGAAGCCGCTGCGCGGCGACCGGCGCGCCCGCTGGTCGCCGGAGGACCGGGGGCCGCCGGCGGCGGCCGCACGGGTCGTCGTCATCGGACACCTCCGAGGGGCAGCGTGGCCAGCATGCCGGGTACCTGTTCGCGGTCGAGGCGGGCGAGCGCCGCACCGGTGTGCCGGGCCGCGCCCTGCACCGCGCGACGGGCCGCCACGAGTTCGTCGTCGCTGCGTCCCGTCACCCGGATGTGCCCGGTCAGGGACACCTCCTGCCGGTCACCGCGCGCGAGGGTGACACTGAACGTCGTGGCGAGCGCCGGGACGGCGGTCACCAGGGCGACGAACTGCGGAAGCGACGGGCCGTCGCCGCCGCCCAGCGGCGGCCACCGGCGCAGCCAGTACGTCGTGTGCCGGCGGTTGTCGCAGCGCCAGCTGCGGCCCGACTCCTCGGTCCGCCGCTCCAGCGTCCCGGTCCGTCCGGCCTCGGCCGTCACCAGCGGGTTGGCGCAGGCCGACGTGGCGACGGCGGCCGTCAGCTGCTCCTCGTTCAGGACGGTCGCGCGGAAACCGGCCCCGGTGAGCCGGCTCGCGAGGTGGTCGGCGGCCCGCACCACACACCTCTGCGCGCCGAGCAGACCGCCCCCGCGCACGGCCACGGCCTCCGGGCACAGCTCGGGGTCCAGCTTGAGCGCGATCCAGGTGATGCGCACGGCCGGAGCGCCGGTCTGCTCCTGCAGGGGCGCGTAGTTGGACACGGCCACGGACTGCGGGGGCAGGTGCAGCGCGGGCGCGGGCTGGGTGTGCAGCACGATCTGCGCGGACTCCAGACGGATGCCGTCCACGTCGAGCGCGTCCCGCACCAGGGCGAGCGGCAGCGGCTGCCGGTCGCGTTCGGCGCGCAGCGCGGTCGCGTCCGCCTCCACCAGGAGGACGGCGGTGACGAAGGTGCCGTCCCCGACGATCCCGACGGGCCGCCGGTCACGGCCGCCGTACGTGTACGTCCGCAGGCTCGGGTCGCACTCCAGGGCCGGGCCGAAGCCCGGTTCGGTCCCGGGAGGTATCTCCAGTCTCTCGGCCAGCCGCTGCCGGACCTTCAACCTCCGTGCCGTGGACAGCCATTCGGGCAGGGAACGACCGCGACGGCGCGCGACGGAGAGCACCACCAGCACCACGGCGACGACACCCGCCACCGCGAGGCCCACCGGGCCGATCACCCAGCCGACGAGCAGGACGGCGGCGGCGATCTCCCACAGGACGAGGCGTTGCAGCCGGAACACCCCGGCCTGCCCCGAACGCGCCTTGAGGTGGAGCGCGCCCGGCGTCGCCGACCGCTGCGGCTCCGCCGGCCGGGACGCCGAGGAGCCCCGCGTCCGCGATCGGCCACCGGAGCGTTCGCGCGTTCCCGAAGCCATCACTCCATCCCCCCGTTCTGCTCACGACTCGGCCGCGTTCCAGCACCGCACAGGGCACTTGACGGCCCGGGAACCCTACCCGCTCCCCGAGCCCCGGCGGATACCAGGCATAGTAGGGGGCCGCTCTGACATCGGGGGCGGGGGACCGCGGCCCCGCGAGTGCGGCCAGGACGGAAAACGGGGAGAGACAGAGACAGATGGCATCCCGGCGCGATCAGCTCAATGCCTACACCTTCGCGAAGCGCCGTATGCTCGCGGCCTTCCTGCAGTCGTCGCCCGACGGGTCGGAGGAGGGCGCCCCGCGACCGTTGCGCGCGATCCTGCCCGGAGTCATCGTCGGGGTCGTCGTCATGGCGGTCTTCGGGGCGTGGGGCATGTTCAAGCCGACCGCGCCGAAGGGGTGGGACGAACCCAACGCCAAGGTGATCGTGGCCAGCAAGTCGACCACGCGCTACGTCGTGCTGAAGACCGACGGCCAGGTCCAGCTCCACCCCGTCCTCAACATGGCCTCGGCGAAACTGCTCCTCGCCGACGGCGGGGGCGACGTCGTCACCGTCGCCGAGTCCGTCCTCGACAACGGCGAGATCCCGCACGGCGTCACCATCGGCATCCCGTACGCGCCCGACCGCCTGCCCTCGGCGTCCGAGGCGGGCACCGCGAAGCGGTGGGCGGTCTGCGAGCGTCCCGGCGCGGGCGGCGACTCCGTGCAGAAGGCCGCACTCGTCCTCTCCGCCCGTGACATGAAGGCGACCGACGGCAAGGGGCGCCTGAGGGGCGGCCAGTTGCTGTACGTGGAGGATCCGGACGGCAAGCGCCACGTCGTCGACGCGGACGGCACGGCGTACCCGATCGACAAGGGCGACGAACTGCTGCTGCGCGCCGTGGTCGGCTCCAACCGGCAGCCGCAGCGGGTGTCCGCGGAGTGGCTGGCGACCCTGCACCGGGGCGACGCGATCACCTTCCCGGACATCACCGGGCAGCCGGGCGCCGCGGCCGGCGCGCCGGGTCGGCTGGACGACTCGACCGACAGGGTCGGCATGGTGATCAAGGCGTTCGACAACAACGCGGAGCAGTACTACGTGGTGCTGCCCGGCCGGGTCGCCCCCGTCTCCGCGTTCGTCGCCCAGCTCCTGCTGTTCAGCGAGGAGCTGGCCCCGCTGGGCCAGGCCGGTCAGGCCCGCGAGGTCAGCCCGGGCGCGATCGTGCCGGGCGAGCCGTTCGGCACCGAGCACGACTGGCCGGCCGGGGACCCCACGCCCGTCAACGACGCCTCGGCGGCCTCCGGAAGCCGCAGCACCGTCTGCACCGTCCTGCGCGGAGTGAACGCCGACACCGGCGCCACGACCCTGAGCACCTGGGCGGGCACGGACTTCCCCGAGAAGCTGCCCGCCGGGTCCTCCAGCGCCTACGTCACGCCGGGCTCCGGCCAGCTCTACCGCCAGTTCCAGGGCGAGGACACCAGGACCGGTCCCGTATTCCTCGTCACCGACACGGGCCTGCGCTACGTCCTGCAGTCCAACGCCGACAGCGCCACGGACGACGCGGGCATCGGCACGACGGCCGAGGAGCGCGAGCAGCTCCAGCGGGAGGCCCAGCAGGCCCAGACGCGCCTCGGCTACAAGGACGTGGACCCGGCGCCGATCCCCGCCGCCTGGTCGGAGTTCCTGCCGACGGGCCCGCGTCTGTCGACGGCCGCGGCCCGCCAGCCGCAGGGATCGTGAGGAGGGGGACGGCAGTGCTTCGTACGACGCTGGTGGCGGCCGCCGCCCTGCTGACGACGGCCACGGTCCTCGTGCCCCCCGCGACCGCCGCGGACACGTTGCCCTACTCGGACCAGTGCGAGTTCCCCAACGGCCTGTACCCGGGCCGCCCCTGGTCCCTCCAGCGCGTCCTCCTGGACGAGCTGTGGAGCCGGTCCAAGGGCAAGGGGGTCCGCGTGGCCGTCATCGACACGGGCGTGGACGTGAAGAACCCGCAGCTCACCGCCGCGGTCGACGCGAAGAGCGGCCGCAACCTCCTGCCGAAGAACCTCAAGGACGAGGACGGCGACCCGATCGAGCGGGGCAAGGAGAACGGCACGACGGACACCGTCGGCCACGGCACCAAGGTCGCCGGCATCATCGCGGCCCGCCCCGCCGAGGGAACCGGTTTCGTCGGCCTGGCCCCCGAGGCGACGATCATCCCCATCCAGCAGAACGACGCCGAGGGCCACGGCACCACCGACACCCTGGCCGCGGCGATCCGGTACGCGATCCAGGCGAAGGCCGGGGTCATCAACATCTCCCAGGACACCTCGAACGCGGTGAAGCCGTCCGACGACCTGGAGAAGGCGATCGACGAGGCCCTCGCCCGGAAGATCGTGGTGGTGGCGTCGGCCGGCAACGACGGCCTCGGCGGCAACGTCAAGGAGACGTACCCGGCCTCCTACGACGGCGTCCTCGCGGTCGCCGCCTCCGACCGCAACAACGAACGCGCCGCCTTCTCCCAGTCCGGCGACTTCGTCGGCGTGGCCGCCCCCGGCGTCGACATGATCTCCACGGTCCCGCAGGGCGGCCACTGCTCCGACAACGGGACGAGCTTCTCCGCGCCGTACGTCGCGGGCGTCGCCGCGCTGCTCAAGGCCAGGCACCCGGAGTGGACGGCCCGTCAGATCGTCGCCCAGATCGAGCAGACGGCGGAACGCACGATCGCCGGCCACGACCGCCTGGTCGGCTGGGGCGTGGTCGACCCCGTCCGCGCCCTCACGGAGGACGACCGCCCCCTCGAGTCCCCGAGCCCGCGCGAGGGCCTCTCCCGCGCCGAGGCCCCCACCGCCGCCGAGTTCCAGGTCGGCGAGACCCCCGACGAACGCAACGCCCGCCTCGCCACGTACGCCACGGTGGCCGCGGCGGTCCTCGCCGCCGGCCTCGGCGGCACCGCGGTCGCGATCCGCGACGCGCGACGGCGGGCGCGGAGGGTGGCGGGGGCGGAGTAGACGACGGTCGTCTCCCGGTCCGACAGGTCGACTTGCCGCGTGCGTCGGCCGTCGGTCTCTGAAGTCATCGCGCTGACAAGAGGCTTGTGATGCAGATGCGACGAGGGAGGGAGGCGCAGCATGGGGGTTCCCGGAGCGGGCTCGGGAAAGGGCAGCGGCACCGATCTGCGGGTGTCCGCGCAGGACCTCACCAAACTCGCTGACGATCTCGGCGACATGCAGGATCACCTGGACGAACAGGTGCGGCGCATGGACGAGACCGTCGACCGGGTCGAGGCGGGTTGGCAAGGGCCGGCGGCCTCCGTGTACCGCGACTTCCACCGGGCGGCAGCGGAGGACGCCGTACGCATCCGCGAAGTGATGAAGCTCCTGGAGGAGGCCGTACGGCTGAGCCGCGACGGCTTCTCCCAGGACGACCTCGACGTCCTCGCCCGGATGAGGCAGATCCAGGTGGACGTCGAAAGCGAGGTCGACAGACTGTCGACGCCTAACACCGACGCACCGGCACCCCGCAGCAGCCTCGACGACCTGCAGCCCGGCCCGGAACCGCAGTTGCCGAGACGAAGACGACGAAGACAGGGGGAACATGTCGACCGGTGCTGAACCCGACGAATACATTTCCGTTTCCTTCGCCGCCTTGCAGGAGTTGGCCGGCGAACTGGAGGACATCCTCAAGAAGCTCAACGAGAAGATGGACGCCCTGTACGACCGCGTGGAGCCGGTGGTGCTGTCCTGGGAGGGGGAGACCCGGGAGGTCTTCATCGACAAGCTCGACGAATGGGACCGCTCGGCGCAGGACCTGCTGGCGGCCCGGAAGTGGCTGCACGAGGTGGTGACCACCGGCCACAGTGGCTACGCGGCCGCGCACCTCGCGGTGCTGCGGAGCTGGGGCGGCGCCTGACGGCGGAGAAACTGCCCTCGGACGAGGAACGCGCGAAGGAAGCCGCGGCCGCCCGCACCCGTTCGCCCAAGACGAGCGGCGGTGGGTTCGACGTACAGCCGCAGCACATGTACTACACCGCTCTGGTGGTGCGTGACGGGCAGTTCGACCACGACAAGGGTGCCCGGGCACTGGTCGACGTGCTGAACGACTACAGCCAGTCGGCGGGAGCCGGCTGGGGCGCGGACGAGTTCTCCGCGGCGTACAGGACCATCAACGAGAAGTTCCCGGAGCTCTGGGCGAAGAGCGTGGTCAGCGTGGGCGGGGTCGCCGTCGGTCTGACGGACACGACGAACAAGTACGTCCAGGCCGACTGGCAGGCCCGCCGGATGTACGGCCCGCCGCCCGTCGAGAAACAGCCGCCCGCCGTCATCGAGAACGTGCCCGCGTACGGTCCGGTCAACGACATCAAGTGGACCGGTACCGGCGAGGACGCGGACTCCTGGGCCATCTCCGGGGTCCTCGGCGAGATCCCTGATTTCCTCGCCGACGTCATCCGGCCGGCGATCGAGCACGGCCTCAGGCTCGGCAAAATGCACGAGATCACCCCAGGTGCCAGGGACGACGAACTCAAGGCCATGGCCACCGCCTGGGAAGCGGCCGAGAAGGCCGCGAAGGCCGCGTCGGACAACTTCAACAAGGCCATCAAGTTCGTCACCGACAACAAGGGCAACGACGAGTGGCAGGGCGCGATGAAGGCGTTCTGCCAGACCATCTGGGGCACCACCGAATGGGGCCGGACCTACGACTCCCAGATGAACCGGGTTCCCATAGGTCGTCTCTGGAAGACCGATCGCAAGGTCGCGCCCGCCAAGCGGCGGCCCATCATCGACATCCTCCAGGAGACCGCGACCGCGATCAAGAACACCCTCAATCACCTGGCCGACGTCCGCAACGAAACCGCGGACAAGACCACGCAGCTCGCCGTCGACGCCACGAAAGCGACGGTCAGGGACCTGACGACGGGCCTCGACCTTTTCGAGTTGACCCGGCTCGCGGCGACCATGGCGTTCGGCGAGATCGTGCTGACGTTCCGCTCCCACATGGACAAGGCGGCCGCCGACAAGGCGGTCGAGGCGTACCACCAGGCCTTCAGTGAAGCCGCCACCAAGCTGAACGGGCTGAAGCCCGAACTGGACGAGGCGATCCTCAGCGTGCCGACGTTCCGCGCGGAGGCGGCACGCGCGGCGGCGTACGGCGCGCACCCTGAACGATTTCAAGAAGGAGCACAGCTGGCAGCGGCCGGAAAGCCGGATCCCGTACAAGTACTCCATCGATCTGGCCACGGAGGAGGAACTGTACGGTGGGCACAGCGTCGACAAGCATGTCGGTCTGACGGACGCGCAGCTGACGCAGCGGTTGCGGGACGAGTCGACCGGGGCGGGTGAGCCACAGATTCCCGCTGCTTCATCGTTCACCGACCTGGATTCGGCCCAGAAATACACGCAGTACAATATCCGGGCCAATTCGGCAGAGATCGACAAGTGGCTTCAGGGAAATCCGCCGACTCCCCTCAAGGAGGAATTCAGCGTTCCATCGGTCACCGACGGAAGCGTGGGAGCGCCGGTCGTGACCGGGCGTACGGCGCCGGTCGTCAACAATCATCCGACGTCGCCGAAGGACGCTCATGGCGTTTTGACGGTACTCAAGTACGAACCGAACCTGGACCCGCCGTTCGTCGTCCTGACGTCCATGCCCCAGTGATGTGTGAGGATGATCCGATGGTCGAACTTGATGAGCGGTCGTGGGCCGGGGCGATCGAGATGTACGCGCGCCGGTACAGCATCGCCAAGGTGACAAACAGAGAGCACGAGGACTGGGCACTCGACGTCAACAGGTTGATGCACGGAGACACCCAAGACAGCCGCGGATGGCGCACGAAGGACTCACTCACGGGGGAGTTCGAGAGGCTCGACGACCCGTACTACCCCTTCGCCTTGCTACCGAACGACCCCGCTAGGACGGACGAGTGGAAGTCCCATTTCGGTGAAATTCCGCGATCCTCCGCCAAGCGGTTCCTCGTTGCCCTGACAACGCCGTGGCTCAATGTCGAAAAAGAGCAGGACTTCGAGGAACGCCGGCCCGGACTCGAAGCGAAGGCCGACGTCATCCTGTCGCGTTTTCCTGAGGGGTCCCATTTTTACGCCAACACCGGACGCAAGAGCGCGGAGATCGACTACTACAAGCGGATTTCCGGCTGCAATGCGATCTCCGTGCATGTCTGGGATCTCGGTCTGTTCCTCGTCTCCGATGCGGAGATCGGGATGGTGTGGGCCTTCATCGCGTGGTGACGGACATGTCAGTGAGTAGAGGGTGATGACCGAACCCGACGAGCGGTCCTGGGCCGAGGTTGCGAACACCGGGCGCGGAAGCGAGACCCGTGACCACTACCAGTGGGTTTCCGGCTGGTACTCCTTCTTCGCATGCGCCTTCGACTCCGGACCGGTCCTTGTTTCGGAGACGGTGGTCGGGATGGTCTGGTCATGCCGCTGATGTGACGTGATCCGTCGTGCCGCCCCGATCCTCGTCCCTCCCACCATGGAGAAGCCTCTTGCGCACCCGCACCGCCACCTACCCAGACCGCGCTACCGCGCAGTGGGCCACCCGACATGTGGTCACCCGCAACGAACAGGTCGTCCACCGCTGGCTGGCCCGGTCCACCCGGCAGCGGCTGACCATCGAGGCGGCATGGCCCTCCCGAGAGGAGCCCGTCGGACGGGTGCTGCTCCAGGCGATGGCTCTGGCCGGCCGGGGCGCGATCGACGTACGCGCCGCCCGGGTCGTGCTGCGCCGCGAGTCGTCCGCCGCGCACGGGTTCACCGTGCACGCCAGTTTCCCCGTCTACCTGTGAAGGCAGTGGACCCACAGTGGCGCTGACACCCCTTGAACACGACCGCCGTTACGGCGAATTGGACCAGGTTCTCCGCGCGTACGCCGGTCAGCCGGCCGACGACACCGAGGAAAAGCCGAGCGCGGCCCTCACCGCCTACCTGCGGCACACCTGGCACACCCGCCCTTGGGCGCTCGCCGTCGCCGAGACCCAGCTGAGGGAGTACGCCCGCAACCCGCCGGGGCGGCTGAGGGTCCGGCTGGGGGAGTTCTACGCCCTGCCGGACGTCGGCCTGCCCGACGCGGAGATCCTGGACTGGCTGGCCGTGCTCGCCGACCACATCCGGCGCAGTGTGGAGGAGGGCCTGGTCCCGCCTCCGGCCGTCCCCGACACCCACTGGGAGTGGAACGCGCGCTTCCCGGAACTGAGCCAGTTCCTCGGTGGCTGGTTCTCCCAGGACATGCCCGACGAGTTCGACGGCCACGACGCCGCCGTCGACGACTACCGCACCACCACCGACCCGCACCTCGTGGCCCGCCTCGTCGGCGAACTGCGCGAGCTGCTCGCCCTGCACCTGGAGGAATCGGCCTGCGCGCTGGCTGTCGCCGAGCTGGGCATGGAGGTCGACATCCCGGCGCCGTACGCCCCCAGCGGCTGGCTGTCCCTCGTCGCGGCCCGCCTCGGCACTCCGCCGGCCGAGTACGGGCCCGCTCCGGGGAACGGCACTCCGTGACGGAGCCGGTGGAGCGACTCGCGCCGGCGCGGGCGGAATCGGTTGCTCAAGCCGTGGCCTCCTGGAAGGCTGCGGTGCTCGATCTGTTCGGCGGTGGGTGGAGCTTCGCATGGGTGGGCCCGCGTGACCACCAGGACTGGCACCGGGACGTGGCATCGGTCATGGCACTCAGGGTCTCGGACCCGCGTGGCTGGTACTCCGTCGACTTCGCGCCCGAATCCGCCGAGTCCCGCGGCGGAGCGGCAGCTCCCTTCCTGCCGTGGAGTTCCGAGCAGCTCACGGCAAGCCTCTTCGAGGTAGGCCCGCTGTCGGCAGCCCAGCTCCTGGTGGCTCTCAAAGGCGAGTGGTACCAGGCCGCCAACATTCCCGACTTCGAGAATCGCAAGGACGAGCTCCTGCGAAGTTCCCGAAGAATCCTCTCGCGTTTCGGCCCCGACGCCTCGTTCTTCACCAATGCGTCGGAGGCGCGGAACAATCCGGACGCCGACCTGCTGAACCCGGCAGCCGAGTGGGAATGCCTGTCCGACTTCACCACCGACTGCGGTCTCGTAGCCGTGTCCGCAACGGAGGTCGGAGTCTTCTGGGCATTCTGGGAGGACTGAAAGCGCAGAACGACCCGCTTCTGTCCCATCGTCCCCAGAACCACTCATGATCGCCGCACGCTCAGCGACCCACCCCGACCACGAGACCACCCAGTGGGTGACCCGGCAGGTCGTCACGGCCAACGAGCAGCTCGTCCACCGCCGGTTCGCCCGGTCCACGGGATCCCGTCTGACCATCGAGGCGCGCCGTTGCAGGTGATGATGCCGGCCGGACGCGGATCCGTCGCTGTACGGGCCGTGCGGGTGATCCTCAAACGTGATGCCATCCGTCCCCACGACTTCGCCGTCCATGCCACCTTCCCCGTCCACCTGGAGAACTCCTGCTACGCCCTGGGCGTCGCCGAACTGGGCATGGAGGTCAACCCACCGGCCCCGTACACGCCTGGCGCCTGGCTGTACCGCGTCGCGGCCCGCCTCGGTATGCCGCGTGCGGAGCAGCGGACCCGGACCGCAGGGAGACGGCGTCGCGCCGTGAAGGACCGGTGAAGCTTCTCTCAGCGGTAGCGGGACTGTTGCATAGGGCAGTTGGGGCTGTCGGAGGGAGTAAGTAAAGTGTTGGTGTTGCGGTCATGAACGCATGAGGGCCGTGGGCTGCTCGGGACAGGCAACGGACAACGGGGAGGGAAGGCTTCGTGCTTCCTGCAGACATGGGCGGGGGAGCCGCCGACGTACGGCGTGGCTTTATGGCGCTTTCGGCCTTCAAGAAGCGCGTCGACGACCTGCTCAAGGACTTCGAGGACTCGGCCGGTGGCTCGTCCAAGGTCGGCAACCACAGCCTGTCGCAGGCCGCGTTCGGCATGGGGAACTTCCCGGAAGCGAAGGCCCTCCACCTGGAGTACGAGCGCGTCCACGAACGCATCACGTCGCTCTCCAAGTCGCTCGGCCTCCAGTTGGAGGCGATGCAGATCGCCGTCCACGGCGTGGACGTCACCTTCGACAACCTCGACGAGGACCTCCGTTACCGGTTCCACGAGATCCTCGCCGAGGTCAACCAGGAACGCGACGAGATGCTGAACGAGCAGACCAAGCGCGACAACAAGGCCGACCAGACGGACGCGGGGTACTGATGAGCGGCGACAAGGGCAAGAAGCAGCCGGACCCGTACAAGCCGGAACGCGACGAAGCCGCCCAGCAGAACGGCACCCTCGACGCGGTCATGGATATGACCAAGATCATCAACCCTTGGGGGTCGAACCGGGGTATCCACTTCGGCAAGACCAGCTTCGAGGACTACGACCTCAACGAGATGATCGACATCGTCGAGTCCTCGAACCCGGAGCTCGTGGAGTCCGCGGGCACGGCCCTCGTCGCCGCCCGCGACGCGATCACCAAGGCCGCCGAGGAACTCAGCCTCAACCTGGTCGACGTCGACTGGGAGGGCGAGGCCCACACCGCGTTCTACGACTGGGGCAACGACCTGGTCAGCACGGCCTACGACCTCGCTTCCTACGCCGACACGGTGGGTACGCAGGTCCTCGCCGCGAGCTCCGGGCTCGCCTCCGTGCGCAAGTCCATGCCGCCGCGCGACAGCCGCACCGACCCCAAGACGGTCGACGACATCCCCGAAGCGAAGCGCGTCGACAGCAACGACGAGTACACGGCGGCCGTGAAGGCGGAGGGCCACCGGCAGGAAGCCATCAACCAGATGTACCGGCTGGCGTCGTTCTACACGGTGTCGACCGGGACGATGCAGTCGGCCGAGGAGCCGGTGTTCCCGAAGATGCCGGATGTGGGGGTGCCCGAGGCGTCCCCTGGCTACAACCCAAAGAAGGATCAGGAGGTCCACAGGACCGGGACCCTTCAGGCCGTGGGGGATTCGGACTCGGGGACTACCCGCTACCACGCAGTGGACTCTGCAGTGGCGCGACCGCACGTGGAGGGCGTGCCGTCATCCGACAAGTCCGGGAACGAGTCAGTCCTGTCTCCGGAACGTCACGTCGGCACAGAGATTGACAGCGTCGGTACATTGCCGCCGCAGGAGACCGTGAGGCCGGTGCCCGTCACATCTCCTACGACGACTGGCCCCAACGTCACCCCGGTGGTAACGCCCGGTCCGATGGCACCCGTTGTGGCACCACCTGTGCCGCGTGGTCAGGTCGGGCGCGCCTCAGGCACCAACGGCGTGCCTGCAGCCAGGACCCCTGCCGCGGGGCAGGGGCGAGCCGGTGGAATGCTGCCCGGCGCACAGGCAGCACGCACAGGCACCGGCCCCATGGGCCCGGTGGGACGTGCCGCCACGCCTGGTCAGGCAGCCGGGCGTACGACCGGCCCCATGGGGCGTGGCGTGATCGGCGGAGTCCCTAAAGCTGCGGGACCGACAGCCAGGCAGGCCACCGGTGTTCCCCGGGGGCCTGTCACCGGCATGGGACCCACGAATCCCGGGCGTGCCGTTACCGGCCGCGCCGGCGTGGCGCGCACCGCCGATGGTGTCGTCGGTGGGCGCCCTGTCACCGGAACCACTCCCGGCACCAACGGCTCCAAGGTGTCGAGGGGCACAGTCATCGGTGGTCAGAACGCACCCACCTCGCGCGGAGCGGGCGAAAGGCCGGGGCAGCGTGGCGTGATCGGGAAGCCGGGTTCGACGACGAGTACGGGACAGACACCTCGACGCCCCGTCGGCAGCCCTGATGGGGTGGTGGGGGCGCCGACCGGACGAGCCACCGGATCCAGGAATGCCGGACGTGGGCCGGGCGGCCCCGGGGTGACGCGCGGCGTCGCAGGCAATCAGCGTTCCGGCGAGACGCGTGCGCGCCGTGAGGAGCGGCGCGACGGGTCGTCGTCGACCGACTGACCGGACAAGAGCGAGGACAGGCAGAGGCATGGTGGCAGGGAGCAGCCGACGCGGTGGGTGGAGCGCGCCTTTCGCGAGACGGAACGGGAGACGGGTTTCCGCCGTCTGTTCAGCGCTTGGCGCCTTGGCCGTCCTGTCGGCGGGTCTGGCCCCGAGCGCGGCGGCCGCGGACGTTCAGGCCCAACAGTGGTACCTGTCGGCGATGAAGGCCGACGAGATGTGGAAGGTGAGCACCGGCAAGGGCGTCAAGGTGGCCGTTGTCGATACGGGAGTCAATCCCAACACGCCTTCGTTGAAGGGACAGGTACTTGCTGGCGAGGTGCCGGAGGCTGTCGGCTACAAGGCGACAGAGGACTGGGAGGGCCACGGGACCAGCATGGCCGAACTGATCGCCGGTACTGGTGCAGGCGGCGGTCTGAAGGGTCTTGCTCCTGACGCGAAAATTGTTCCTTATCGGCTCGTCATGAAAGACATGAAGAACGAGACCGATAAGAAGAAAGCCCCAGGGCTGGCAGAAGTGATCAGGGCGATTGCCGATAGCGACGTCAAAATCGTCAACATGTCCTTCGGCGAGGACATCATACGGCCGGACGACCTTGCGGCAATCAAGTACGCCCAGTCCAAGGGCAAGTTGATGATTGCGGCCACCGGTAATGACGCAGAAAAGAAGAACTTCATCGGGTACCCCGCCGCCTACCCCTACGTAGTAGGTATCGCTGCTTCGGACAAGTCCGGCAAGGTTGGCAAGTTCTCCGAACACGGCAACTACGTCGACCTGGCCTCACCCGGCCTGAATGTCCCCACCTGGTGTGACAACACCTTCCGTTCCTACTGCACCAGCCAGGGCACCAGCCAAGCCACCGCCATAGCCTCCGCCTCCGCCGCCCTCATCTGGTCCGCGCACCCCGACTGGACGGCCCACCAGGTGCTCGCCAGCCTGATCGACACCGCCGGGCGCGACTGGGCGAAGGACGACCCGAGCACGTACCTCGGCTACGGCCTGATCCGTCCCCGGAAGGTGCTGGAGAACAGCGCCTTCGACCCCGGCGCGGCCGGCACCGACCCGCTCGCCAGGGAGAACGCGCTGGGCGTCACGGGCGACACCTCGCCCTCTCCCTCCGCATCAACCTCGTCACAAGCCCCCGAGGACACTTCAGGCGGCCGGACCTCGGCGGCAGGATCGGACGCGGAATCGTCCGGCGACACCACGATGTGGGTGGCCCTCGGAGCCGCGGCGGCCGTCCTGGCGATCGGCGGCGGCGCCTTCGCGGTGATCAGGTCACGACGAGGAGCATGACGGCTCACGCGGACTGACCGGTCACCCACGACCGACCACAGTCACCCCACTGTCCCAACGCACCACAGCTCTCACGAAAGGGAGTGCCGACATGGTCGACCGCAAGCTCAATGAAGGCGACGTACAGAAGCTTCAGACCGAAGTCATCGACCGCTACGACAACATCCGGCAGTCGCTCGCGAAGCTGCAGGGCACGATCGACATGATCGAGAAGGCCTGGACGGGCCAGGGCGCCAACGCGTTCAACGCGAAGCAGACGGAGATCAACGGCCACATGGTCGCGATCGGCAAGATGCTCGACGACTTCCTCGAGGGCATCCACATGAACAAGACCGACAAGCGCAACCTCGAAGACCAGATCGAGGCCGACCTCAAGCAGATCCAGGTGGAGGATCTCGGTGGCAAGCACTCGGCGCTCAACAGCTACTGACGAGCCGTCGGCACCATCGAGTAGGACCACCGCCCGGGCTGAGCAGTCCGGCTGACATCTTCAGAGAAACGAGGGAACCATGTCCGGAGTCCACTACGACGAGCTCGCCGTCACGTACGGCACCATGGACGCGCTCGCGACCGAACTCGGCGACCAGGCCAAGAAGCTCGAGGAGGACCTCGAGGCACTGAAGCAGGCCGTGCTCAAGGTGTCCGAGGGCTGGGGCGGCGAGGCGTACGGCGAGTTCCAGAAGAAGGCCGGCCAGTGGGACACGCACGCCCGCGGCATCCACTCGGCGCTGGTCACCATCTCGAAGCTGGTCCACACCGCCGGCGGTGACTACCGAGGCGGCGACCTGAAGGGCGCCAGCTACTTCATGTGACGCGCAGCGGCACGACAGCTCGACGGGGTGGGCACGCGCGGGAGGTGCCCACCCTTCGTCATGCCCGCGTGCCCACCACCGACCACCCACCGACGGCCGGCCGCCGAGGCCCAGCCCCGGCGGCGCCGCCTCAGGACGACTCGTCGCCCACCAACCCCACCTGCACCAACGGCTTCCCCCTGCGCCGCGACACGAAGATCCCCCGCCCCGCGGGCATCGGCCGCGCCCGGACCCCGCCGAGCAGGTCCCCCTCGGACGGGTCGCCGGCGAGGACCACGCCCTGCGCGCCCAGCTCCTTGATGCGCTGCATGAACGCCTCGTACGAGGCGCGGCTCGCGCCGGCCGTCGAGCGGGCGATGATGAACCGCACGCCCACGTCCCGGGCGAACGGCAGCAGTTCCGTCAGACCGGCCAGCGGATTGCCGCTCGACGTCGCCACCAGGTCGTAGTCGTCGATGACGACGAACACCGTCGGACCCTGCCACCAGCTGCGGTCCCGCAGCTGCTGCGCCGTCACCTCGGCGGTCGGCGTGCGGCGCTGCATCAGGTTGGCGAGGGCCGACATGTGGTGGTCCATGGTGTTGGACATCGGGATGTACTCGGCGAGGTGGGACGACGGGGTGACGTCCAGCAGGGAACGCCGGTTGTCGACCACGAACAGCTTGCACTCGTCGCCGGAGTAGCGCCGCGTCAGCTGCTCGATCAGCAGCCGCAGCAGGTTCGACTTGCCCGACTCGCTCTCGCCGAAGACGAGGAAGAACGGGTCCTGCTCGAAGTCGACGAAGACCGGCGCGAGGTTGTTCTCGTCGAGGGCGAAGGCGACGCCCTGTCGCGGGAAGCGGTCGCCGGGCGGCAGCTGCGCGGCCGGGAACTCCCGTGGCAGCAGCCGTACTTCGGGAGCGGGCGGTGCCTGCCAGTGGCGGGTGACCTCCGCCGCCAGCGCCTGCGTGGCGTCCGCGAGGTCCGTGTCCGAGGCCAGCCCGTCGATCCGCGGCACCGCCGCCATGAAGTGCAGCTTCTGCGGGGACTGGCCCCGGCCCGGCACACCCGTCGGGATGTTCGCGGCGACCTTGCGGTCCAGCTCGGAGTCCATGGTGTCACCCAGCCGCAGCTCCAGGCGGTTCATGAGGTGGTCCTTCATGTTCGCCCGGACCTCCATGGAGCGCGAGGCCGTCACGACGACGTGGATGCCGTACCCCAGGCCCCGCGCCGCCATCTCGAGCACGACCGGCTCCAGGGCGTCGTAGTCCGCGCGGAAGTTGCCCCAGCCGTCGATGACCAGGAAGACGTCGCCCCAGGGCTGGTCCGTCACCGAGATCTCGCCGCGTGCCCGCCGGGCCCGGAAGTCGGCGATCGACGGGATGCCCGCCGACCGGAAGTACTCCTCGCGACGGGTCATCACGCCGTACACCTCGGCCACCGTGCGCCGCACCCGCTCCGGGTCCAGCCGCGAGGCCACCCCGCCCACGTGCGGCAGCCCGGCCACCGCCGCCATGCCGCCGCCACCGAAGTCCAGCCCGTAGAACTGCACCTCGTACGGCGTGTGGGTCAGGGCGAAGGAGCAGATCAGGGAACGCAGCAGGGTCGACTTGCCGGACTGCGGGCCGCCGAGGATCTGCATGTGGCCGGCCGCGCCGGAGAAGTCCACCCAGAGGGCGTCCCGGCGCTGCTCGTACGGCTTGTCCACCAGGCCGACGGGCACGACCAGACGGCCCGCGCCCTCGTAGCCGGGCTGGGTCAGGCCGCGGCCCGGCACCGCGGTGAGCCCCGGCAGCAGCGCGTCGAGCGACGGCGGGCTGTCCAGCGGCGGCAGCCACACCTGGTGGGCCGCCGGGCCCTGCGCCTCCAGCCGGCGCACGATCACGTCGAGGACCGTGTCGGCGAGGGCGTCGTCGACCTCCGGCTCGCCCCCGGACGTGCGCTGCCGGGGCACCTGCGCGTACCGCACCGGCACCTCGGCCGCCGTGAACAGCACCGGCCGCCGGTCCACCGGCAGCGGACCGCCGTCCAGCGCCGTCCGCTGCGGACCCGAACGGTAGACGCCGGAGACGTACGCCGCCTTGAACCGCACCATTTCGTCGGTGCCGAACTTCAGGAAACCGGAACCCGGCACGTTGGGCAGCTCGTACGCGTCCGGCACGCCCAGCGCGGCCCGCGACTCCGCCGCCGAGAAGGTCCGCAGACCGATCCGGTACGACAGGTACGTCTCCAGACCGCGCAGCCGGCCCTCCTCCAGGCGCTGCGAGGCCAGCAACAGGTGCACGCCCAGCGAGCGGCCGATGCGGCCGATCTGCACGAACATCTCGATGAAGTCCGGCTTCGCCGTCAGCAGTTCGCTGAACTCGTCGATCACCAGCACCAGCGACGGGATGGGCTGCAGGGGCGCGCCCGCCGCCCGCGCCTTCTCGTAGTCGTGGATGTTGGCGTAGTTGCCCGCGTCGCGCAGCATCTCCTGCCGGCGGTTGAGCTCGCCGCGGATGGAGTCGCCCATGCGGTCGACCAGCGTCAGGTCGTCCGCCAGGTTGGTGATCACGGCCGCGACGTGCGGCATCTGCGCCATGCCCGCGAAGGTCGCGCCGCCCTTGAAGTCGGCGAGGACGAAGTTCAGCGTCTCGGAGGAGTGCGTGACCGCCAGACCGAGCACCAGGGTGCGCAGCAGCTCGGACTTGCCGGAGCCGGTCGCGCCCACGCACAGGCCGTGCGGTCCCATGCCCTCCTGCGCGGCCTCCTTGAGGTCGAGCATGACGGGCCGGCCGTCCTCGCCGACCCCGATCGGCACGCGCAGCCGCTCGGCCAGCGACCGCGGCCGCCAGGTGCGCCGCGGGTCGACGGACGCCGCGTCACCGAGGTTCAGCAGGTCGGTGAACTCCAGGTTGGCCAGCAGCGGTTCGTCGTCGTCCCCGCCGGACGCCATCCGCAGCGGCGCGAGCTGCCGCGCGAGCACCTCCGCGGACTCGTACGACAGGACGTCGGGCGTCCCCTCGTAGACCACGCCGTGCCCCGACTCCAGGCGCAGCGCGCCGGGCTCCACGACGATGTCGAGGTCGCCGCCGGCCCGCGTCAGCTCGCCGGGGACGACCTCGAGGACCGTCACGCCCTGCAGGCCCTCCGGGTTGGCCAGGAGCGAGTCGGGGGCGAGCGAGACGCCGTCGAGGAGGACGACGATGTGCGGCTCCTCCGGCAGCGGTGCCGCGTTGGGGTGGAAGCGGGGACGGCCGGTGAGCCGGGCGGAGACCAGGTTCTCCAGCTCCCGCACGTCACTGCCGATCAGCCGGCGGCTGCCCGCGCCGTCCACGGCGTCCGGGGCCTGCGCGTGCGGCAGCCACTTGGTCCACTCCCAGTGCTCCAGTTCGTCCCGGCCGGCCGCGACGACGAGGACCAGGTCCTCGGGCGAGTGCAGCGCGGCGAGCGAACCGGTCAGGGCCCGGACGGAGGACCGCACCGACTGCGGCTCGCCGCTGACCGTCACGTGGTAGAACGCCCGCAGGGAGACGGCCATCGGCAGGTCGTCCAGGGTGCCGTGGACGGCGAGGAAGCGCTGCAGGGCACCCGCCGTCAGCGGCTCGAGCTGCTGGATGGGCCCGGTCTCGGGGGCGATGAGCGGGGTGGCCAGCGACTGGGCGCCGAGGCCGATGCGGACCTGGGCGAAGTCCTCGTCGCCCGGACGCCGTTCCCACACCCGGCTGCCCTCGGCGACCAGCGCCCACAGCTGCTCGGGGGAGGGGTGCAGGTAGTACTGCGCGTCCCGCTGCGCCTTCGCGGTCTCCACCGTGGTCCGCCGGGTCTGCGCGAGGTAGGCGAGGTAGTCGCGGCGCAGGTCCGCCAACTGCCCTTGTGAGCCACGGCGGAAGCGGATCACCATCGCGACGGACATGGCGATCGTCGAGGCGATCATCACCATGCCCATGATGCGCATGAACGGCTGACCGCTCGTGAAGAAGAAGACCACTGAGCCACCCATGCCGAGGGTCGGCAGGAGTTGCATCAGCACGCTCTCCTGGTGTCCCCGCGGCAGTTCGGGCGGAGGCTGTACGGCGATCTCGCCCGTGGGCACTTCGGACGGCAGCGACCGAGGCGGCCGCTTCACGACGATGTGGCTCACTGCTCACCAATTCCTTAGCGCGGCCCCGGACACGTACCGTCCGCCACCCCGTGTCAGGCGGACGCAGGCCGCCGCGTGATCCTACTGACTTCTCGTGCGACGAGGGGGCGGTAGGGTGCCGGGTGTTCGCGTGAGCACAGGCGTGCCGGGCTGTCAGGGCCCGGACATTCCGCGGGAATCGGGATGCTCCGGCACCCGACGGCCGCCCGACGGCGCCTGTTCCGCCGCCCCGCCGGGCCCTCGGGTGGCGCGGGGCGCGGACGGACGCAGGACTTTCACACCGCCGACGCGGAACCATCACTGAGGGGGAGCAGCAGGTGAGCATCACGGCCTCCGCGGCAGCCACCGGAGGAGGACACGGAACGGGAGCCGCCTCCGGCACGGGCCTCGGCTTCTGCCGGGTCACGATCGTCGCGCCCGACAGCAGGATCGACGTGGCGCTGCCCGACGACATCCCCGTCGTCGACATCTACCCGGAGATCCTCCGGCTCTCCCGGCAGAGCCCGGCCGAGGGCGCCCCGGTCGGCTACCACCTCGTGCGCCGCGACGGCTCCGTCCTCGACGGCTCGCGCTCGTTCGCCGCCCAGCACATCCTCGACGGCGAACTCCTCACCCTGCGCCCCTTCTCGGAGTCCCTGCCCCCGGCCGTCCACGACGACGTGTCCGAGGCGGTCGCCTCGGCCGTGACGCGGGAGCACACGCTGTGGGGCGGCGACCTGACCCGTGCCGCGGGCCTCGTCGGCGGCGGCGTCCTGCCGGCCCTGCTCGCCTTCGTCGCGTGGACGGGCGACCCGCGCCACGACATGCACTCGCTGCCCGGCGTGCTCGCCGCCGTCACCGGTGTCCTCCTCGTCGCCCTCGCCTGCGTCCGGGTCCGCGTCTACGACGACCGCGGCTCGGCCATCGCCCTGGGACTCGGCGCGCTGCCCAACGTGGGAGTGGCCGGCTCCGGAATCCTCCCGCTCACCGACGGCCAGGGCATCGGCAAGCTCCAGTTCCTCCTGGCCTGCGCCGCGGTGCTGCTCGCCGCGGTGCTCCTCACCCTGTGCTCCCCGAGCGGTGACGGGCCCTTCGTCGCCTGCGTCGTCGCCTCCGGAGTCGCGCTGGCGGCCGTGTTCGCGGCGATCCTCGCGCACTGGTCGCCGGCCGAGACCGCCGCCCTGTGCGCCCCCGTCGCCGTGGGCGCCCTGGCCTTCCTGCCCGGTCTGTCCATGCGCTTCGCCCGGCTGCCCATCGGCTTCGACGCCCCGGACACCACCCCCCGCAGCTCCTACGGCGCCGATCCGGTCCCGCACGAACCGGTCGACGTGGAGCGGATCACCGCGCAGGCCCGCCGCGGCCACGAACTCCTCGTCGGCCTGGTCGGCGGCTGCGCGCTCACCGCGGTCGGCGCCTGCGCGGTGCTCGGCTTCTCCGACGGCGTCTGGGCCCGACTGCTCGCGCTGGCCGTCGGCATCGCCCTGCTGATGCGTGCCGGTCTCTTCCGGTACACCGCCCAGGTCGCCCCCCTGCTGGCCGCGGGCCTCGGCTCCCTCGTGCTGCTCGGACTCGGTCTGGCGCTCGACCCGCCCTCCTCGGCGGTCCGTGACGCCCTGACGGGTGACCGCACCGACCTCGACATCCGCACGATCTGGCTCATCGCGGCGATCGCGGCGGCGTCCGCGATCGTCACCGCGGTCGGCCTGGTCGCCTCGCGCGGCGGCCTCACCCCGTTCTGGGGTCGTTTCATGGAGATCGCCGAGGGCTTCGTCCTGCTGACGCTGGTGCCGCTGGCGCTGGCCGTCTTCGATGTGTACGCGACGGTCCGGTCGATGACCAGCTGATCCTGACGGCCGACGACCGGTCGGTCCTCAGGGCCGATGACGGGTCGGTCCTCAGGGCCGACGACCAGCCGATCCTCGAGGGTCGGTGGCCGGTGGCCGGTGGCCGGTGGCCGGTGGCCGACGACCGGTGGCCTGTGACCCATGGGCTCTCACGGCCGATGACGCGGCCGGTCCGTCCAGCCGGTGCCCCGGTGCCCCGGTGCCCCGGTGCCCCGGAGGTCCGGTGGCCCGCCCACGGCCGCCGGCCGGCCGGCCGACCCGACCCGCCCGGTCCACCGACCGCGCCCCACACGGCGGTCCACCGACCGTGCCCGCGAAGTGAGTGAAAGGAACATCGAGCGTGAGCTTCGGCCCGCCGCCCTCCGCCTACACCCAGTCCGCCCTGTCGGCGGAGAGCCAGGGGAAGAAGCGCCGCCGCACCCTGCTTCTCGGTCTGCTCGTCGTCGCCCTCGTCGCGGGCCTGGGCACCGGCGCCTGGCTCCTGTGGGGCGGTGACGGCGGCGGCACGAAGACCTCGGACAAGACCACGGAGGCGGGCGACACCGGTCGGCTCGACGTCCGCCGGACCGTCGAGAAGCAGCCGGCGAGCACCAACGGCGTGATGGCCTTCCGCTTCAGCGTGGACGACATGAGCGCCGGCGAGCACTACGAGATGCCCGGCATGTGGGCCACGGACAAGATCCTCGCTAAGGGCATCAACAAGACCGTCCTCGGCCTGGGCATCGGCACCGACGCCGCACCGGGCGACGAGCGGTGGAAGCTGGCCCTCGACGGCCCGATCTGCGGCTACACCCGCCACGTCACCGGGGAGAACCGGACCGCCGTGCTCTACCGCGCGAGCGAGGACGAGGACGCCCTCTGCGACCACGTCGCCTTCTTCGACCTCGACGACGGCCGCGAGATCTGGTCGCACGACTTCCCCGCCTCCACGATCGGCACGTCCCCGGGCGTCCCCAGGAACGGCGCCGTCCAGGACACGCCGAGCGTGACCCTGGCCCACGACACGGTCGCCGTCACCTGGGGCGGCGGCACGATCGCCTACGGCATGGACCTCGGCAGGACCCGCTGGAGCACCGGGGCCACCGGCGCCTGCCAGGACAGCGGCGCCGCCGGGGGAGGCGCGCTGCTCGTGCGCGAGCAGTGCTGGAGCGACGACAAGAGCCTCGCCGCCGACTCCTGGGAGCGCATCACCTTCAAGGTGCGCGCGGTCGACCCGGCCACCGGCCGCGCCCTGTGGACGTACTCCGCCGCGAAGGGCGTCCGCGACCTCGCCGTCCCGTCCGCCGACCCGGTCGTCCTCGCCGTCTCCGCGGGCGACACCGGCATCACCGAGCTGCTCTCCCTCGACGGACACGGCGGGAACCGCGCCACGATCAGCCTGCGGAGCGGCACCTACGTGGGGGAGTGCGCGTACGAGGAGTACCTCGTCGTCGACGACTGCCCGACCGTCGCCGTGGGCGCCGGCCAGGTCTTCCTGCGCAGCAAGGACCAGCTCGACGCGCGCACCGCCAACTGGGTCATCGGCTTCGACCTGGCGACCGGGAACAGCACGAAGAAGTTCGAGTCCGGTCCCGACGCCCTGCTCATCCCGGTGCGGACGAGCGGGGACCGGCTCCTCGCCCTGCGCGAGAGCCAGGACGGCATCACGCCCACCGCGCTCGTCGCCCTCGACCCGGAGACCGGGGAGGAGAGCCCGTACTTCTACTTCGACCTGCCCGCCGAGGCCGAGAACTTCACGTCGATCGACTTCAGCGACGTCCTCGTCCAGGACGGACGCCTCTTCTTCGGCGCCAAGTCCGTCACCGGACCCGGCGCCGGCCAGCCCAAGTGGGTCTACCTGGCGCTCGGCGTCGAGAGCGGAGCCGCGCGGAAGAAGTAGCCCCGCCACGCGGCCCGCACCGCCCCGGGCCGCGCCCGACGGCGGAACGGGCCGCGCACGGCCGACGGCGCCACGGCCGGCGGCACACGGCGCACGGCGGCGGCGTTACCGCTCCAGCCCGCCGTTGTGCGGGGCCGGCTCCAGGTCGAACTCGCCGTCCCGCGCGCCCAGGACGAACGCCCGCCACTCCGCCTCGGTGTACCGCAGCACGGTGCCCGGGTCGAGCGACGACCGCATCGCCACGGCCCCGCCGGGAAGACGGGCGATCTCCACGCGCTCCTCGTGCTCCTCCGTACCCGGCGCGCACTCCCACTCCACCCCGGAGATGTCGAGCGCGTACAACTCGTCCCGCTCCCGCTCCTTGCGGGCCCTGACGTCCTCGTTCGCTTCCTCCGCCATGGCGCGGCGACCCCTTCCCGACGCACGGTTGATCCAACCGTTCACCCTAGTGGCCACGCCCCCACCGCCCGCCCGGTTCGGAAACCGGTGCAAGGGCGGTCCCTGCCTGCTGGTACCCTGGCTGACGGCCGTTTGTGTACGCGCCCCCGGAGCATCCGCTCTGGAGGCCGCGCCCAGCGGATCCCCGCCTCCCGAGTAACGGAAGCTCCCCCGAGACGCAGACCGGGG
Source organism: Streptomyces sp. NPDC017936 (assembly GCF_044328485.1). Classification (NCBI taxonomy): domain Bacteria; kingdom Bacillati; phylum Actinomycetota; class Actinomycetes; order Kitasatosporales; family Streptomycetaceae; genus Streptomyces; species Streptomyces sp. NPDC017936. The sequence continues at coordinate 10,713 of NZ_JBIRHK010000016.1, read as the reverse complement.
GCACTCGGTGGCCGTCCACAGATTCTGAGGAGTACGCGTGTCGCTCGACGCCGCAGTGAAGAAGCAGATCATCTCCGAGTTCGGTACCAAGGAGGGCGACACCGGCTCCCCCGAGGTCCAGGTCGCTCTGCTGTCCCGTCGGATCTCCGACCTGACCGAGCACCTCAAGACCCACAAGCACGACCACCACTCCCGTCGTGGCCTGCTGATCCTCGTCGGTCAGCGTCGCCGGCTGCTGCAGTACCTGGCGAAGAAGGACATCCAGCGCTTCCGTGCGCTGGTCGACCGCCTCGGCATCCGCCGCGGTGCGGCGGGCGCCAAGTAAGACGCCGTGAAGGGAGCGGTTCCCGTGACCATCGGGACCGCTCCCTTTGCTGTACGCACTCCCGGACGGCCCGCCCCACGGGCTGCCGTCCCCTGGAAACGTGCGGAGTGTCACCGACGCTTTGTAGTGTGGTAGCACAACGCATGACGTACGACAGAACGTGATGACACGTACTCGCTGCGGGTATGCGGTCATCACCATGAGGAACGAGGAGAAGCGCACCTAGCCGCCGCCGGTCCTCGGTAGTGGCCCCCGGGGGGAAGCGAGCCCCGGGTGCTTCGATCGAAGACCGGCCCGCACAGCACGGAGCGCTTCTCCGCCACCGTCCCCCTGCCACACGGGCAGCCGAGGGACGAAAGACGACAAGTAACGGAGAAAACGCTAGTGGAGAACGAGACCCACTACGCCGAGGCCGTCATCGACAACGGCGCCTTCGGCACCCGCACCATCCGCTTCGAGACGGGCCGCCTGGCCAAGCAGGCCGCCGGCTCCGCCGTGGCGTACCTGGACGACGACACCATGGTGCTGTCGGCCACCACCGCCTCCAAGAACCCCAAGGACCAGCTCGACTTCTTCCCGCTGACGGTCGACGTCGAGGAGCGGATGTACGCCGCCGGCAAGATCCCCGGCAGCTTCTTCCGCCGTGAGGGCCGTCCCTCCGAGGACGCGATCCTCACCTGCCGCCTCATCGACCGCCCGCTGCGCCCGTCCTTCAAGAAGGGCCTGCGCAACGAGATCCAGGTCGTCGCCACGATCATGGCGCTCAACCCCGACCACCTGTACGACGTCGTCGCGATCAACGCCGCGTCCGCGTCCACGCAGCTGGCCGGCCTGCCCTTCTCCGGCCCGATCGGCGGCGTCCGCGTCGCGCTGATCCGCGGCCAGTGGGTGGCCTTCCCGACGCACACCGAGCTCGAGGACGCCGTCTTCGACATGGTCGTCGCGGGCCGCGTCCTGGAGGACGGCGACGTCGCGATCATGATGGTCGAGGCCGAGGCCACCGAGAAGACCATCAAGCTGGTCGAGGGCGGCGCCGAGGCGCCGACCGAGGAGGTCGTCGCCGCCGGTCTGGACGCCGCGAAGCCCTTCATCAAGGTGCTCTGCAAGGCCCAGGCCGACCTCGCCGCGAAGGCCGCCAAGCCGACCGCCGAGTTCCCGATCTTCCTCGACTACCAGGACGACGTCCTGGAGGCGCTGACCGCCGCCGTCAAGCCGGAGCTCGCCTCCGCGCTGACCATCGCGGGCAAGCAGGAGCGCGAGTCCGAGCTCGACCGCGTCAAGGCCCTCGCCGCCGAGAAGCTCCTGCCGGAGTTCGAGGGCCGCGAGAAGGAGATCTCCGCCGCGTACCGCTCGCTGACCAAGACCCTGGTCCGTGAGCGCGTCATCAAGGAGAAGAAGCGCATCGACGGCCGCGGTGTCACCGACATCCGCACGCTGGCCGCCGAGGTCGAGGCCATCCCGCGGGTCCACGGTTCCGCGCTGTTCGAGCGTGGCGAGACCCAGATCCTGGGCGTCACCACCCTCAACATGCTCCGCATGGAGCAGCAGCTGGACACCCTCTCCCCGGTGACCCGCAAGCGCTACATGCACAACTACAACTTCCCGCCGTACTCCACCGGCGAGACCGGCCGCGTCGGCTCCCCCAAGCGCCGCGAGATCGGCCACGGCGCCCTCGCCGAGCGCGCCCTGGTGCCGGTCCTGCCGGCCCGCGAGGAGTTCCCCTACGCGATCCGTCAGGTGTCCGAGGCCCTCGGCTCCAACGGCTCGACGTCCATGGGCTCCGTCTGCGCCTCCACCATGTCGCTGCTGAACGCCGGTGTGCCGCTGAAGGCCCCGGTCGCCGGCATCGCCATGGGCCTGATCTCCCAGGAGATCGACGGCGAGACGCACTACGTCACCCTCACCGACATCCTCGGTGCGGAGGACGCCTTCGGCGACATGGACTTCAAGGTCGCCGGCACCAAGGAGTTCGTGACCGCCCTCCAGCTCGACACCAAGCTGGACGGCATCCCGGCCTCCGTCCTGGCCGCCGCCCTCAAGCAGGCCCGTGACGCCCGCCTCCACATCCTCGACGTGATGATGGAAGCGATCGACACCCCGGACGAGATGTCCCCCAACGCGCCGCGGATCATCACCGTGAAGATCCCGGTCGACAAGATCGGCGAGGTCATCGGCCCCAAGGGCAAGATGATCAACCAGATCCAGGAGGACACCGGCGCCGAGATCACCATCGAGGACGACGGCACCATCTACATCGGCGCCGCCGACGGCCCGTCCGCCGAGGCCGCCCGCACCACGATCAACGGCATCGCCAACCCGACGATGCCCGAGGTCGGCGAGCGCTACCTGGGCACGGTCGTCAAGACCACCACCTTCGGCGCGTTCGTCTCCCTGCTCCCCGGCAAGGACGGTCTGCTGCACATCTCGCAGATCCGCAAGCTGGCCGGCGGCAAGCGCGTGGAGAACGTCGAGGACGTCCTCGGCGTGGGCCACAAGGTCCAGGTCGAGATCGCCGAGATCGACTCCCGCGGCAAGCTCTCCCTCATCCCCGTGATCGAGGGCGAGAGCGAGTCCGACAGCGGCTCCGCGGACGAGAAGAAGGACGACGCCGAGCAGTGACGTCCCGTGGCTCCCAGGCGACGGCCCGCACCTCCACGGAGGCGCGGGCCGTCGCCCGTACCCAAACCCTCATCAAGGGCGAGAGCGGCATCGGCACGGTCCGCAAGACCACCCTCCCCGGCGGTCTGCGCATCGTCACCGAGACCCTCCCCTCGGTCCGCTCCGCGACCTTCGGCATCTGGGCCCACGTCGGCTCCCGCGACGAGACCCCCGCGCTCAACGGCGCCACCCACTACCTGGAGCACCTGCTCTTCAAGGGCACCCGGCGCAGGTCCGCCCTGGACATCTCCTCCGCCATCGACGCGGTCGGCGGCGAGATGAACGCGTTCACGGCGAAGGAGTACACGTGCTACTACGCGCGCGTGCTCGACGCCGACCTGCCGCTCGCCATAGACGTCGTCTGCGACATGCTGACGGGCTCCCTCATCCTCGAGGAGGACGTCGACGTCGAGCGCGGCGCCATCCTCGAAGAGATCGCGATGACCGAGGACGACCCGGGCGACTGCGTGCACGACCTGTTCGCGTCCACCATGTTCGGCGACAACGCCCTCGGCCGCCCGGTCCTCGGCACCGTCGACACGGTCAACGCCCTCACCGCCGACCGCATCCGCCGCTTCTACAAGAAGCACTACGACCCCACCCACCTCGTGGTCGCCGCCGCCGGCAACATCGACCACAACAAGGTCGTACGCCAGGTGCGCGCCGCCTTCGAGAAGGCCGGCGCCCTCAAGGACACCGCCGCGGCCCCGATCGCTCCGCGCGCCGGCCGGCGCACGATCCGCACGGCGGGCCGCGTCGACCTGATCGGCCGCAAGACCGAGCAGGCGCACGTCGTCCTCGGCATGCCCGGCCTGTCCCGCACGGACGACCGCCGCTGGGCCCTCGGGGTGCTCAACACGGCCCTCGGCGGCGGCATGTCCTCCCGCCTCTTCCAGGAGGTCCGCGAGAAGCGCGGCCTGGCCTACAGCGTCTACTCGTACACCTCCGGCTTCGCCGACTGCGGCCTGTTCGGCGTCTACGCCGGCTGCCGGCCCAGCCAGGTCCACGACGTGCTGAAGATCTGCCGCGACGAACTCGACCAGGTCGCCGAGCACGGCCTGTCCGACGAGGAGATCGGCCGCGCCGTCGGCCAGCTCAAGGGCTCCACCGTCCTCGGCCTGGAGGACACCGGCGCGCTCATGAACCGCATCGGCAAGAGCGAGCTGTGCTGGGGCGAGCAGATGTCCGTCGACGACATGCTGGCCCGGATCGAGGCCGTCACCCCGGACGACGTGCGCTCGGTCGCCCGCGAGATCCTGGGACAGCGCCCGTCGCTGTCGGTCATCGGCCCGCTCAAGGACAAGCAGGCGACCCGTCTGCACGAGGCCGTGGCCTGACCCCCGTCCGTCTTCGGCAAGCACCCGCGGTAAGGAAGCAAGAGATGAGCAAGTTGCGCGTGGCGGTCCTCGGCGCGAAGGGCCGCATCGGATCCGAGGCGGTACGGGCGGTCGAGGCCGCCGAGGACATGGAGCTGGTGGCCGCCCTGGGCCGCGGCGACACCCTGGAGACGCTGACGCGGACGGGCGCCGAGGTCGCCGTCGAGCTGACCACCCCCGCCTCGGTCATGGACAACCTCGACTTCTGCGTACGGCACGGCATCCACGCCGTCGTCGGCACCACCGGCTGGACCGACGAGCGGCTCGCGCAGCTCAGGGGCTGGCTGGCCGAGTCCCCCCGGACGGGCGTGCTCATCGCGCCGAACTTCTCCATCGGCGCCGTGCTGACCATGAAGTTCGCCCAGATCGCGGCGCCGTACTTCGAGTCCGTCGAGGTCGTCGAACTGCACCACCCGAACAAGGTGGACGCCCCCTCCGGCACCGCCACGCGCACCGCCCAGCTCATCGCCGAGGCCCGCCGCCGGGCCGGCTCCGCGCCCGCGCCGGACGCCACGGCGACGGCCCTGGACGGCGCCCGCGGCGCGAACGTCGACGGCGTCCCCGTCCACGCCGTCCGGCTGCGCGGCCTGCTGGCCCACCAGGAGGTCCTCCTGGGCGGCGAGGGCGAGACCCTCACCGTCCGCCACGACTCGCTGCACCACAGCAGCTTCATGCCGGGCATCCTGCTGGGCGCCCGGCGCGTGGTGACGACCCCGGGCCTGACCTTCGGCCTGGAACACTTCCTCGACCTGAACTGAGCACCGACAGCCATGCGCGCCAAGCTCTCCTACGCCCTCACGGCCGCCGTCCTGGTCGTCTACTTCGTCCTGGTCGGCAGCCGTGGCGTCATGCTCATCCAGGCCGGCACGCCGCTGACCGTCACCTTCGGCGTGGCGGTGCTGATCCTGCCGGTCATCGGCGTCTGGTTCCTGTGGAAGAACACCCAGTTCGTCCGCAGGGCCAACCAGCTGGCCGCCGAACTCGACGCGGAGGGCGGCCTGCCCGCGGACGAGCTGAAGCGCACGCCCAGCGGCCGCATCGACCGCGACTCGGCCGACGAGGTCTTCGCCCGGCGCAAGGCCGAGACGGAGGCCGCCCCGGACGACTGGCGCGCCTGGTTCCGGCTCGCCGTCGCCTACCACGACGCCCGGGACACCCCGCGCGCCCGCAAGGCGATGCAGCACGCGATCACCCTGCACCGGACGTCAGGGCAGCAGACCCCTCACTGAGGACACCGGCGCCGCACACGGCGGTGGGCCCGGCCGGCACACGCCGGCCGGGCCCACCGCCGTTTTGCGCACTCAGTGCTGCCGGTACTCCTCGGCCCAGGCCTCCACCGAGTCGGCGGCCCGGTCGAACGCCGTCGGCCGCCCGAGGAAGTCCGCCCCGTGCGTGGTCAGCAGCGGAGCGGCGCCCTCGGCGGCCCTGTCCCGCCGCACGAGCGTCAGGGCCTGGCCCTGGACGGTCCGCGGCAGCCCCAGCCAGCGCACCGGCTGCTGCACGGTCCGCACGGCCACGACGCGCTCCCAGGGCACCGTCCGGGTCAGGAGGAAGCCCACCTGCCGCAGCCCGCGCCCGCTCACCCACACGCCCATCCGCAGCATCCGCAGCGCACCGGCGATCACCAGCAGCGAGAGGCCGAGGACCACCCCGGCGTCGGACACCGAGCCGGTCAGCGCGATCACGACCGCCGCGAACAGCACGTACGAGGCGAGCAGCAGACACAGCGCGGCCGCGCCGACGCGCCAGGGGCCCGGACGGTAGGGGCGCCGCCAGCGGTCACGGTCGTCGAAGGGCAACGCGACGTCGTCGGCTGCCTCGAAGGCGCGGTCGGCCGTCAGGAAGGGCAGGGGCACGGCTGGTCCTCACTCAATCCATGCGTGGGCTGTGCCCGGTGAGGCTATCCGGCCCCGCCCGCCCCCACCACCTTCGGGGCCCGGATGGCGTCAGCGTCCCTGGGACGCCTGCGACTGCTGCGTCTGCGCCGAGTGGTCCAGGGTCAGCGCCGGCATCCCGACGACCAGGGCGCCCACCAGCGCGGCCACGATGGTGAGCCCCAGGAGCCAGCGCCCGGCCACCTCTCCGACGGAGGACCGCCGAGGCGGCGGGGGAGCGACATTGCTGCGGAACCTGTCGGCCTCGGCGAGGAAGGCGAAGGGTACGGGCTCGCGCCGACGAAACATGGCGGGTGCTGCTCCTTTCCGGTTCGAACGCATCGCGCTCAACGACACAGACGAACGAGTGCCACGAAAGGTGCCGGCTTGCCCCGGATTCACAGGGCTTTCTCGAAGAGGCCGAAGCCCGGCGCCGAACGCCCGGCGTCAGTGGCGGCCCGTAGAGTGGGCGCCGCCCCAGAGAAGTGATGGAAGGGACCCTCCGACCCGTGACCGACACCCCCGCCGACGACCTCGAGCCCCGCTTCCGCAGTGATGTCACCGTCGAGCTGGTCAAGCACAGCGCGGCCGACTCCGACGTGCTGTGGGCCGCCCGCGTGTCCACGGCCGGCGAGCAGTCCCTGGAAGAACTGACGAAGGACCCGGAGCGTTCCAAGGGCCTGATCAACTACCTGATGCGGGACCGGCACGGCAGCCCCTTCGAGCACAACTCGATGACCTTCTTCATCAGCGCCCCGATCTTCGTCTTCCGCGAGTTCATGCGCCACCGCGTGGGCTGGTCCTACAACGAGGAGTCGGGTCGCTACCGGGAGCTCCAGCCCGTTTTCTACGTCCCCGACGCCTCCCGCAAGCTCGTCCAGGAGGGCCGCCCCGGCAAGTACGTCTTCGTCGAGGGCACCGAGGCCCAGCAGGAGCTGGTGGCCCGCACCATGGAGGACTCGTACCTCCAGGCCTACGAGGCCTACCGGCAGATGCTCGCCGCCGGCGTCGCCCGCGAGGTCGCCCGCGCGGTCCTGCCCGTCGGCCTGTTCTCGTCGATGTACGCCACCTGCAACGCCCGCTCCCTGATGCACTTCCTCGGCCTGCGCACCCAGCACGAGCTGGCGAAGGTGCCGTCCTTCCCGCAGCGGGAGATCGAGATGGTGGGCGAGCGGATGGAAGCCGTGTGGGCCGAGCTCATGCCCCTCACCTACGCGGCGTTCAACGCCAACGGCCGGATCGCCCCCTGACGGCCGGTCCCCGGCGATCACCCCTCGGCGGCCGTCCCGCGGCGCGAGACGTATGTACGGATCAGCCTCGCGAAGTGTCCGTATTGCGGCATTTAGGGAAGTTCATCTAGCCTGATCAAACGGACCCGGCACTGCTTGAACCCCCGAGCAGGCAGTGCCGGGCTCCATCTTTGTCACGACTTGTCGCCAGCCCCGAGGGCAGACCCCGCCCCGAGCAACGAGTAGCGTGTTACCCATGGCTCCGACCTCCACTCCGCAGACCCCCTTCGGGCGGGTCCTCACCGCCATGGTCACGCCCTTCACGGCGGACGGCGCACTCGACCTCGACGGCGCACAGCGGCTCGCCACCCACCTGGTGGACGCAGGCAACGACGGCCTGGTCATCAACGGCACCACCGGTGAGTCCCCCACCACCAGCGACGCGGAGAAATCGGACCTCGTACGAGCCGTCCTGGAGGCCGTCGGCGACCGGGCCCACATCGTGGCCGGAGTCGGCACCAACGACACCCACCACAGCATCGAGCTGGCGCGCGCGGCGCAGAAGGCGGGCGCACACGGCCTCCTGGTCGTCACCCCGTACTACAACAAGCCCCCTCAGGAGGGTCTGTACCGCCACTTCACGGCCGTCGCCGACGCCACCGAGCTGCCGGTCATGCTCTACGACATCCCCGGCCGCAGCGGCGTCCCGATCAACACGGAGACGCTCGTGCGTCTCGCCGCGCACCCCCGGATCGTCGCCAACAAGGACGCCAAGGGCGACCTCGGCCGCGCCGGCTGGGCCATCGCCCAGTCCGGCCTGGCCTGGTACTCCGGCGACGACATGCTGAACCTGCCGCTGCTCTCCGTCGGCGCGGTCGGCTTCGTCTCGGTCGTCGGCCACGTCGTCACCCCCGACCTGCGCGTCCTCGTCGAGGCGTACGTCTCCGGCGACGTCCAGAAGGCCACGGAGATCCACCAGAAGCTGCTCCCGGTCTACACGGGCATGTTCCGCACCCAGGGCGTCATGACCACCAAGGCCGCGCTCGCCCTCCAGGGACTCCCCGCCGGCCCGCTGCGCGCCCCCATGGTCGAGTGCTCCCCCGAAGAGATCGAGCAGCTCAAGATCGATCTTGCCGCGGGCGGGGTACAGCTCTGACACCAGACTTCACAACTGAATACGACCGAACACCGCAGGCCACCGGTGCCTGCACCGTCCATCACGACAACTGCTTCTGCACGAACGTCACGCGCGCCACGTGCCCGACCGGTACGTGGCGCGTGTGTTTGAGGAGAGTCTTTTGAGTCATCCGCACCCTGAACTGGGCCCGCCCCCGCCGCTCCCCCAGGGGGGCCTGCGGGTCACCCCGCTCGGCGGCCTCGGCGAGATCGGCCGCAACATGACGGTCTTCGAGTACGGCGGCCGCCTGCTGATCGTCGACTGCGGAGTGCTCTTCCCCGAGGAGGAGCAGCCCGGAATCGACCTGATCCTGCCGGACTTCTCGTCCATCCGGGACCGCCTCGACGACATCGAGGGCATCGTCCTTACCCATGGCCACGAGGACCACATCGGCGGCGTCCCCTACCTCCTGCGCGAGAAGCCGGACATCCCGCTGATCGGCTCCAAGCTGACCCTCGCCCTGATCGAGGCCAAGCTCCAGGAGCACCGCATCCGTCCGTACACGCTCGAGGTGGCGGAGGGCAACCGCGAGCGCATCGGCCCGTTCGACTGCGAGTTCGTCGCGGTCAACCACTCCATCCCGGACGCCCTGGCGGTCGCCATCCGCACACCGGCCGGCATGGTGGTCCACACGGGCGACTTCAAGATGGACCAGCTCCCGCTGGACAACCGCCTCACGGATCTCCACGCGTTCGCGCGGCTGAGCGAGGAGGGCATCGACCTCCTCCTCACCGACTCCACGAACGCCGAGGTCCCCGGCTTCACCCCGCACGAGCGGGACATCTCCAACGTCCTGCGCCAGGTCTTCGCGAACGCCCGCAAGCGGATCATCGTGGCCAGCTTCGCCAGCCACGTCCACCGCATCCAGCAGATCCTGGACGCGGCCCACGAGTACGGCCGCAGGGTCGCCTTCGTCGGCCGCTCGATGGTCCGCAACATGGGCATCGCGCGTGACCTCGGCTACCTCAAGGTGCCGCCGGGGCTGGTCGTGGACGTCAGGACCCTCGACGACCTTCCCGACCACGAGGTGGTCCTGGTCTGCACGGGCTCCCAGGGCGAACCCATGGCCGCCCTGTCCCGCATGGCCAACCGCGACCACCAGATCCGCATCGTCGACGGCGACACGGTGATCCTGGCGTCGTCCCTCATCCCGGGCAACGAGAACGCGGTCTACCGCGTGATCAACGGCCTGACCCGCTGGGGCGCCAACGTCGTCCACAAGGGCAACGCCAAGGTCCACGTCTCGGGCCACGCGTCCGCGGGCGAGCTGCTGTACTTCTACAACATCTGCCGCCCGAAGAACCTGATGCCGGTGCACGGCGAATGGCGCCACCTGCGCGCCAACGCCGAACTGGGCGCCATGACCGGCGTGCCGCACGACCGCATCGTCATCGCCGAGGACGGCGTCGTCGTCGACCTCGTCGAGGGCAAGGCCAAGATCTCCGGCAAGGTCCAGGCCGGCTACGTGTACGTCGACGGCCTCTCGGTCGGCGGGGTCGGCGAGCCGGCCCTGAAGGACCGGAAGATCCTGGGCGACGAGGGCATCATCTCGGTCTTCGTGGTCGTGGACTCCTCCACCGGAAAGATCACCGGCGGCCCGCACGTCCAGGCCCGCGGCTCGGGCATCGAGGACTCGGCCTTCGCGGACGTCCTCCCGAAGATCACCGAGGTTCTCGAGCGCTCGGCCCAGGACGGCGTGGTCGAGCCCCACCAGCTGCAACAGCTGATCCGTCGCACGCTGGGCAAGTGGGTCTCCGACACCTACCGCCGCAGGCCGATGATCCTCCCGGTCGTCGTGGAGGTCTGACCCGCGCGGCACCCCTCGTCCGCGTGAACTCGGAGCGGGGCACCTCGATTTGCATCGGGGCGCCTCGCTCCAGTACGTTTGCGGCTCCGCCTGAACGGGAACCCGGCCGCCTCGTGCGCTCGGGACCAACCTCCCGGGAGGGGCGGGGAAACCGACTCAGAACTTCTGATAAAGTCGGAACCGCCGGAAAGGAAACCGCGAGTCAAAAGCGGGAACCTGGAAAGCGCCGAGGAAATCGGATCGGAAAAAAGATCTGATAGAGTCGGA
>NZ_JBIRHK010000015.1:213471-243558 GCF_044328485.1 Streptomyces sp. NPDC017936 | reverse complement strand
AGTCGTGCTCAGGATTTCAACCACCGAATACCTGAGTGCCCTCCCGAGCCTTGGACCGCACCGTCGCATCACACAACGTCGTGGCGCCGGCGCCCTATGAGGAGCAGCAGTCTTGCGCGAGTTCAGCCTTCCGGCTTTGTACGAGGTCCCTGCGGACGGCAATCTGACCGACATCGTCCGCAGAAACGCCGCGCAGCACCCTGACGTCGCCGTCATGGCCCGCAAGGTGGGGGGCGCGTGGCAGGACGTGTCCGCCACGGTCTTCCTGGCCGAGGTGCGCGCCGCCGCCAAGGGCCTCATCGCCTCCGGCGTCCAGCCGGGCGACCGCGTCGGCCTGATGTCGCGCACCCGTTACGAGTGGACGCTGCTCGACTTCGCGATCTGGAGCGCGGGCGCGGTCACCGTGCCGGTGTACGAGACCAGCTCGCCGGAGCAGGTGCGGTGGATCCTGTCCGACTCGGGCGCCACCGCCTGCGTCGTCGAACTGGACGGCCACGCCGCCGCCGTCGAGTCGGTGCGCGAGGACCTGCCCGCCCTCAAGCACGTCTGGCAGATCGAGGACGGCGGCGTCGAGGAGCTCGGGCGGCTCGGCAGGGACGTCTCCGACGAGGCCGTCGAGGAGCGCAGCTCGCTGGCCAAGGCCGACGACCCGGCGACCATCGTCTACACCTCCGGGACGACCGGCCGGCCCAAGGGCTGCGTCCTCACCCACCGCAGCTTCTTCGCCGAGTGCGGGAACATCGTGGAGCGCCTGCGGCCCCTCTTCCGCACCGGCGAGTGCAGCGTCCTGCTCTTCCTCCCGCTCGCGCACGTCTTCGGCCGGCTGGTCCAGATCGCCCCGATGATGGCGCCGATCAAGCTGGGCACGGTCCCGGACATCAAGAACCTCACCGACGAACTGGCCTCCTTCCGGCCGACGCTGGTGCTGGGCGTGCCGCGCGTCTTCGAGAAGGTCTACAACTCGGCGCGCGCCAAGGCGCAGGCGGACGGCAAGGGCGCGGTCTTCGACAAGGCGGCGGACACCGCGATCGCGTACAGCAGGGCGCTGGACACCCCGTCGGGCCCGTCGATCGGCCTGAAGATCAAGCACAAGGTCTTCGACAGACTGGTCTTCGGCAAGCTGCGCGCGGTGCTGGGCGGCCGCGGCGAGTACGCGATCTCCGGCGGCGCCCCGCTGGGCGAGCGCCTCGGCCACTTCTTCCGCGGCATCGGCTTCACCGTCCTGGAGGGCTACGGCCTGACGGAGTCCTGTGCGGCGACCGCGTTCAACCCCTGGGACCGGCAGAAGATCGGCACGGTCGGCCAGCCGCTGCCCGGTTCGGTCGTGCGCATCGCGGACGACGGCGAGGTGCTGCTGCACGGCGAGCACCTGTTCAAGGAGTACTGGAACAACCCCGGCGCGACCGCGGAGGCGCTGGCCGACGGCTGGTTCCACACCGGTGACGTCGGCACCCTCGACGAGGACGGCTACCTCAGGATCACCGGCCGCAAGAAGGAGATCATCGTCACCGCGGGCGGCAAGAACGTCGCCCCGGCCGTGATCGAGGACCGCATCCGGGCGCACGCCCTGGTCGCGGAGTGCATGGTGGTGGGCGACGGGCGGCCGTTCGTGGGCGCGCTGGTCACCATCGACGAGGAGTTCCTGGGCCGTTGGGCCGCCGAGCACGGCAAGCCGGCGCATTCCACCGCGGCGTCGCTGCGTGAGGACCCGGACCTGCTGGCCGCGGTCCAGTCGGCGATCGACGACGGCAACGCCGCGGTGTCGAAGGCGGAGTCGGTGCGCAAGTTCCGCATCCTGTCCTCCCAGTTCACGGAGGACTCGGGTCACCTCACCCCGTCGCTGAAGCTCAAGCGCAACGTCGTGGCGAAGGACTACGCGGCGGAGATCGAGGCGATCTACGCGAAGTAGCACCCGGGTCGTCCTGCGGCGCGGTGTCCTCGGCGAGGACACCGCGCCGTCGCGCGTCCGGCGGGCGCGGCGCCGGCGCCGTCCGGGACCACTCCGCCCGGGAGTCGACGCCCTGTCGGCCGACGGGCAATCGACTGACGTCGCGTCAGGTCCGCTGTCCCGCGCCCTGGGGCGGACCGCGCTACAGCAGGGTCTTCAAGCGCTCCGCCAGGAGGTCCCAGCGCCACCGCTCCTCCACCCACCGCCGGCCCCGCTCCCCCATCCGGCGGCGGAGTTCGGGGTCGGCGAGGAGGGGGACGACGCGGTCGGCGACCTGGTCGGGGCAGCCGCCCCGGACGACCCAGCCGGTCTCGCCGTCGAGCACGGCGTCGGGGGCGCCGCCGGAGTCGCCGGCGACCACGGGCAGCCCGGTCGCGGAGGCCTCCAGGTAGACGATCCCGAGCCCCTCCACGTCGAGCCCGCCCCGGCGGGTGCGGCAGGGCATCGCGAAGACGTCACCGGCGCCGTAGTGGGCGGGCAGGTCCGACCAGGGCACCGGGCCGGTGAAGCGCACGGAGGCGGCGACCCCGGTCTCGTGCGCCAGCCGGCGCAGGTCCTTCTCGTACGGGCCGCCGCCGACGATCAGCAGCACGGCCTCCGGCTCGGCGGCCAGGATCCGGGGCATGGCCAGGATCAGGGTGTCCTGCCCCTTGCGCGGCACGAGCCGCGAGACGCACACCACCACCGGCCGGTCGGTCAGCCCGAGGCGCGCCCGCACCTCGTCCCCGCCGGAACCGGGGTGGAAGGTCTTCTCGTCGACGCCCGGCGGCAGTTGCACCATCCGCCCGGCCGCCTCGGCGCTCAGCGCGGTCGCGATCCGCGAGCGCGTGTACTCCCCGAGGTAGGTGATCGTGTCGGTCGTCTCGCCGATGCGTCCCAGCAGTTGCCGGGAGGCGGGCAGCTGCGCCCAGCCGGCCTCGTGTCCGTGCGTGGTGGCCACCAGCCGCCGCGCGCCGGCCCTGCGCAGCGCGGGCGCCATCAGCCCGAGCGGCGCGGCCGCCCCGAACCACACCGACGTGCACCCGTGCTCCCGCAGCAGCCCGACGGCCCGCCGGGTGGCCCCCGGCGTGGGCAGCAGCATCGTCGTCCGGTCGCGCACGACGGTGAAGGGCTGTTCGGCGTCGAAGGCGGCCGTGGCCTCGACGCCCTCGCGCGACCGCTTCCAGGTGGACGCGTAGACGACGAGCCGATCGGGGTCGAGCCGGAGCGCCATGTTGTGCAGGAACGCCTGGATACCGCCGGGGCGGGGCGGGAAGTCGTTCGTCACGATCAGGGTCTTGTGCATCGCCGCCGACCCTACCCAACCCGTGCGCACGGCCGCGCCCGGCGGTCTCGCCTCCCGCGCCTCCCCGCGTGACCGGGGCACGCAGGCGGAGCCGCCGGGCGCCCTCGCCCGGCCGGGGGCGTGCTCGCCGCCGGCCGCCGTGACGGCCGGCGGCGAGGGGTCCGCGCCGCGCACGCCCGCGGGCGCCTCCTTCACCTCGCGCGGCCGCGCCCCGGCCCGGCGGTCCGGTTCCGCGCCCCGCGCCCCGCGCCCCGCGCCCCGCGCCCCGGCGGACCCGACCCCGCCGTGGAGGCCCCGGTGCCCCCCCCGACCCGGCGCACACCACCGCCACCGGCGGCGGCGCGGGCCCGGCCGCCCGAGCCCCGCGGTCCGCCCGGTCGGCGGCGGGTGCGCCGCCGGCCGCCCCCGCGTCCGGGCCGGCCGCCAGGCCCGACGCGCCCCGGTCAGGCCGCCCGCACCCTCGGCGCCTCCGTCTCCTCCTGCCGGCCCGCCCGTCGCAGCAGCACGGCCACCGCGGCGCACTGCACCGCCATCGCGAGCGCCAGCGCCAGGCACACCCCGGGCAGCCCGAGCCCCGACAGGGCGTGGGCGAGCGGCAGTTGGACGGCCGTGCCGAGCACGGTCACCCGCAGCAGCGCCGGCGCTCCCCCGCTGCCCTCGAAGACCCCGCCGAGCGCGATGAACCCGGCCATCAGCAGCAGGTACGGTCCGACGCAGCGCAGGAACAGCACGCCCTCGTGGGCCACGGCCGGTCCGGCGCCGAAGACGGCCATGATCCAGGGTGCCGCCGCGGCCAGCAGCAGGGCCGCCGCCAGCCCGGCCGTCCCGGAGACGAGCAGCGCCTGCCGCCCGATGGCCCGCCGCCGGTCCCGCCCCGTGCCCCGGGTGTGGGCGGTGTGGATGGCGGCGGCCTGGCGCACCGCGTAGAAGGCCATCGTCGCGACGTACAGGACCTTGTAGGCGAGGGCGTACGCGGCCACGGCCGTCACCCCGAGCCGTGCCACGACGGCGACCAGTCCGAGCGCGCCGGCCTGCCGCACGGTGAAGTCGAGGGACATCGGCAGCCCGGTGGTCAGCGTCCGGCGCAGCGCGGACCCGGTGCGCGGGGCGCGGGCGGCCGACCGCAGCAGGGCGTCGCGGCGCAGCGCGAGCAGGCCCGCGCCGAGGGCCGCGCTCCGGCACAGCACCGTGGAGGCGGCGGCGCCCCGGACGCCGTACAGGTGGATGAGGAACGGGTCCAGGACCAGGATCAGGCCGTTGGCCAGCAGGGCGAGCCGCAGCGGGGTCCGGGTGTCGCCGGCGCCCTTGAGGATGCCGTCGACGAGGTTCTGGGCGAAGAAGACGGCCGTGCCGGGCAGGGAGATCGCGAAGTAGGCGACGGCGAGGGACAGGGCGGGGCCGTCGCCGCCGCCGAGCACCAGCCGGGCCAGCGGCTCGCGCAGCAGGAAGCCGCCGACGACGACCACCGGCGTCACCACCGCGCACAGCGCCCAGCCGCCGCGCACGGCCGCGCGCACGGCCGCCGGGTCGCGGGCGCCGCGTGCGTGCGCGACCAGCACGGTCGTCCCGGAGGCGAAGACCAGGGCGACGCCCAGCAGCACGTTCTCGGTGTTGGTGGCCACCGCGACGGCGGCGACCGCGGGGCCGCCGAGCCGGGAGACCCAGACCGTGTTGATCAGCCCGGCGGCGACGGAGGCGAGGAGCGAGAAGTAGACGGGACGGGCGAGCGCGACGAGCTGCTCGCGGTGACTGTTCACGGTGAGGCCCCCCGGGGCCGGCCGGGGACGCCGGCCGGAGACATGGACTGCATACCTCTAACCGAGGTAGCTCGAAAAGAGGTAGCATGGGGGCACGGCGACCGCAAGGAGGAACCGCCCGATGCTGGAACTGTCGATCCTCGGCTTCCTCGCCGAGCAGCCCCTGCACGGCTACGAGCTGAAGGAGCGCATCAAGGCCCTCAGCGGTCACGTCCGCCCGGTGAGCGACGGCGCGCTCTATCCGGCGATCACCCGGCTGGTGACGGCCGGCAAGCTCGACCAGCGCACCGAGGAGGGCGCGGGCGCGGCCCCGCGCCGGGTGCTGTCCCTGACCGGCGCCGGCCGCGCGGACCTGCTCGAACGGCTGCGCCGGCCGAAGCAGACCGAGATCACCGACCAGGTCCGCTTCAACACCGTCCTCGCCTTCCTGCGCCACCTGCCCGACCGGCGCGAGCAGGCGGCGGTGCTGCGCCGCCGCCTGGACTTCCTCGAGGCCCCGTCGAGCTTCTTCTACCGGGAGGGCGAGCCGGTACGGGCGGAGGAGGCCGAGGACCTGTTCCGGCAGGGCATGCTGCGGGTGGCGCGGGCGACGGGCGAGGCGGAGCGGGGATGGCTGCGCGAGGCGATCGCGCGGCTGGAGGGGACCGGCTGATCAGCCCAGCTGGTCGCGCAGGTACCGCCGCCACTCGGCGGTGAAGTCCGCCGGCGTCGTCCCGAGCACGCTCCCCATCGCGCCCTCGACCGCCCCGTCGCGTTCCCCGTGCTCGCCGACGGCCCGGTAGAACGCCTCGAGCCGCTCCTCGCCCCAGCGCTCGGCGATCATCCGGCAGGCCAGCCAGCCGCCCTCGTAGGCCCGCGCCAGCCGGGTGGCGTCGCCGGAGAAGCCGAAGTCGTCGTCGGTGGGCAGGGCCTGGGGAGCCTGCCCCCGGGCGAGTGCGTTCCCGAGCTCGGGGGCGGCCTGCCGCGCGGTGCGCCCCGTGCCGCGGTAGCCGACCCAGTCGGCGTAGCCCTCGGACAGCCACAGCGGGGTGGCGGCGTTGGTGTGGGCGCGGGTGGCGACGTGGGTGGTCTCGTGGGTGAGCACGACCTGCTGCCCGAGCGGGCCGAGCAGGCCGTACGCGTCCGGGTTGACGATGATCCGGTCCGCGGGCGTCCTGGCCGCGCCGCCCGTCTCGCCGGTGGTGACGGCGGCGATCCCGCGGTAGGACGAGGCGGGCGAGCCGAGGAGCGCCGCCATGCCGTCCAGCGACTGCGGCACGAGCAGCACGACGCGCCCGGCCCAGTCCGTGCCCCACGCCCGGGAGACCGCCGGGACGGCGCGGTCGGCCAGGTCCGCGAAGTCCCGCAGCCGTGCGTCGGTCTGCCCGACGCCCAGGACGAGGCTGTGCGCGCCCCGGACGGCGGTCACCGCTCCCTGGTCCCACGCCTGCTCGCCGGTCTTCTCCCCGGGCCGCTCGGAGGCCACGCTCCACCGCCCGTCCGGGTCACGGGTCAGGCGCACCGTGCGGGCCGTGGTCACCGGGGCCCGGTCGTAGCCCTCGATCCGGTAGCTCAGCTCGGCGTCGGCGGTGGCCGTGTCGCCGCTGCGGTGGAGGGCGGTCACGCGGTAGGACCAGGCGGCCAGCGGCACGGCCCGCAGGCGGGTGTACCCGGCGCGGTCGCCGGTGGCGGCGTAGCCGGCCTCGTCGTGCGCCAGCACCGCGGCGGCCCGCCGGTCGAGCAGCCGCTGCACCTCGGCCCGCGCGCCGTCCGTCGTGGCCCGCCCGCCGCACCCCACCAGCAGCAGGAGCAGCAGCACCGGGGCGACGAGCAGCCGCCACAGCCCCGTGCCCCGGCATCCGCACGCCCGCCTTCGCCCAGCCATCCACCCGATCGTACGGCGACGCCCTCGCGCCGGGTCCCCGCCGGTGCCCCCGCGGGCCCCCGGCGCCGCACCACCGCGTCCGGCGGCTCACCGGTTCACCGGGCGGGCGCCCCCTCTGCCGCAGGCGCCCTCAGGGCCGGGTCACCGCCGACACCGGCATCATCCCCACCGGGTCGTAGCGCACCGGCGCGCCCGGGTAGGGGGCGTGGATGACCTGGCCGTCGCCGACGTACATGCCGACGTGGCTGGCGTCGGAGCGGTAGGTGACCAGGTCCCCGGGGCGGGCCTGGGAGAGGGGGACCCGGCGGCCGGCGTGCGCCTGGGCCTGGGAGGTGCGGGGGAGAAAGACGCCGGCCCGGGCGTACGACCACTGCATCAGACCCGAGCAGTCGAAGCCCGTGGGGCCGTTGGCGCCCCAGACGTACGGCCTGCCCAGGGCGGAGCGGGCCGCGGCCACGGCGGCGGCCGCCCGGCCCGAGACCGGGGCGTCGTCCCAGGGGCCCGGCGCGCCGGTCCGGCCGGAGCGGGAGGCCCGGTCGTAGGCGGCGCGCTCCGCCGACGGCAGGGAGCCGAGCAGCCGCCGGGCCCTGGCCAGCTTCCGCTCGACGGTCCGCTTGTGCCGTGCGACGGCCTCGCGGCTCTTCTCCAGCTCACCGAGCTCGCGGGTGGCCTCGGCGCGGTCCTGGGCGAGTTCCCGCACGGCGTCCCGGAGGTCCTTCAGCTCCCCGGCCTGGTGGGTGGTGATGCGGTCGAGGACGGAGGCCTTGTCGAGGTAGTCGTCCGGGTCGTCGGAGAACAGCAGCGCCAGGGACGGGTCGAGGCCGCCGGAGCGGTACTGCGCGCCGGCCAGCGCGCCGAGCTGCTCGCGCAGGTCGTTGACGCGGCTCTGGCGGCGGGCGATCCGGTCCTGGGCGTCGCCGACCTGCCGGCGCAGCGCGCGGACCTTCTCGCCGGCCTCGTTGAAGGCCTCGGTGGCCTTCTCGGCCTCCCGGTGGAGACGGTCCACCTCGGCGCGGGTGTCGTCGTGCGGCGCGGCCTGGGCCGGTACGGCGGCGGACACGGCGCCGAGGGCGGCGGCCGCGACGGACAGGACGCCCAGGGCGCCACGGTCGAACCCGGACGGTGCAAGACGGCGATGGGACCCCACGGAGAGCCGCGCTCCTTCCACTGGCGGACAGGGAGCTCCCCCGGCGTGACGCCGGGGGAAACGCGGCAGACAGTAGCCGCGCCGCGCGGGGCCCACCAAAGAGCCTTCGTGGCCGCACGACGTGAACGCCCCGCCTCAGACGCAGGTCATGGGCGGGGCGCGGGGTCAGTTCACGTCGAGGCGATTCGCCCGTTCGGGCGGTACGGAGCCGTGGTCCTGCGGGGGCTCAGATCCGGACGCCGAACTGGAACGGCATGTTGTTGATCGACTCGTAGCGCACGACGGTGCCGGTGCGCGGGGCGTGCAGCACCTGGCCGTTGCCCGCGTAGAAGCCGACGTGGTGCAGGTCGCCGTAGAAGATGACGAGGTCGCCGACCTTGAGGGCGGACTGGGAGTAGATGCGCGTCCCGGCGTTGGCCTGGTCCTGGGAGATGCGCGGGATCTGCACGCCGGCCTGGGCGAACGCCCAGGAGGTCAGGCCCGAGCAGTCGAAGGAGGACGGGCCGGTGGCGCCGTAGACGTAGGGCGAGCCGATCTTGCTCTGGGCGGCCTGGAAGGCGGCGAGGGCGCGGCCGGACGCGGGGGCGGTGTTGCCGAGGTCGACGCGCTCGCCGGCGTCGCGGCTGGCGCGGGCGTCGGCGGCGGCCAGCTCGGCCTTCTCCGCGGCCGTCAGCGTGTTGAGGAGCTTCTGCGCCTCGGCGAGCTTGGCCTGGACTTCCTTCTTCTTCTTGCCCAGCTCGGTCCGGGTGGAGGCGAGGTCCTTGAGCTTGTCGGACGCCTCGGCGCGGTCCTGGGCCAGCTCGCGCTGCTTCTCCTGGATCTTCTTCAGCGACTCGACCTGCTGGGCGCTGAGCTGGTCGGCGGTGGACGCCTTGTCCAGGTAGTCGTCGGGGTTCGACGACAGGAAGAGCTGGAGGGAGGAGTCGATGGTGCCCGTGCGGTACTGGGCGGCGGCCGCGAGGCCGATGCTCTCGCGCAGCTCGTTGAGCTCTTCCTGGCCGCGGGCGACGTCGTCCTGGATGGTGGAGATCTCCTTCTGGAGCTTCTCCTGCTTCTCCTTGGCCCCGTTGTACTTCTCGGTGGCCTGCTCCGCCTCTTCGTAGAGCTTGTCGACCTTGGACTTGACCTCGTCCTTGCTGGGCTTCTCGCTCGGCGCGGCGTTGGCGGCCTGCGCGCTCAGGGCGACAGCGGCGGCGGCCGCGGTGGTGAGCACGGTGACACGTGCGCGGCTCGGCTGCTTGGGTCGACGGTGGGACGCCACGAAGGCGAGCTCCTTCTTCCTCCAGCCGCCTACCGACACGCCGGTGGGCGGTGCCCCTCCGCCGTCACTCACCCTTGTGAGTGATCACCCGAGCGGAGGTTCGAGGCCAGACCCTAGTGACCTCTCCGTGATCAGTTCAAATCCTCGCACCAAAAAAGTCGGTGACGCAATGCATTCTTTACGCCCAATCCACGTGCAGTGATGCCGGGTTGACGCTACGTTGCGTGACACTTGCGTCAATTCGGGCATTAACCATGGACCTTGGCCTTCAGGACAACCGCTTGAGAAGTACCGCAGAAGCCACCGGACGCGCCCCCGCCCGCGCGACCCCGTCGGCCACCTCGCGGTCGGTCGAGGCGACGATCACCGGCCGGCCGGGCGGCTCGGCCCGCACCAGCTGCCGGATCAGCTCGTCCGCGGTGACACCCGGCTTGGAGAACAGCACCCGCACCCCGCGCGGCGGCGCGAGCAGCACCGGCGCGACCAGTTCGGCCCCGTCGAAGACACAGGTCACCTCGGCGCCGGTCTGCGCGGCGAGCTGCGAGAGCTGCCCGAGCAGCCGCAGCCGCTGCTTCTCGAGCGGCATCTGCGGATAGCCGGTCTTGGTGACGTTGTAGCCGTCGACGACGAGGTGCGCCTGCGGCAGGGCGAGCAACTGGTCCAGGATCGCCGGGTCGTTCTCGGACAGCGCGCGGGCGGCGATGTCCTTCGGGGTCATCCGTCCCGGTTCGACCGCGTCCACGGTCTCCGCCGGCCGGACCGACACCGGCGGCAACGCCAGCTCCCGGCGCAGCCCTTGGGCCGCGTCCAGCACGGTGTCCAGCAGCAGCCGCACCCGCATGTCCTCGACGCTGCGCCCCTCGCGCGCCGCACGCCGGGCGGCCTCCAGAGCGGCCTCCGCCTCCCCGAGCCGCGCCCTCAGCCGCCGCGTCTCGCTCTCGGCGGCGGACACCTGCGCCTGCCCCTCGGCGCGCACGGCCTCCATCTCGCCCTGCACCTTGCGCAGCGCGGCCTCACCGCGCTTGACGTCGCTGAGGGCCGAACGCAGCTTGCGGTGAAGCGATTCCGCTTCCTTCTTCGCGGACTCCAGCTCCGCCCGCAGCCGTTCGGTCTCGGCACGGGTGTGCTCCCGGGCCCGGTCGAGCTGCTCGCGCAGCCGCTCCAGCTCCGCGCGGCTCTCCTCGCCGACCCGTTCGGCGTCCGCCCGCTGCGCCTCCTCGCCGGCCGCCGTCACCAGCTTGACCCAGTCGGTGGGCCGCAGCACATAGGCCGCGGCCGCCACGTCGAGCGGATCCGCGGCCGGGGGCGGCGAGCCGGAGTCGAGGGCGCCGGCCAGTTCCGGCTGGGCCTCTCTGAACTTCTCGGCGATGCGCTGCCGGAAGAGCGGATCCGTCTCCAGCGCGGCCGCCATCGCGTTGCCCGCGAACTTGGCCCGCCGGTTCGGGGCGAACCGGGCGTACTGCCGCAACTGGGCGGGCAGTTCGCCGACGGTCAGCCCGCCGAAGCCGTCCGAGACGATCTGGACGACCCGGCGGCGCACACCGTCGGGCAGCGGACGGTCGAGCACCTCAGCGGCGCCGTCGCCCGGCCCCCCGCCTGCGCTCTCCACCATCCGTCACACCCCACTAGCTAGCTGTGCGGGACCCTCCCCCGTTCTCGGCTTCGCTCGAGCGGGCGGGGATCCCCGTCGTCAGGAACCGGCGCCCGGCCTGTCCACGAGTTCCACCTGGTCCACGGCGTTGCACCAACGACACCGCACCGACTCGATGGTCTCACTGACCACCTCGCGCTCCTCGACCTTGGGCTCACCGGCGAGATCGAGGTGCACGTACTCGACGACCTTCGACGAGCGCGTCACGTCGAACCGGGTGAGGTTGCCGCAGAGCGTGCAGCGCCACCGCGTGGTGGCGGTCGGCAGGGGAACCGTCATCGTGACCGTCCGCTTCCTTCTAGTGTCGGTCTTCGGACGCCGGGGCGCGCCCAAGGGCTCCCCGGTCCATGTGGCTCGTAACCCTACGGCCTGGCGGGTACCCGTCGCCCCCCTGTCCACGGCGGCGAGGCGGTCCGGGGCATTGCGTCCCGTTACGTCATGCTCTGTGTTCATGACCGGCGACTGGATCGGCACCGTGCGCAGGACCGTGGGCAGAGCGATCCGGCGGCCCCGCGCGCCGGTGACGTACGCGCTGATCACCCTGTGCTGTGTGATCTTCGTGACCGGCCCCGCCTCGGGCATCGGCACGGCGTACGGCACCGGCGAGGCCCTGCCGGCCGCCCGGCGCGCCTACTTCCACCGGTGGGGAGTGGTCCCGGCCGAGCTGTTCGAGGGCGCGGCGCCCTCCGCGCTCACCCCCGCGACGGCCCTGTTCGTCCACGGCGGCTGGGTGCACCTGCTGGGCAACATGCTCTTCCTCTACGTCTTCGGCGCCATGACCGAGCGCCGCATGGGCCACGTCCAGTTCACGCTCTTCTACCTCGGCTGCGGCTACCTGGCCCTGGTGGGGTACGCCGCCGCGCACGCCGACTCCGGACAGTCCCTGGTCGGTGCCTCGGGGGCGATCTCGGCGGTCCTCGGCGCGTGCCTGTACCTGTTCCCCCGGGCGCGGGTGACCAGTCTCCTGCCGTTCCTGTTCTTCCTGCCGCTGCGCTTCCCGGCGTGGGTCGTGCTGCCCTTCTGGGCGGCCCTGCAGTGGGTGGCCGCGGGGCAGGCCGCCCGGGGGCCGGGCGTGGCGTACCTGGCCCATCTGCTGGGCTTCGGCCTGGGCCTGGTCTTCGCGTGGGCCCGGTTCCAGGGGACGACTAGAGTGAAGGCCGCCCCAGCTCCGGCCCCCGAGGGAGAGAACCAGCCGTGATCACCGCGATCGTCCTCATCAAGACCAGCGTGGACCGGATCCCCGAGATCGCCGAGCGGATCGCTTCGCTGGACTCCGTGAGCGAGGTCTTCTCCGTCACCGGCACGTACGACCTGATCGCCATGGTGCGGGTGCGGCAGCACGAGGACCTGGCGGAGGTCATCCCGGGGCGGATCAGCAAGATCCCCGGCGTGGAGGCGACGGACACGCACGTCGCCTTCCGCACCTACTCGCAGCACGACCTGGAGGCGGCGTTCGCGATCGGGCTGGACTCCTGACCCCCTGACACGGCTCCCGCGCGCGAGGCCCCCCTCACACCGCCGGGACGCAGCGGCCGTCCTCCGTCCGGTACCGCCACTTCGCGCCGTCGCTCACCAGCTCCTTCACCGCGTTCACGAAACGCTCCACGTGCTCGTCCGGGGTGCCCGCGCCGAAGCTCACCCGGACGGCGTTGAGGGACTTCTCGCCGGGGGCGGCCTCGGGGGAACCGCACTCGCCCTGGCTCCGGGGTTCGCCGCCCAGCAGGGTGCGGACCAGCGGGTGGGCGCAGAAGAGGCCGTCGCGGACGCCGATGCCGTACTCGGCGGAGAGGGCGGCGGCGAAGTGGGAGCTGTTCCAGCCCTCGACGACGAAGGAGATCACGCCCACGCGCGGGGCGTCGTCACCGAACAGGGACAGCACGCGCACCTCGGGGACCTCGGCCAGGCCGGTGCGCACCTTGTCGATCAGGTACCGCTCGCGGGCTACCAGCGTGTCGAAGCCCGCCTCGGTCAGGGCCCGGCAGGCGGAGGCGACGGCGTAGGCGCCGATCACGTTCGGGGAGCCGGCCTCGTGCCGGGCGGCGCTCTCGTGCCACTCCACGTCCACTCCCCCGTCCTCGCGCCGGGTGACCCTGCGGCTGGCGCCGCCGCCGGCGAGGTAGGGGTCGGCCTCCCGCAGCCAGTCGGCCCGCCCGGCCAGGACGCCGGCACCGAAGGGGGCGTACAGCTTGTGCCCGGAGAAGGCGACCCAGTCGACGTCGAGGTCCTGGACGGACACCGGGTGGTGCGGGGCCAGCTGGGCCGCGTCCAGGACGATCCGGGCGCCGTGGGCGTGGGCGGCGGCGGCCAGCTCGCGGACCGGCCACAGCTCGCCGGTGACGTTCGAGGCGCCGGTCACGCAGACCAGGGCCGGGCCGTGAGGGTCGCGGCCGGCGAGGGCGCGCTCCAGGGTCTCGACGGCCCGGCCCGGGGTGCGCGGGGCGTCGAGGCAGGTGACCCGGGCGTCCTTCCAGGGCAGCAGCGAGGCGTGGTGCTCGGTCTCGAAGACGAAGACCTGGCAGCCGGCGGGGAGGGCCGCGGCCAGGAGGTTCAGGGAGTCCGTGGTGGAGCGGGTGAACACCAGCTGGTCGTCGGCGCGGCAGTCGAGGAACTCCGCGACCGTCCTGCGGGCGTTCTCGAAGAGGTCGGTGGAGAGCTGGGAGAGGTATCCGGCGCCGCGGTGGACGCTGCCGTAGTACGGGGCGTAGGCCGCCACGTCGTCCCAGACGCGCTGGAGGGCGGGGGCGCTGGCCGCGTAGTCGAGCGCCGCGTAGGCGACCTCGCCGCCCGTGACGAGCGGGACGGTGACATCCGCGCCCAGAACGGGCAGCGGGGCACAGACGGACTGGGCGGCGGCAGCGGTGGAGACGGACATGGCGGAACTCCCGTGAAGGCAGGCGAGGGCGCTCGGTGGGAACCCTCGAGGAGGACACCGCACCGTGCCGGACGGCGCGTCGACGGCACGGACGCGGTGGAAGAGGTGAAAGGGATGCGGAGGCGGGGCTCTGCGGCCCTATCGCATTCGCTTGCTCACGGAAGGCTCCTCGACGACCAGGACCCCTGGTTGCTCGAGGGGTCCGCGCTTGCCGTGGACCTCGCTGCCCACGACCTGGTCTTCACCCGGGGCACCCCGCCACGGACGGAGGGTTGCCGGACAGTCGGCCGGGGCCTCATGACTGTCACTCATGACCTGGGGGAGAACGTACGCTAAGTGATCGCGGTCCCGCAACCCGTGTCCGGATCGCGGGACCGCACCCGGTGTCCGCTACGCGTTGCTGGCCGCCACCCAGCGCTCCAGCGCCCGCTCGGCCGCCCCGGAGTCGATGGACTGCGCCGCCTTCTCCATGCCGGCGCGGATCTGCTCGGCCAGCGGCGCGTCCGTCGGGTCCAGCGCCACCAGGGCCGCCGCCGCGTTCAGCAGGACGGCGTCGCGCACCGGGCCCGTCTCCCCCTCCAGCAGCCGTCGCGCGACCTCCGCGTTGTACGACGGGTCCGCGCCCCGCAGCGCCTCCACCGGCACCAGCTCGATGCCGACGTCCCGCGGGTCGAAGGTCTCCTCGGTGACCTTGCCGTCGCGCACGATCCACACCCGGGAGGTGGACGTGGTCGTCAGCTCGTCGAAGCCGTCGTCGCCGCGGAACACCAGGGAGGAGTTGCCGCGCTCGGCGAGGACACCGGCGATGAGCGGGGCCATGCGCGGATCGGCCACCCCCACCGCCTGCGCCTTCACCTTCGCCGGGTTGGTCAGCGGACCGAGCGCGTTGAAGGTGGTCCGGATGCCCAGCTGTCCGCGCGCGGCGGCGACGTGGCGCAGCGCCGGGTGGAACTTGACCGCGAAGCAGAAGGTGATGCCGGCCTCCTCGGCCACCTCGGCCACCCGCCGCGGGGTCAGTTCCAGGTTGACGCCCAGCTTCTCCAGGACGTCCGAGGCGCCGGACGCGGAGGAGGCGGCCCGGTTGCCGTGCTTGACGACCTTCGCGCCCGTGCCGGCGATGACGATCGACGACATCGTGGAGATGTTCACCGTCTTCGCGCCGTCGCCGCCGGTGCCGACGATGTCGACGGTCCGCCCCGGCACCTCGATCACGTTGGCGTGCTCGTACATCGTCCGGACCAGGCCGGTGATCTCCTCGACCGTCTCGCCCTTGGCGCGCAGCGCCACCGCGAACCCGGCGATCTGCGCGTCGGTCGCCTCGCCGCGCATGATCAGGTCCATCGCCCAGGCGGTGTCGTCCGCGCTGAGGTCCCGGCCCTCCAGCAGGCCGTTCAGCAGGGCGGGCCAGGAACGGCCCGCCGCGGTGTCGCCTCCAGCGGGGGTCACAGCGCTCATATGCCGCTCCTGGGTCAGTCCGGTCCCGCTCCCCGGGACGCGCGTATCGACGGCTCCACCCTATCCAGCCGCGGGCACGGCGAAGGGCCCCGTCCGAACACCGGACGGGGCCCTCCTGGGGTGCGTGGCGACGCAGTGATCAGTGGTGGCCGTGGCCGCTCGTGATCTCCTTGTACTCCTCGACGGTCGGCTTCGGGATCTGGCTCTCCTCGCCGTAGTACGCCTTGCTCAGCTTGGCGCGGACCTTCTCGGAGCGCTTCACCTTGCGCTCGACGCCGTTCTCGTCGACCGTCGGGCCGATCTCGGCCGGCTTGTACTGCTCGTGCGCGGTGAGCGTGTACAGGGCCTCCTGGCTGAGCGGCTCGTGGACCTCGATGTACTCACCGTGCGGCAGGCGCTTGATGGTGCCGGTCTCGCGACCGTGCAGCACCTTGTCCTTGTCGCGGCGCTGGAGGCCGAGGCAGATCCGCTTGGTGACCACGAAGGCGAGGACCGGTCCGGCGAAGAAGCCGATCCGGACGAACCAGGTGACCGCGTTGATCGACAGGTGGAAGTGGGTGGCGAAGATGTCGTTGCCACCACCGATCAGCATGATCATGTAGCCGGTGACCCAGGCGACGCCGAAGGCCGTACGGGTCGGGGCGTTGCGCGGACGGTCCAGGATGTGGTGCTCGCGCTTGTCGCCGGTGACCCACGACTCGATGAACGGGTACAGGGCGATCACACCGAGGAACAGACCGAAGAGCACCAGCGGGATGAACACGCCCAGCACGAGCGTGTGACCCCAGAAGTTGATCTCCCAGCCCGGCATGGCGCGGATCAGGCCCTCGGCGAAGCCCATGTACCAGTCGGGCTGGGCGCCGGTGGACACCTGGTCCGGACGGTAGGGGCCCAGCACCCAGATCGGGTTGATGGACGCGATGCCGGCGAGGGCCGCGATGGCGCCGAAGACCAGGAAGAAGAAGCCTCCGGCCTTGGCCATGTAGACCGGCAGCAGCGGCATGCCGACGACGTTCTTGTTGGTGCGGCCGGGACCCGCGAACTGCGTGTGCTTGTGGTAGAAGACCAGGATCAGGTGGCCGACCACCAGACCGAGCATGATGCCCGGCAGCAGCAGGATGTGGATCGAGTAGAACCGCGCGACGAAGTCGCCGCCCGGGAACTCCCCGCCGAACAGGAACATCGAGATGTACGTGCCGACGATCGGCACGGACAGGATCGCGCCCTGGGTGAAGCGGACACCGGTGCCGGAGAGCAGGTCGTCCGGGAGCGAGTAGCCGGTGAAACCGGTGAACATGCCCAGGACGAAGAGCAGGAAGCCGAACAGCCAGTTGATCTCACGCGGCTTGCGGAACGCGCCGGTGAAGAAGACGCGCATCATGTGCACGAACATGCCGGCGAGGAAGATGACCGCGGCCCAGTGGTGGATCTGCCGGATGAGCAGACCGCCACGGACGTCGAAGGAGATGTGGAGCGTCGAGTTGAACGCCTCCGACATCAGCTGGCCCTGCAGCGGGACGTAGCTGCCGTGGTACTCCACCTCGTTCATCGACGGGTGGAAGAACAGCGTCAGGTACACACCCGTGAGGATGATGATGATGAAGCTGTAGAGGCAGATCTCACCCAGCATGAAGGACCAGTGGTCCGGGAAGATCTTGCGCATGTTGGCCTTGGCCAGGGAGTAGATTCCCAGCCGACCGTCGGCCCAGTCGGCCACCCGCTCGCCCGCGGGTGCCTTCCTGCGGTCGTCGTTGTTGCTCATCCGCGCTCCCAGAAGGCAGGACCGACGGGCTCTTCGAAGTCGCCGAGCGCCTCGAGGTAGCCCTCGTCGTTCACGCCGATGCGCAGCTGCGGCAGGGCGTGGCCGGCGGGGCCGAAGATCACTCGGGCACCGTCGGACAGGTCGAAGGTGGACTGGTGGCAGGGGCACAGCACGTGGTGCGTCTGCTGCTCGTACAGGGAGATCGGGCAACCGACGTGGGTGCAGATCTTCGAGTACGCCACGATGCCCTCGTGCGACCACGCGAGTTCGCGCTTGTCCTTGATGTCCTCCGGCTGGATCCGGACGATCATCAGGGCGGCCTTGGCGATCTCGGTCTGGAAGTCGTGGTCGTGCTCCTCCAGGCCCTCCGGCTTGGCGAAGGTGAGGGAGCCGACCGCGACGTCCGAGGGACGCAGCGGCTCGTTGGTGTTCATGTTGACGAGGAGCTTGCCCTTGCCCCACAGCGTGTGGCGCAGCTTGTCCTCGGGCAGCGGGCCCAGGTCGCGCAGCAGCACGACGCCGGAGAGCGGGAACAGGGCCAGCGCACCGAACATCGTGTTGCGGATCAGCTTGCGGCGGCCCAGCGCGGACTCCGTGGCGCCCTGCTTGAAGTCGGCCATGACCTTGGCCTTGACCTCGGGCGACGCCTCGATCGGGTGACGCTCGTCGGCGACCTCCACGTCGGACATCAGCGTGCGGGCCCAGTGGACCGCGGCCGCGCCGATGCAGAACAGGGAGGCGCCCAGGGTCAGGCCCAGCGCGAAGTTCTGCGCGCTGATGTGCCCGAGCGGGAACACGAAGATCGACTTGTCGTGCGGGATCGCCACGTACGAGGCGATGAAGCCGACGGTGGCCAGCATCGACACCGTGAACAGGAGGGCGACCGCACGCTCGGACCGCTTGGCGGCCCGCTCGTCGATGTCCTGCATCCGGTGCTCGTGGGGCGGCAGCCCCGGGTCGGCGAACGGGTGCTTCTCGTCCGCGACGCTCACCGCACCGTGTACGCCGTGGTCGGCGCCCTGCCCAGCCGGCAGGTTCTCTTCTGGAATGTCTTGGCTGCTCATGACTTCTTGGCCTTTGCGGTCCGGGCGGCGACCCACACGGCGACGGCGATCAGCCCGCCGAGACCGAAGATCCAGCCGAACAGACCCTCGCTGACCGGCCCGAGGCCGCCCAGCTCGAGACCGCCGGGGCTCTCCGTCTCATCACCGTTGACCGCGTTGAGGTAGGCGATGATGTCCTTCTTGTTCTGCTCCGACAGGGTGGTGTCGGGGAAGGAGGGCATGTTCTGCGGGCCGGTCTGCATGGCCTCGTAGATGTGCTTCGGGTCCACGCCCTCGAGGCTCGGCGCGTACTTGCCCTTGGTCAGGGCGCCGCCCTTGCCGCTGAAGTTGTGGCACTGCGCGCAGTTGGTGCGGAACAGCTCGCCGCCCTTGGCGATGTCCGCGCCCTCCGGACCGTACTCGGCCTCGGTCGGGACGTTCGGACCGGCGCCGAGCGAGGCGACGTACGCGGCGAGCTGGTCGATCTCGGCCTGCGTGTAGACGACCTTCTTCTTCGGGATCTGGGCCATCTGGGACGTCGAGGCCGGCATGCGGCCGGTGCCGACCTGGAAGTCGACGGCCGCGGCGCCCACGCCCACGAGGCTCGGACCGTCGGAGGTGCCCTGACCGCCGGTGCCGTGGCAGCTGGCGCAGCCTACGGTGTAGAGCTTCTTGCCCTCGTCGATGGCCAGGGACTGGGCGGTTTCGTCTGCCTGCGCCTTGCTCGCGGGTGCGAGCACGGCGTACAGCCCCCCGGTGCATGCCAGCGCGAGGAGTAGGACGACGAGCGCCGCCATCGGATGGCGTCGTCGTGCGGAGAGCTTTTTCACGGATTACCCCGGTGTCAGGATTTTCTGCGTCGATGCTTCTGGGATGGGTGCGGGTCGGGCCCGGCTACTTGATCATGTAGATCGTGGCGAAGAGGCCGATCCAGACGACATCGACGAAGTGCCAGTAGTAGGACACGACGATCGCGGCGGTCGCCTGCTCGTGGGTGAACCTCCTGGCCGCGTAGGTGCGCCCGAGGACCAGCAGGAAGGCGATGAGTCCGCCCGTCACGTGCAGGCCGTGGAAGCCGGTGGTCAGGTAGAAGACCGAGCCGTAGGGGTCGGAGGAGAGCGAGAGCCCGTCCTTCTTGACCAGCTCGGTGTACTCGTACACCTGACCGCCGATGAAGATCGCACCCATGATGAAGGTGACGATGAACCAGCCCCGGAGCTTCTTCACGTCACCGCGCTCGGCGGCGAACACGCCGAGCTGGCAGGTGAGGGAGGAGAGCACCAGGATCGTGGTGTTGGTGGCCGAGAACGGGAAGTTCAGGGCCTCGGCCATTTCCTTCCAGTGCTCGGGACCCGTCACCGAGCGCAGGGTGAAGTACATCGCGAAGAGGGCCGCGAAGAACATCAGCTCGGAACTCAGCCAGATGATGGTTCCGACGCTGGTGAGGTTCGGCCGGTTGACCGACGGGTGCGCGTGCCCGGTTTCTACTGTCGTTGCTGTCGCCACGACCGACATTATGTCGGTCGCTTATCCCGCCCTCACTCCGGGGGGTGCCGTTCGGAGTGTCCGTACCGTGTGTAGTGCCCGTATGGCCCATCGCAGCGGCTTCCCGACAGGTGTTGACGGGGTGTCCGGGGGAGTAGCATCCGCCCCATCGGTATCCGAGCAATGACGCGGAGGAACGATGCAGGCGACCGCCACGGTGCTGGTCTACAGCGATGACGCCAACACCCGCGAGCAGGTCCGGTTGGCCTCCGGCCGACGGCCGGCTCCCGATGCGCCCCTCGTCGAGTTCGTGGAGTGCGCCACCCCCGCCGCCGTCCTCACGGAGCTGGACCGGGGCGGGATCGACGTCTGCGTCCTGGACGGCGAGGCCGTGCCCATGGGCGGCATGGGGCTGTGCCGGCAGATCAAGGACGAGGTGTTCCAGGCTCCCCCGGTGCTGCTGCTCATGGGGCGGCCCCAGGACGCGTGGCTGGCGACCTGGAGCCGGGCCGACGCGGCGGTGACCCTGCCGGTGGAGCCGGTGGAGTTCGCGGGGGCGCTGGCCGCCCTGCTGCGCGGGAAGGCCGCGCTGAGCGCCTGAGGGGCACGGGGCGCGCCCGGAGGGCCGGGGGCGCCTCAGACGGCCGCCGGCCGGAGCCTGGACGGTTCCTGCGCGGGCTTGTGCCGGCCGGTCGTCAACGCGCTGCCCGCGCGCCACTTCGTCCAGTCGATGTTCCAGTCGCCGAAGCCGTTGCCGAAGGTCTCCATCGTGTGACCGTAGCTGTTGACGACCTGGACGACGTCGCCCTCACGGACGTTGGCGAAGAACCACGCGGCGTTGGCGGTGCTCATGCCGGTGCAGCCGTGGCTGACGTTGGCGTAGCCCTGGGAGCCGACCGACCAGGGGGCGGCGTGGACGTACTCGCCGCTCCACGTGACTCGGGTCGCGTAGTAGACGGGCAGGTCGTACGACTCCGCGGAGCCCTCGGCGATGCCGACGGTGGTGCCGCGCATCCGTACGAAGTACTCCTTGCCCAGGACGACCTTGACGCCGTTGCGGGTCTCGAAGCCGGGCTTGCCGGTGGTGACGGGGACCTGCTTGACCTGCTCGCCGTTCCTGAACAGGGTCAGGGTGTGCGAGGCGGCGTCGGTGACGGCTATGACGCGGTCGCCGATCGTGAGCTCCAGGTCCTTCGTGGCCCCGCCCCAGAGGCGGTCGCCGATCTTGATGCCGTCCAGGTTGCTGTGGACGCGGATCGTGGCGTGGGCGGGCCAGTAGTCCTTCGGGCGGTAGTGGAGCTTCTTGTCGTCCACCCAGTGCCAGGCGCCCTCGACGGAGGGCCTGGAGTCGACCCTGAGGGCCCGCTCGACGACGGCGCGCTGGGCGGGGTCGGCGACGGGGCGGTTCAGTTCGGCGGTGAGGGGCTGGCCGACGCCGTAGGTGCCCGCCTCGGGGCCGAACGTCGCCGTCAGGCGCTCCTTGGCGGTGGGCTTGCCGGTGTCGAAGGTGAGGACGCGGCGCCCGGGGGCGCCGTCCTCGTTCTCGGTGCTCACGCGGACCGTGTAGTGGGCGTCGGCGGCGAGCGGCTCGGTGCTGTGCCAGCGGCTGCCGTCGGCGGCGAGTTCGCCGGCCACGTGGCGTCCTGAGGCGTCCACGGCGGTGACGTCCGTGATGCGGTCGCCGGAGTCCTTCGTGGTGATCTCCAGGGGTGTGGTCGGGTCCGCCTTCTCCCCCGCGCGCCGGGGGCCGTTGAAGGAGACCTGGTCCGTCGCGTCGTAGGGACGCGCGGCGAGGGGGTTGTCGTCCGAGCCGCAGGCGATCGCGCCCTCGGCCAGGGCGATCACCAGCAGCGTGCAGCCGACCACGGTGCGGGGGCGGGGGCGGAAAGTGTGGCTCATGACCTCACGCTAGGAAGCCGTGTCAACGACCGGCGCGCGGGGAGACACGGATGGCCGAGCCCTTTTACGGCAAAAGGGTGAGCCCGGACCCTCCTCACGGAGGGTCCGGGCTCGTGCCGCGCGTGGCGCGTGTTACTGGGTGCGGTTCTCACCGCGGTAGTACTCGAAGACCCAGCCCCACAGGCCGATCAGGATCAGCGGGGCGGAGAAGTACAGCAGCCACCAGCCGACCGCGATCCCCATGAAGGCGAGGGCGCCGCCGATGGCCAGGGCGAGCGGCTGCCAGCTGTGCGGGCTGAAGAAGCCCAGCTCGCCGGCGTCGTCCGCGACGTCCGCCTCCTTGTTGTCCTGGGCACCGGTGTCGACCCGCCGGGCGGTGAAGCCCAGGTAGAAACCGATCATGATGGACAGACCGAAGGCCAGGAAGAGGGCGGTGGTTCCGGCCGGCTCCTTCGACCACACGCCATAGACGCACGCCATGACGAGGATGAAGACGCTCAGCCAGATGAACATCTTGCCCTGGATCTTCACTTGCCGGCCTCCTTGCTGCCCGCGATCGCGCCGGCGCCGTGGCCGGCGTGCTCCAGCTGCTCGAGCGCGGCGATCTCAGGGTGGTGCAGGTCGAACGCCGGGGATTCGCTGCGGATCCGCGGCAGGGTGAGGAAGTTGTGCCGCGGCGGCGGGCAGGAGGTGGCCCACTCGAGGGAGCGGCCGTAGCCCCACGGGTCGTCGACGCCGACCGGCTTGCCGTACTTGGCGGTCTTCCACACGTTGTAGAAGAACGGCAGGATCGACAGGCCGAGCACGAACGAGCTGATCGTCGAGATCGTGTTCAGCGCGGTGAAGCCGTCGGCGGCGAGGTAGTCCGCGTACCGGCGCGGCATGCCCTCGGCGCCCAGCCAGTGCTGGACCAGGAAGGTGCCGTGGAAGCCGACGAACAGCGTCCAGAAGGTGATCTTGCCGAGGCGCTCGTCGAGCATCTTGCCGGTGAACTTCGGCCACCAGAAGTGGAAGCCGGAGAACATCGCGAAGACGACGGTGCCGAAGACGACGTAGTGGAAGTGCGCCACCACGAAGTACGAGTCCGAGACGTGGAAGTCCATCGGCGGCGAGGCCAGGATGACGCCGGTCAGACCACCGAAGGTGAAGGTGATCAGGAAGCCGGTCGCCCACAGCATCGGGGTCTCGAAGGACAGGCTGCCCTTCCACATCGTGCCGATCCAGTTGAAGAACTTCACGCCGGTCGGGACGGCGATGAGGAACGTCATGAAGGAGAAGAACGGCAGCAGCACACCGCCGGTGACGTACATGTGGTGCGCCCACACGGTCACGGACAGGCCGGCGATCGAGATGGTCGCGGCGATCAGGCCCATGTAGCCGAACATCGGCTTGCGGGAGAAGACCGGGATGACCTCGGAGATGATGCCGAAGAACGGCAGGGCGATGATGTACACCTCTGGGTGTCCGAAGAACCAGAAGAGGTGTTGCCACAACAACGCGCCGCCGTTGGCCGCGTCGAAGACGTGGGCGCCGAACTTGCGGTCCGCCTCCAGGGCGAACAGCGCGGCCGCCAGGACCGGGAAGGCCAGCAGGACCAGGACACCGGTCAGCAGGACGTTCCAGGTGAAGATCGGCATGCGGAACATGGTCATGCCCGGTGCGCGCATGCAGATGATCGTGGTGATGAAGTTGACCGAGCCGAGGATCGTGCCGAAGCCGGAGAAGGCCAGACCCATGATCCACATGTCGGCGCCGACGCCCGGGCTGCGGACGGCGTCCGACAGCGGGGAGTAGGCGAACCAGCCGAAGTCGGCCGCGCCCTGCGGGGTGAGGAAGCCGGCGACCGCGATCAGCGAGCCGAACAGGTAGAGCCAGTAGGCGAACATGTTCAGCCGCGGGAACGCCACGTCGGGCGCGCCGATCTGCAGCGGCATGATCCAGTTCGCGAAGCCGGCGAACAGCGGCGTCGCGAACATCAGCAGCATGATCGTGCCGTGCATCGTGAACGCCTGGTTGAACTGCTCGTTCGACATGATCTGCAGGCCCGGACGGGCCAGCTCGGCGCGCATGAAGAGGGCCATGACGCCGCCGATGACGAAGAACACGAACGAGGTGGCGAGGTAGAGCGTGCCGATCGTCTTGTGGTCGGTGGTGGTCAGCCACTTGACGACGACTTCGCCGCGGCGCTGGCGCCGGACCGGCAGCTCGTCCTCATAGTGGGACCCTGCTGCCGCGGCACCCTGGGGTTCGTTGAGGATGCTCACAGGATGTTCGACTCCCGTTCCTTCTCGTGGCTCGTCTGCTCGATGCCAGCGGGAACGTAACCGGTCTGCCCCTTCTTGGCGAGGTCCTTGATGTGCTGCTCGTAGCGCTCCGGGGAGACGACCTTCACGTTGAACAGCATCCGGGAGTGGTCGACGCCGCAGAGCTCGGCGCACTTGCCCAGGAAGGTGCCCTCCTTGTTGGGGGTCACCTGGAAGGCGTTGGTGTGGCCCGGGATGACGTCCTGCTTCATCAGGAACGGCACCACCCAGAAGGAGTGGATGACGTCACGCGAGGTGAGGACGAAGCGGACCGTCTTGCCCTCGGGGAGCCAGAGGGTCGGGCCGGGGTTGTTGGTCTGCGGGTTCCGCTCACCGGGGGTGCCGCAGGTGTGGACGCCGCCCGCGTCGGCCGGGAAGTCCTTCTTGTACCGGTCCGGGATCGCGGCCAGGTTCTTGTCGGTCTTCGCGTCACCGGACGAACCGTCGACGTTCTCGATGTAGTTGAAGCACCAGCTCCACTGGAAGCCGACCACGTTGACCGTGACGTCGGGCTTCTTCTCGAGGCTGAGGAGCTTCGACTCGTCGCGGGCCGTGAAGTAGAAGAGGACCGAGACGATGATGATCGGGACCACCGTGTACAGGGCCTCGATCGGCATGTTGTACCGCGTCTGCGGAGGGACCTCCACCTTGGTGCGGCTGCGCCGGTGGAAGATCGCACTCCACAGGATCAGACCCCACACCAGCACGCCGACGGCGAGCGCGGCAGCCCAGGATCCCTGCCAGAGGGAGAGGATCCGCGGAGCCTCTTCCGTGGTGGGGGTGGGCATACCAAGGCGGGGGAAGTCCTCCCATGTGCAACCGGTGGCGGTCGCCAGGACCAGGCCCGCGGTCATTGCCTGCAGCAGCTTCCGCCGCATCGGGCGCCGCGGCGAGCGGTCGGAGCCGTTGGGACTCACGTAGCGCCTTCCCGAGAGTCTCGCCCGCGCTGTACGGCTGCGGCCTTCTCGCTGGTCGGTCGCCGCCCTGCGTCGGGCAGGGGTTTGGATGTTTATGCGGACCAAACCCTAGCCGACGCCCTCCGGGGGTTCGCGGGGAGGGTGGCATACGCGCCGCGGGTCACCCCGAAGGGGTGGGAGACCGCCGGGTTTGCGCCCCAGGGGACGGGCACTCGTGGTGTGTTCGCGACTGCGGACGCGGGGCGGCCGGTCCGCGGCTCCCCGCGCCCCCGGGTTCGCCGCCCCGGCCCTGGCTTTAGCGTTGACCCGTGTCCTACTTCGATGCCGCTTCCGCCGCCCCGCTTCATCCCGTGGCCCGCCAGGCCCTGTTGGCCTCGCTCGACGAGGGGTGGGCGGATCCTTCGCGACTGTACAGGGAGGGGCGCAGGGCGCGGATGCTGCTCGACGCGGCCCGGGAGGCCGCGGCGGAGGCCGTGGGGTGCCGGCCCGACGAGCTCGTCTTCACCTCGTCCGGGACCCGGGCCGTGCACACCGGTGTCGCGGGGGCGTTGGCGGGGCGGCGGCGCGCCGGGCGCCACCTGATCGTGTCAGCGGTCGAACACTCCTCGGTACTCCATTCGGCGGAGGCGTTCGAGGCGGACGGCGGGGCCGTGACCCGGGTGCCGGTGGACCGGACGGGTGCGGTGACGGTCGAGGCGTACGAGGAGGCGCTGGGCCCCGGCACCGCGCTGGCCTGCCTCCAGTCCGCCAACCACGAGGTGGGCACCGAGCAGCCGGTGGCGGCGGTGGCCGAGGTGTGCCGGGAGGCGGGGGTGCCGTTGCTGGTGGACGCCGCCCAGTCGCTGGGGTGGGGGCCGGTGCAGGGGCCCTGGTCGGTGCTGGCGGCGAGCGCGCACAAGTGGGGCGGGCCGTCGGGGGTGGGGCTGCTGGCGGTGCGCAAGGGCGTGCGGTTCGCCGCCCGGGGGCCCGCGGACGAGCGGGAGTCGGGGCGGGCGGCCGGGTTCGAGAACCTCCCGGCGATCGTCGCGGCGGCGGCCTCGCTGCGGGCGGTGCGGGCGGAGGCGGCGGCCGAGGCGGCGCGGCTGCGGGAGTTGACGGAGCGGATCCGGGCACGGGTGCCGGAGGTGGTGCCGGACGTGGAGGTGGTCGGGGATCCGGAGCGCCGGCTGCCCGGGATCGTCACGTTCTCGTGTCTCTATGTCGACGGGGAGACGCTGCTGCACGAACTGGACCGGGCCGGCTTCTCCGTCTCGTCCGGGTCGTCCTGCACGAGCAGCACGCTGACGCCGAGCCATGTGCTCAGGGCGATGGGGGTGCTGAGCGAGGGCAACGTGCGGGTGTCGCTGCCGCCGGGGACCGCGCGGGAGGACGTGGAGCGGTTCCTCGCGGTGCTGCCGGGCGCGGTGGCGGGCGTGCGGGAGAAGCTGGGGGCGCCCACGCCGACGGCGGTCGTGCGGGAGGACGAGCTGGTCGTGGACTCCCTGGGCAAGCTCTGCCCGATCCCCGTCATCGAGCTGGCGAAGGTGATCGGGGACGTGCCGGTGGGCGGCACGGTCCGGGTGCTCGCCGACGACGAGGCGGCGCGGCTCGACATCCCCGCGTGGTGCGCGATGCGGGGGCAGGAGTACGTGGCCGAGGAACCGGCGGACCGGGGCTCCGCCTACGTGGTCCGCCGGCTCGTCTAGGGCCTTCCTCCCGGATCAGGCCGGCTCCGGGCGACGGTGGCTTTCGGCCTGCCCGGGCGGGGTCCGGTGCGTGCAGCCGCGAGGCGGAGGAGGGCGTCGACGCGATGGGGGCCCCGCCCGCGCGAGCGCGGCCGGGCGTGGGAGGAGCCGGCAACCGACGACAACGCCGCAGACGTGCGTGCCGGCTCCCGCGACCGCGGCAAGATCCGAAAGAGAGGCCCCAGGGCCTCTTCGGCGGGTGGGGCCGCGGGAAGGCGGCGGCCCCGCCCGCCGGCCGGGCCCCGGGGCCCGGATCGTCCCGGGGCGGGCCCCGGCGCGCGTCCCCGCGGGGCGGCGCCGGCTCAGCTCAGGTGCTTCTGGACCTCGGCGGCGGCCTCGTCGCCGTAGGCCGTGGCGAAGCGCTCCATGAAGTGGGCGCGGCGCAGCCGGTACTCCTGGGTGCCGACGGTCTCGATGACGAGGGTGGCGAGCATGCAGCCGATCTGGGCGGCGCGTTCCAGGGAGACGTCCCAGGCCAGGCCGGAGAGGAAGCCGGCGCGGAAGGCGTCGCCGACACCGGTCGGGTCGGCCTTGCGCGCCTCCTGGGGGCAGCCGACCTCGATGGGGGTCTCGCCGTCCCGCTCGACGCGGACGCCGCGCGCGCCGAGGGTGGTGACGCGGTGGCCGACCTTGGAGAGGATCTCCGCGTCGCTCCAGCCGGTCTTGGACTCGATGAGGCCCTTCTCGTACTCGTTGGAGAAGAGGTAGGTCGCCCCGTCCAGCAGGATGCGGATCTCCTCGCCGTCCATGCGGGCGATCTGCTGGGAGAAGTCGGCGGCGAAGGGGATGTTCCGGGAACGGCACTCCTCCGTGTGGCGGAGCATCGCCTCCGGGTCGTCGGCGCCGATGAGGACCAGGTCGAGCCCGCCGACGCGGTCCGCGACGGTCTTCAGCTCGATGAGGCGGGCCTCGCTCATGGCGCCGGTGTAGAACGAGCCGATCTGGTTGTGGTCGGCGTCCGTCGTGCACACGAAGCGGGCGGTGTGCAGCGTCTCGGAGATGCGGACGGACTGGGTGTCCACGCCGTGTCGTTCCAGCCAGGCGCGGTACTCGTCGAAGTCGGCGCCCGCGGCACCGACGAGAAGGGGCTTCGTGCCGAGCTGCCCCATGCCGAAGGCGATGTTCGCGCCGACCCCGCCGCGCCGTACGTCCAGCTGGTCGACCAGGAAGGACAGCGAGACCGTGTGGAGCTGGTCCGCGACGAGCTGGTCGGCGAAGCGGCCGGGGAACGTCATGAGGTGGTCGGTTGCGATGGAGCCGGTGACTGCGATGCGCACGGCGTGGACTCTCCTG
This sequence comes from Streptomyces sp. NPDC017936, assembly GCF_044328485.1. Classification (NCBI taxonomy): domain Bacteria; kingdom Bacillati; phylum Actinomycetota; class Actinomycetes; order Kitasatosporales; family Streptomycetaceae; genus Streptomyces; species Streptomyces sp. NPDC017936. The sequence continues at coordinate 215,892 of NZ_JBIRHK010000015.1, read as the reverse complement.
TGGGAGGTGGGTTGACAGTTCACGCTACCCGGTCGACCGGCGCCAGCGAAGCGCGCGAAACTACCCGATAGTAGACCTTTCTTCACGGCCTGGTGCATGCCTACCGTGCCGCTATGACGAACCTCAAGGTCCACGCCCCCGCTCCGGCCGACCTCGACGGCGACCTGGCGTCGCTGCGGGGTGACTGCGCCCGGATGGCTCCGCACTGGACGGCGCCGGAGAAGACCGCCGCCCGTCCCGTGCCGCCCTCCCTGATCCACGGCGTGAGCGTCCCGGCGGCCTCGGCGCGGCTGCTGGAGGCGATGCCCGACTACGGCAACTGAGTCCGCCGCTCCCGGCGCCCGCCGGGGCCCCGCCGCGGGATCTCCCGGCGGGGCGCGCCCGACGGGGAACCGTGCGCTCCCCCGCTGCGTCCCATCGCTGTCCCCCGTCGGGGGGATGCGAGGTACGACAGCAGGGCAGCCGAAGGAGCGATGCGGTGAACACCGAGCGACCCGACAACGACGACACCGCGCGCGGGCCTGAGCACCGGGGTGCGCCGGAGGCGACGCGCTCGGAAGGGACGCGTCCGGAGGAGACCCGGGCGGAGGAGCCGGGCGGGGAGAAGGCGGAGAGGGGCGGAGCCGCCCGGGAGTCGTCCGCCCCTGAGTCGTCCGTCCCGGAGCCCTCGGCCCCGGAGTCGGCCGCCCCGGAGTCGGCCTCCGCCCCCGCACCGGACTCCCGACCGAAGGCTGCGGCGGCATCCGCCACGGAGCCCGTGAGGGAGGAGCCCGCGGCCCTCGCCGCCGGCGCGCCGGAGCCCGCCGACGGGCCCTCCGGTGACGAGTCCGCCCCCTCCCCCGACGTGTCCTCCGCCGGCTCCCGGCGCCGCTCGCACGTCCTCGTCGCCTCCGTCGCCGCCGCCGTGCTCCTCGTGGGCGGCGGGGGCGCTTGTCTGGCCGCCCGCACGACGGGGGGTTCGGGCGGCGGATCGGACGCGGGGGCGCCGTCGGGGGACGGCACTCCCCCGGCCCTCGTCCTCGACGACTACGCCGGCGGCGCCTCCGGAGGTCCCGCCAACGGCATCGCGCCCGGCGAGCCGAACCCCTACGGGGTGACCTACCGGGCCGACGGCGCCCTCCCGGAGGGCCCCGACAGCGCGCCCGCGTACTGGGCGAGGGGCGAGGTCACGAAGGACGAGGTGGTCCGGCTGGCGGCCGTGCTGGGCGTCGAGGGGACGCCGGTGGCGGAGGGGCGGGACTGGAGGGTCGGCTCCGGGAAGGACGGCTCGGGACCGGTGCTGCGGGTGAACGGGCAGGCGCCCGGCCCGTGGACGTTCACCCGGTACCTGCCGCGCACCGACGACTGCGAGAGCACCACCGTCTGCGCCAAGGCGCCCACGGCCCCGGGCGGCGACCCGGTGAGCGAGGCGGCCGCGAAGAAGGCGGCGGCGCCGGTCCTGAAGGCGCTCGGCCAGGACGACGCCAAGATCGACGCGAGCCAGGTCATGGGCGGCCGGCGGATCGTGAACGCCGAGCCCGAGATCGGCGGCCTGCCCACCTACGGGTGGACGACCGGCCTCTCCGTGAACGCCCGGGGCGAGGTCGTCGGCGGGAGCGGGCAGGTGAAGTCGCCGGTGAAGGGGGACACGTATCCGGTGCTGAGCGCGCGGGAGACGCTGGACCGGATGAACGCGGCGCCGGGGACCGACCGGCGGACGGGCATCGGGGGCTGCGCCAGTGCGGTGCCGACGCAGGAGCGGCCGGCGAGCCCGTGCGGCGGGTCGACGGAGGTTCCGGGGAAGGAGTCGCTCACGGTCGAGGACGCGGTGTTCGGACTGGCCCCGCACGCCTCGGGCGGGCGGCAGGTGCTGGTGCCGTCCTGGCTGTTCGAGGTCCGGGGGGCCGCGGCGGCCTACACGGTGACGTATCCGGCCGTCGAACCGGAGTTCCTGGGCTCGCCCCCGGCGTCGACGCCGTCCGGGGCGCCGACGTCCGGCGGGCGGACGAGCGACGTGGGGGTCGACGGCTACACGGCCGAGGGCGACGAGCTGACCGTGGCCTTCACGGGCGGGGTGTGCTCCGAGTACGCGGCGACCGCGGTGGAGGGCGAGGACGAGGTGAAGGTCACCGTGACCGAGACGTCCCGGCCGGGCAGGATCTGCATCATGATCGCCAAGGTCCATCACCTGACCGTGCGGCTGGACGAGCCGCTGGGCGGCCGGACCGTGGTCGGGTCGGACGGCCGGGGGATCCCGCTGGAGAAGGCCGGGGCACGGCTGCCGCGGTAGCCCGCCGCGGGCTCCGCGCCCACCCCGCACGCGACGCGCTTCACACCGCGTGGCGGCCCGGCCCGGGGGCGGGCCCCCCCGGGGGGGGGGGCCCGGGGCGCCCGGGGCCCCCCCGGGGCCCCCGGCGGTGTGGGGCCCCGGCCGGCCGCCCC